>CAZQYB010000045.1:0-16910 GCA_964597535.1 uncultured Pirellulales bacterium | reverse complement strand
GTATCCGACCATGCGCCTGTTTCGGCAGGAGCAGAGGGGAAAGTGGGAACCGGTTATTTCAAGGGTCGCCCAGGAACTTACTTCGCTGGTCAACGCGAATGAAATTCGGTAATTCAACATCATCATAAACAGCTAAGCAGGACGATTTCCCTGTTTTTCGATGAAGAGCTGCTTCTTGTGGTCCATCTGGATTTTGGGTAGGCGGCGCGTCAAAAACGGGAAAACAGGCAAATTAAGCTGTGATTATTCGACAAGCATCAAGGCAGTTCATAAGCTGTTCTCAACCTGATTTTGATAGAGGGTAGTATTTTGGGACGTGGCTATGCCAGCATGTCTATGCGGTTGTCAGTAATTTGCACCTGCGGTTCTAAAATATCCGGATGACTGTCATCGTTTGTCACCCATCCATCAGCAGTTGTATTATGCGGATGGTTTCCTTCGGAGAAAGTTTGCGGCTGGTACGAGCCGTCCTGCAAGGATTGGTCTTTATGAGCTGGTTGCTCTGATTGGTCTGTTAATACAACTTCGAGTCGCTTTATCGGGATGCCTGAATCCTGAAGATTTCGGATTATCTGTGGAAGGGCGTGCTCAATCTCGTATCTGGTTTGTGTCTTACTAACTTCCAATAAGCCGGTGATTTGGCCTTCCTGTTCCTGAAATCTTACAGAAACCTTTCCGAGCTCCGGAGGGTTGAGGCGAATGGTGATTTGCTGGTCGCCCTGGCGTAAGGAGCTGTGGATGTGCTCCTGAATCTGTGTGCCGATGCTTGTAGAAACATCATCGGTCGAAACGCTATCGGTGGTCTTTGTGGCTTGGGAAGAGAAGAATGATTGCTCTGTAACGGGCGTTTGGGCGGTATTGTGGAAAGGTATTTGCTCGAAATCTGAATTGGCGTTATTCTCGGCGGCGGAGTTTCCATGGTCTTTCGTTTGGCCGGTACACACCTGGACATGGGTCGTGTTCAACTTCTGGAGGATAGAATCGTCTGAGGCATTGTCCCCGGCGAACTGGGGCTTTTTGCCACTGCCGGGCGATGATTCTGAAAGTATTTGAGCGGGTTCGCATTTTGCAGCGTTTTGCGAGACAGTGTCGTGATTTTGCTGACCAATATCCGTTTTATTGTCGGCTGGTTTCTCGGCGGTCAATGCGAATTTTTCCGGCACCACCGACATTTTATGCTGTATTTGAGAAGTGTCATTTTCATGCACGGATAATTTAACATCCAATATAGCTGTTTTTTCGTCACCAGTAATTGTTTTACTGATAGTATTTGGGGCTTCGGTAGTCAATTCTTGAGCCCCCTTGTCTTCTGTCGAAGACAGAAAAGGGGGCTGGTTGGTAAGGTTTTCTGTGGCGACGGGTGTTTTGTCCGATGCTTGCATTTTTCCTGCGTTTTCGGCTTCCCCAGCTTGGCCCTGGTCAATAGTTAGCAAAAGTTCGTTTTTGGTTTCTGGTTTTGGGGATGTCAACTCGCCGGACTCTGTAGTGGCTAAGTTGAGGGCTTGAGAGAGAACAGGGGGCGATTTGTGGGTCTGCGGTGTGGCGGTTAACTCGGTAAGCTTATTTGGGGTTTTTACTGCTTCTGGCTGCTGGCAGAGGTTATCCATTTTTGCAGCGGTCCCTTTGCCGGGGGGCACAGAGACAATTGCCAATTCCTGAGTTGGTGCCGGCTGTTCCGGATTCGCGGCTGGAACGGACCCAGAAGTTGAGTCCTTGGTTTTGAATTCTGTTTTATCCTG
Source organism: uncultured Pirellulales bacterium (assembly GCA_964597535.1). Classification (GTDB taxonomy): domain Bacteria; phylum Planctomycetota; class Phycisphaerae; order Sedimentisphaerales; family Anaerobacaceae; genus CAZQYB01. The sequence continues at coordinate 15,171 of CAZQYB010000045.1, read as the reverse complement.
ACCTTCCTGGGGTGTTTGCGATGCTATTTTCTCGCGAAGCGTATGACGAAACTTTTGCGGCTGCTCATTGGCGGGCTCAATTTGGGCAGGAGTGCATTCATTATCGGTCGTTGTTGCTTCGGGATGATTGGCCGAAGATAAGCCATCAGCCGGGGTTGGGACAAACTGGTTAGTATTTGACGTTGCTGAAGGCTTTGACGAAGCTGGGCCGGCGCCCACCCCACCTGCGAACATACTCTCAACTGTCAACATATCAGTACTCATACAATGATCCCATAGCAATTGCTGTACCAGTATTTAAGGGCGGACTTACTACAAACGATAAGTGCTTGTTAGCGTGGAACTTATGAATACTAAAGAATAGATATTGATTGAAAAATGTGTCTCTATAGGTAGTTGTTATGGAGAAACATTCCCAGGGTCAGGAAAGAATTTCCGTTTTGGATTTTAGAGAAGCTGAAAGAGTTAGCGAGCTCGTTTAGATGTAAAAAAAGGCATCCTTTTGTATAGAATCCTGACGCTGCTGCTATCGGCTGAACGGGCAATTATTTTAGGTTTTGGCGGTTTTTCGCACAAGATAGCTGCTTAACAGACTGAAAGCGGCTGGCTTTACGTATCTGGCACGATTATTGCTAATCCTTTGTGAGCAGACGAAGTTCGTTTTTGCGCGGAAATATTGGAAATCAAAAATGGCCAAGACAAGCAACATAGTAGATTTTCTCGAAGCCGGCATAAGAGCAGAGAATCTTCGACAAAAGGCAATCGCCAGCAATATTGCCAATATCAAGACTCCGGGATACCGCAGGATTGATGTCAAGTTCGAAGAGTTACTTGCCAAGGCTTTGGGTTCGTCCGGTGCAGCTGACCTTAGTGAAGTCGAGCCGCAGATACATCAGCCCAAGCAGACGCCGGTGAAATCAGATGGCAATGATGTGAACCTGGAGGTTGAGGTGGGCGGTATGGTCAAGAATACTCTTCGGCACAAGGCATATATTCGGCTGCTCGGCAAAAAGTACAGCCAGATTGAATTAGCGATTAACGTAAAATAGCGATTCTTCGTTAGTTGCGCGTGTTTCGTAAATTAGACAACGGCCGGAAAGAAGTGAGAAAGGGGTAGAACAAATGGAAGTTAACAATAGCTTTGGCACTGTAGATATAGCGATTTCGGGGCTGCGAGCACAGGGCAAACGTATGGAAGTGATTTCATCGAATGTTGCCAACGCCCGCACAACCGACGCTGGTAAGGGCGAACCATACCGCAGGCTCGAAGCGCTGTTCAAAACAAAAGGTGATGGCATCAGTGGTGTCAGCATAGACGAGATAGTGCAGGATATGAGCGATTTCCACAAGGTTTTAGACCCCGGTAACCCTAATGCGGACGAGCAGGGGTATATAACAATGCCTAACGTGAACACGCCGATAGAGATGATGAATCTAACCGTTGCAACACGGGCCTATCAAGCCAACGCAGCGATTCTCAAACGTTACCAGCAAATGGTAGAAACCACACTCGAGTTACTTCGATAATCAAGGTGAAAGAGGATGATTAACCTAAATGCCAATGTAGGTTCGGTAGTACCCAAGCCCAATATATCTATGCCCAAGGCGGGCGGTGGCACTGCGAAAAAATCAGACTTTGCCGATACTATTAAGGCCGTCGAGAAACATATATCCAAAGTTGATGACCTGCAACATTCCTCAGATATGGCTATAAAGGATTTGTTGACCGGCAAAAATGGGGATATTACTTCGGTGGTCTCGGCGGCGGCTAAGGCTGATATAAGTTTCAAATTGCTTGTGGGTGTCAGAAATAAATTAGTTGAAGCCTACAAACAAACTATGAATATGCCATTGTAAGAAAGCGTAAAACGTAAAGCGAAAAACGCAAAAGCATAGCGTAAAATTCAAAAGTTTCAAGTTTTGGATTGTAGTTTTTACCTTTTCGCTTTTAGCTTTTAAGGGGTTTAATGAACTTTTTCCAGAAGATAAGGGCAATTTGGCAAAATGTAAGTCTGACTCAGCGGGCTTTGCTGATTGCTGTCGTTCTGACGTTTATTATTGTCGGTGCGCTGTTTACTCACTGGACCCGCAGACCCGATATGCGAATGCTCTATCAGGAGCTTGCTCCTGAAGAAGCGGCCAAGGTTACGGAGAAAATCGGCGAAAAGGGCATAGCGTATGAATTGCGAAGCGGCGGGACAAGCATCTATGTCCCAAAAGGAAAGGTCTATCAGCTTCGTCTGGATATGGCAAGAGAGGGGCTTCCTGCAGATGCTCAGGGCGGTTACAAGATATTCGATAATGAAAAACTCGGTGTGAGTCCCTTTGTTCAAAATGTTAACCTCAAGCGGGCACTACAGGAAGAACTTGCCAAGAGTATCCAAATGATAGACGGCGTGATTCATGCGCGGGTCCATATAGTAAGCGCTAAGCAAACGCTGTTTACATCTCAAGGGCAGAAAACAAGTGCTTCTGTGGTTCTTCGATTTAAACCAGGTTATGAATTAACTACCCTGAACATAGCGGCGATTACCCACTTGGTGGCCGGCAGTGTTGACGGACTCCAAGCCGAAAGTGTAACCGTGATAGATAGTCAGGGACGTCTTCTTTCGCGCGAGTCGGACAAGATTGTGGACAATGGTGCCGGCACCGTTCAGGATTACAGAGAGAGAGTGGAGCAGAATCTGGCAGACAAGGTTGAATATATGCTCACGGCTGTCTTAGGACCTGGCAGGGCAACGGTAAGGGTCAGTGCAATTATTGATATGACAAGTAGTAATCTCGTTACAGAAACGTACGACCCAAGCAAAAAGGTGCCTACGAAAGAAGAGATTAAAACTAATTCTGAAAAGAAAGGCAGTACTGCTGGGGCTGAGGGCAAGCCGGCTGGACCGGGCGATACAAAAACAGACGAAACGATAGTTACCGAATACGCGGTAGGCAAAACTGTAGAGCAAAAGGTTGATTTGCCAGGCGACATAATATCCCTATCGGTCGCGGCTGTTGTTGACCTATCACCGGCTGATGCTAACGAAGCAGCCGGCGCTGAGACTGCGAAGATAATGGAATTGGCGGAGGTGGAAGAACTTATCAAGAATGCGCTGGGTCTTAAGGAGACAGACTCACTTAAGGTAATTGAGGCCAGGTTTCATCGTCCGCTTGAAGTCCCGGTTGAGGAAGAGCCGTCTGCGTGGCCTCGCTATATGGCAATTGCTCAGCAGGCTTCTTTAGGGATTACGGCGATTTGCGCACTGCTTGTTCTCTGGGTATTCAGAGGTGCAAAGAAAAAGGCGAGTGCTGCGGCTGCGTCAGGGCAGTTGCCCGGCGCCGAGCAATCCGGCGGCCTTCTGCCGGAGGGCACCAGCAGTTCTGAGCGATTGGTGATGCGCAAGCAGATTGCGAGAGCTTTGCAGAACAACCCTGCGCAGGTGAAGCAATTGTTTTCCCAATGGGTCGGAGAAAAGGGGTAAAGGCAAGTGGCATTGACGGGCAAACAAAAAGCAGCGATGCTGTTAATGGGGTTTGATGCGGCTACCGCCGCCGAGATGCTCAAGGGGCTCAACCCCGAAGAGATTGAAGAGATTGCTATGGAGCTTGCGCGAATCGACGCATCGGGGCAGCACGATGCCAAGGAACAAGCGAAGGTTACCCAGGAGTTCTATAAGTCACTTCAAAAGAGGCAAACTCTGACATTTAGTATGAGAAGTTTTCTCGACGAGATGCTTGTAGGTGTCCTTGGCAAAGACAAAGCGGAGCAAATTCAGTCTCAGATTAAAAAAGTGACAGGGAAAAAAAATCTGTTTATGGATATTCGTTCGGCCAACACGGACGAATTGGTTCTTGCGCTGGAGGGTGAACACCCACAGACGATTGCCGTGGTATTGTCGGAGCTGGGCCCGAAGAAAAGCCAGGAGGTTCTGCCACTTTTGAGCGAAGAGACCCGTCTCAAAGCTGTGTGCAAGATGATGAATCCGGACATGCTGGGAGGCCGAGTGAAACAGCGAATGGCATCTGTGGTTAGCGAACGGCTGAAGGGTCTCAAAGGAGAGGTTCTTGTGGGAACCCCGGGAAGACAGCAACAAAATCTGCGAAAACTTGCTATTGTGTTAAGTGGTCTGGAGAAAGACCTGCGAGACCAATTGCTTGGTGAAGTCAGCAAACACGATGAGGAAACCGGCACAACGGTAAGGGCCTTGATGGTAACGTGGGAAGATATTCCGTCAATAGCAGACAGGTCTCTGCAGGAAGTGCTGCGAAATGTGGAGTCAAGCAAATTAGCGGTGGCGCTTTATGGAGCAGATGAAGATATCGTGCAAAAGATACGCTCAAATATATCTGAGCGGGCCACTGCTACGCTCGATGAAGAAGCCTCACTGATGCAGGAACCGCTGGAAAAGGAGGTTCTCGATGCGAGAGAAGAAGTAGTCACGCCGTTGCGAAAAGCCAATGAAGAGGGCAAACTTAGAATGGCAAGGTGATAGCAGAATGTCACGAACACTTACAGTCCATCTTGAAAAGCCGATTGTGTCGGTCAAAATCTCGGATAATTATGCCGATGGTACCGGCACTGAGTTGTCCGGTCGTGACGGAATAAATCCAGGAGCGAATGCCGAGCAAATTCTGACGAAGGATTTAGAAGCTGAGAAAGCCAAGGCTTCACAGGCCTGCCAAGCCCTCAGGAGTGTCGTCGATAAGCTCAATAAGTTTTACGACAAGATGTTCACCAAGCACAAAGAGGAAATCGCCAAGCTTTCGGTGGAAATCGCCGGAAAGATATTGGTACAAAAAGTTCAAAAAGGGGACTACGAAATAGAATCCATCATCGAAGAAGCGCTTAAAAATACCCCTACCCGTCAAGATGTTGTGGTGCATTTGAATCCTGAAGACCTCGTTCAATACCAAAAAGCCCAGCAGGATGATGCTACCGGCGCCTTGGCCGGTATTAAGTTTGTCGCGGATTCAAATATTGGACGTGCAGAATGCCTGCTTGAAAGTCCGAAGGGAATAGTCGAATCATTGATTGACGGACACCTGGAACAAATTGGCAAGGCACTTGAAAAGGTGGGATAATTTATGACTGTGGGTAAGGTCGGCAATTGTTCGATTGATTTTGAGAAACTTCACTCGGTGTTGCGTGAGGTGAATCTGCTGGATTGTCATGGCACCGTAGTGCGAGTGTCGGGTCTGACGGTTGAATCCGCTGGCCCGATGGTTGGATTAGGTGAACTTTGCGGCATTCATATTCGCGACGGCCGGCGCGTATTAGCTGAAGTGGTAGGTTTCCAGGGAGACCGGCTCATTTTGCTGCCGTTAGAGCACATAGAGGGTATATCACCCGGTGACACGGTAACTACCCGAACTACTCCACGGTATATTACGCTGGGCGAAAATATCCTGGGCAGAGTAGTGAACGGTCTGGGAGAACCTATAGACGATAAAGGGCCGCTGGCGGGGACAGATAAGAAAGCATTAGATGCAAGTAGCCCACCACCTTTGAGCCGCGGAAAAATCACAAAGCCTTTGGCTTTAGGTATCAGGTCAATAGATGGGCTGTTAACCTGCGGGAAGGGACAGCGAATGGGTATTTTTTCAGGCAGCGGTGTGGGTAAAAGCGTGCTCCTTGGCGATATTGCCAACTCAAGTGAAGCGGCTGTTAATGTTGTAGCATTGATAGGCGAGCGCGGCCGAGAGGTTCGCGAGTTTCTCGAAGAAGACCTGGGCCCAGAGGGTTTAGCTCGTAGTGTGGTAGTAGTTGCAACATCGGACTCGCCCCCGATTCAGCGTGTAAAGGCAGGATTTGTGGCTGTTACGATTGGTGAATATTTCAGAGATAAGGGTAGAAATGTTTTGTTTATGATGGATTCGCTTACGCGCTTCGCTCAGGCCCAGCGTGAAATAGGCCTTGCTGCGGGTGAGCCTCCGGCGGCAAAGGGCTACTGTCCAAGTGTTTTTTCGCTGATGCCAAGACTCATCGAACGTCTGGGATGTGCTGAGAACGGCAGTATCACAGGTATTCTAACGGTTCTGGTTGAGAACGATGATTTGACTGACCCTGTAGCTGATAGTGCCAAGAGCCTGCTGGATGGGCATATCGTTCTGTCAAGAAGACTGGCTGACCGGGGACATTATCCTGCTTTGGATATTCTGGGAAGCGTGAGCCGCTTGATGTCTGTGGTGGCAAGCGAAGAACACAAAGCCGCTGCTCAAAAACTCAAGGAAATATATGCCACCTATATTGATGCTGAAGATTTAATAAATATTGGTGCGTTTTCGCCGGGCAGCAATCGGCGTATTGACGGAGCCATAGCTTTGATTGACAGAATAAACAGCTTTCTTGTTCAACCAATTCGACAGAAAACTGATTTCGAAGAAACTGTCAGGCGATTGAAAGATATTACCCGGGCGTGGGGTGAACTGTTAAATGTTGATAGCTGAAGATTAGAAGTTAAATGAGAAGATTTGTATGGCGGTTGCAGCGAGTCCTTGACATAAAGGCAAAGGCCGAACAAGCAAAGAGAGCAGAATTGCTTGAGCTAACAGAAAAACTGGCCCAGGCCCGTGGGGAACTGCTAATGCAGAAGAGAATATTAGAGAACATAATCGATGGTTTAGCCGGAAAAAGTGCGAAGAGGCGATTAGGCCGGCAGGAGTTTTTTATGAGATGGGCTGCGACAGATGACAAACTGATTAAGAAACTCAGAGAAAAGAAGCACGAGTTGGAAACACAACAGAGAAAAAAAATCGCTGAGCTCTTAGAGGTCAAGAGGTTTAAAGAAGGTCTGGAGAGACTGCGAGACAAAGCAAAAATGCAATTTATAACAGAACAAGAAAAACTGGAGCAGAAAGAGTTCGACGAGGGGGCCACAATTAGTTTTACACGAAAGATAATACAGCAAAGAAAAAGCTGAAATTTTGCGACCCAGATAGAATCGGGATAGTAGCAGGAAAGTAGGAGATGAACCAGTGAATAAGAAAGTAATAATAATGACGGCGGCGGCAGGGCTGGTAAGCTTCGCAGGGGCGTTTGCCTTTGCATGGTTTACTAAAGCAACTCCAGCAAGCCGGCGTGACGTGTCGAATGGGTTAACAGTTTCCGGTCAGGAAGCTAAACCGAAGCTACTCCAGCTGGAAGCAGCCACCGCGAGTGTAGTTGGCACCGTTGACAACAAGATGAAAAAAACTATGACGGGAAAACAACTCGAAAACCTTGTTTATGACATTCAGGGAAAAATGCAGGAGTATAACAATAAGCTGCAGAGTCTTGCGGTGCGGGAACAAAGATTACAAATGGCGCATAACTTGATTAAAAACGACATTGAGAAACTCAACAATCTGCGAATAGAACTTGCTTCAACCGTTTCCGGTCTAAAAAGCGAGCGGGACAAACTGCTTAAGAGCAGAGTTGAGATTACCCAGGCTGAAAAAGCTAATCTTATCTCGATAGCGGCTACTTATGACAAGATGAATGCCGCCAGTGCCGGCAAAATATTGACCAATATGAGCAAAATGCAAAATGTTAGCGGGGATAATAACCTCGATGACGCAGTAAGGATTCTGCACTATATGACCGAGAGGACCAAGGCGAAGCTACTGGCGGAGTTATCCACTTCCGAGCCTAAACTTGCATGGGCTTTGTGCCAGAGATTAAAACAAATAGTTGAGAAAGAATAGTCCTATGGATGTCGCAACCATAGTAGGAATAATGTTTGGTTTTGTAGTTGTTATTGGTGCCATTGTTGCCGGCGGCGGCTGGCAAATATTTGTCAATATTCCTTCACTCGGCATCACTATAGGGGGGATGCTTTGTGCTACGCTCATTCATTTTTCACTACCACAGTTTTTGAAGATATTCTCGGTAGTCAAGAAAACGATTATTACGAAGATACCGTCGCAGTCGGAGTTGATTCAAAAAATGGTCAACTATGCAGCCATCAACAGACGTGACGGAGCATTGGCCCTGGAGCAGGAGATTCCGAAGGTAAATGATTCGTTCTTCGTCAAGGCCTTGCAGATGCTTGTGGACGGAAAGAATTCGGAGGCGATTCAGGACTTTATGTCCCTGGAAATTCAAAATCTCCAAGAGCGGCATTCAACTGGTAAAAAGATTCTGGAGTTTATGGGTGCGGCTGCCCCTGCTTTCGGGATGATAGGCACCCTTATCGGTCTGGTCCAGATGCTCAGGAATTTAGATTCACCAGACCAAATTGGTGGTGGAATGGCGGTAGCTCTGCTCACCACTTTTTATGGCGCTTTGAGCGCCAATTTAGTTTTTCTGCCGTTGGCCGGCAAACTGGGAATTTATTCCAGAGCGGAAACGACCGCAATGGAGATGATTAGAGAAGGGGTATGTGCTATTGCACGAGGCGATAATCCGACTGCTGTTCGGGAAACAATGCAGGCATTTATTTCCCAAGGCAGCCGGAAAGAAATAAAGGCAAATGTATAATGGGGCACACGAAAAAACAGGCAGAACCCGACGATGCTCCAGGCGCACCGGAGTGGATGGTGACTTTCAGTGATTGTATGACATTGCTGTTGACGTTTTTTGTGCTTCTCTTGAGTTTCTCAACGTTTGACCAAAAAGTTTTCCAGAGATTGAAAGTGATTTTTTGCCGCGCTTTGCCTACGGCTACCAAATCAGTCGAAGAAAATAAAGATTCTTTTTTAACTGTAAAACAAATAGAACCTACAGAAGAATTTAACAAAGGCAGTGAGAAACCCACTTTAGTAAAAGGAAAGCAGGACAATCTGAAAGAAGAAACAGAGCCGGTGGATTTCCGTAGCCGCAAGGTATTTTTAATCCCATCGAAGAAGGTTTTTTGGGGCAAGGGAGCAGCTATTTCATCCGAGGGCTGCAATATTATGGCTACTATGGCATCCTTCCTAAAGAAGGTACCCGGCAGGATAGTTATCAGTGAAAACGGACAGGAGGATGATAACGGTAGTGAGGGGCTTGGTCTGGAGCGGTCATGGGCGGCGATGGATTATCTTACAACAAAACAAAGCCTCGACAAGAACCACTTTAGTATATCGGTATTAAGTACTGTAACTCAGAATAGCTCAAAAAGTGGTGAGCCGGGGCGCTCAGAGGCAAAAGCTGAACGTGTGCTTGAGATTGTTTTACTGGAACGGAGTATATACAATTGAGTCGTGAGCGCCAAGGAATTAAGGAAAGTTCCCCTAAAGTACCAGGGTATATCGTTACGTTTTCGGATATGACAACGCTGCTGCTGACGTTCTTCGTGATGCTGCTGAGCTTAGCTCAGGCCCAGGACCCGGGATTATTTTATTCGGGGCGAGATTCATTTTTGAAATCGATAAGCCGGGGCGGACTTGGAATGCTTTACGGTAAACAAAAGGCACCTGACTTAGGCAATATTAAAATCAAATATTTCATAAGCGACCCTGACAAAGCATTCGAAGGCAGGACTATAGACGCAAAGGAAGAAGAGGTTCGTCGGATTTTCCAAAAAGTCAATTGTTCTGTGACGACTATACGTTCAAAAATAGTTGCAGAAAAAAACAATTTCACAGTAACCAATATTCGGTTTTCTCCGGGTGTCGCCACTTTAAATGAAGCAGCAAAGAAGTTTTTAACCAAGTTCTGCCTGGATTTACAGCAGGGTGCCGGTTCCAAGGCCGTCAAGCTCTATGTGCTTGGTTTGGCTGGTGATGAACGAACCGAGAAGGAGCAGTGGATACTGTCGGCCAAACGGGCACAAGCAGTTGCGGATTGCCTGCAGGATATCTTACCTTTAAGTTCCCAATGGCCTATCTATTCGTGGGGCGCCGGGCCGGGAGGTGATTGGGTGGGACAAGACAGCCCAATCTCCAGACAGTCGCAGATATTAATCGCTGTCCTGAGGACAAACGATTAGATTTTTGGGCCTGTTTGCAGTACGCCACAAAACGGGGAGCCCTGCGCTTGTCAAGTTTTTCGACAATGTGTCCGATTCTTCGGTTGATTCTGTCAAGAAAACACTGTTAATGCTGTATTAACGCCAATCTGGCATTTCGGCACGCTATTTGCGTACCAGGTAACTATAAATAATTATATTTGGTGCGTTTTGTAGCGTGGTGGGATATAAGAAAAAAATCGTTGTGTCTCTGATAGCGGTCGCTCTGGTCAGCGGCGCGCTGGTGGTGTGCTCGGCTCAATCGCGTGCAAGCGAACCGAAGAAGACGCCATCTTATAATTCCTATTCCCTATCGGGCAATGACCCTAATCATCTTGCGGGAGCGTTTGATACCCGTGAACTGTTTCTTAAAATGATGGCTGCAGTTTTGCTTGTTGTTGTTCTGGGCGCAGCAGCGATTTACATTTCAAAAAAGTTTCTGCCAAGGATTACTAACCCGCCCGGCAAAAAGATTCGCGTCATCGAAACGGTTTACCTCGGGTCTCGCAAGGCAGTGCATCTGCTGAAAATAGGTAATCAGCAGCTTCTTATAGGCAGTACAAGTGAAGGCGTTACGACGTTGGCAGATGTAACCGATGCCCTGACGGATTTATCGTCGCAAGAAACAGATAATAATTGAGAATATAATGGCGGATAAGCTTATCAGAACGCTTTTCCTGGTGTTTGTCCTTTTTGCCCCGGCGAGGCTGTCCTTTGGCCAGACCAACGGTACTCCCTCAGCAAAAGAGTCGAAAAACGCCGTCCCAAGCATCGGGGATTTGATGACGGTTATAGACAAAGCAACCACCAGCGAAGCCAAAGGCAAAGATTGGTCAACACCTGTCAAACTCGTAATCATCTTCGGCGGTCTGGCAATTTTGCCGAGTCTTTTGGTGATGATGACATCCTTTACGCGAATAGTCATAGTTCTGGCTTTTGTTCGTCGGGCTTTGACCACTCAAACCATACCACCTACCATCGCCATCATAGGTTTGGCGCTGTTTCTAACACTATATACGATGACCCCTACGTTCTCCAAGATTAACAACATCTCTATTCAGCCATATCTTGCGGATGAGATTAATTTCCAGACTGCAGGGGCCAAAGCTGGCGATTGTATCAAGGAATTTATGCTCCGGCAGAGCAGGGAATCTGATTTGGCTCTTTTTGTCGAAATGGCCAAGATAGAACCTCCAGCCAGTCCGATGGAAATTGGTATGCATATAGTAATTCCGGCGTTTATTATCAGTGAATTTCGGACTGCGTTCGAGATAGGCTGTCTCTTGTTTATACCCTTTTTGCTGGTTGATATGGTTATTGCAAGCGTTTTGCTCAGTGCCGGTATGATGATGCTTCCGCCCGTAATGATTTCGCTGCCCTTCAAACTGATATTATTCATTCTTGTTGACGGGTGGGGATTGTTGGCAAAGAGTCTCGTTTTAGGTTTCAAGTGAGGAGTTAAATTTTTGCGGGGATTTAACAGATGGACAGCAGCTTTGCACTTTATCTTGGTCGACACACTCTCGAGACAGCTTTGCTTTTAGCCGCTCCGATTTTGCTGACCTGTATGATAGTGGGTTTAGTTGTAACGTTGCTTCAGGCAGTTACGTCTATACGCGATATGACCTTGACGATAGTTCCAAAGCTTCTGGCTGTGGGTGTTGTAATCCTGCTTTTCGGCGGCTGGATGCTTCAGGTGATACTTGGATTTACCAACGAAATTTTCGGCCATATTCAGAATATTGGACACTGATTTATGGAATTGGTGGTCGGAAAACTGCTTGGTTTTGCAATGGTGCTGACGAGAATTTCGGCATTTTTTTTAGTGGTACCCGTTTTTAGCTGGAAAACCATTCCGGTCAGAGTCAAAGTTGCGATGACCGTACTGGTATCAATTTTCTTTTTGATGATAACGCCATTATCTATCGATACCAATCGGGTTTCCGCCCTGAAGGCGGTATTATTGATAGCTAATGAAGCAACCTACGGGTTAGCTCTGGGATTGGTTGCTGCTGTTATATTTTCTGTGGTCAAACTCAGCGGGCGGATTATCGAACGACAAATGGGTTTGGCGATGGCTCAGATTTTAGACCCATTGACGGGTGAGAGAACTCAACCTCTGAGCAGTTTGTTGGAGATGATATTTATACTCCTGTTTTTAGCGGTCAATGGTCACCATTCGTTTTTACTGATTATCTCACAAAGTTACGAGGCATTTCCCGCGGGTAGTATCCCAACGATATCGGTTTTAGCCGGCGGAGTAATTAAAGCCGGTTCAACAATGTTATTGCTCGGCCTAAGATTAGCGGCACCGATGTTGGCAGCGTTTTTGTTGTTGATGGTTGTGTTAGCCGTGTTAGCACGCATAGTCCCTGAGATGAATATTCTATTTATCAGTTTGACATTGCGCGTAGGCCTGGGGTTATTGATGGTAGCGATATTTTTACCGTTTATTAACGAATTTGTGGCTGAATTCGCTGATTGGATAGGAAAACTACTGCCTTTGTGAGAGTGAGGGTGAGAGCAAGTCTTGAATTCAGTCTTTGATGCGTTTTTGATTTGACAGGTGCAAAGTATGGCGGAGAAACCGGCTGCCGAAAAGACAGAACAGCCAACACTGAAAAAACTGGAGAAAGCCAGGCGGGAAGGGCAGGTGCCGCAGAGCCAGGAGTTGGCGTCTGTTGTGTCAATTGCGGTGCTGGTGGCGATGGTAGTTCTATTGGCGCCGAAGCTGATGCAATGGTTCGTTCTGCAAATGAAGCAGGGGATGTTGTGCGAAATTGGTGTTTTCGGCAACAGCAGGGCGTTTATGGGCTTTTTGAACGCGAAGATTGCCGATTCGATACTTATTATCTGCCCTATTTTTGCAGCACTTTTTGCAGGGTCTGTTCTGGCCGGCATTGCTATCAGCGGCGTGAATTTTGCGACCAAAGCAGTAAGCTTGAAATTCAGTTCAATAAATCCGGCAAAGGGATTACAAAAACTGGTAAACGCTAAGTCTATGGTACATCTTTGCACATCCATACTAAAATTGTTTTTCGTCTCCATTATTATCTGGCTGTATCTTCGGAGCAGACTCGATACTCTTGCTACGCTTCGATGGGCGTGGTCCGCACAAATAATGACGGTTATCGCAAAGATAATATTAGGGCTGATGATACGTATTTGTGCTGTACTGCTGGTTATAGGGCTCGCCGATACCCTCTACCAGAGATGGAAATACATCCAGGACTTGAAGATGACGCGTCAGGAAGTAAAAGAAGAGCGCAGGGAAACAGAGGGTTCGCCAGAGGTCAAAAGTCGAGTTCGAAAGATCCAGTTCGGAATGGCTATGAAGCGTATGCTGCAGGAAGTTCCCAAGTCAAGTGTGGTTCTTGTGAACCCGACACACGTAGCTGTGGCACTGCGTTACGAGACCAAGACGATGGAATCGCCTGTCGTGGTTGCCAAAGGAGCAGACCATTTGGCGGAAAAAATCAGAGAAATTGCACGGGCTTATGGTGTACCTGTTATCCGAAGACCGGAGTTGGCCAGAACGATATACTCAACGGTGAATATCGGCAATCCCATACCGCAGGCTCTCTATGTTGCGGTGGCAGAGGTGCTGGCTATGATATATCGACTGCGGCACAGGAAGTAAAGAGAGGTCTTTGATTTGGAACTGAAAAATGTCTGTCGGCTGTGAGGTTCTTAAACCGATGAAAGTTTATGCTGGGGCGGTTTGAAGTTTATCAAAGAGGTATTTGCCTTTAGAACATACTGAAACCCAAGGCAGCCATTTGACCTTGTATCAAAGCTAATGTTCTCTCAAGATTGGCAAATTTAGCTATTAGTCTTTCCTCTTTTTGGGTCAGACGGTATTCTTCAACTTCGATTTTATCCTGGAGCAGCTCTATCTGGTCGCCCACATATTCCTGGTCGATTTGGATGGAGCCGGTTGTTGTCTTGAGCATTCTATCAAGAGCGTCTTCAATTGCACCGGTAAAGCCCTGTTTTACTCTAACCGTAGCAGTGAAAGTACCTTCTTGGCTTACGTCGATGCTTAGCTGGAGGCCGTTCTCAGCATATACAGGGTCACCATTATCGTCAAAAGAACTATCACCGGTGACAATATTGCCGCTGATTGTCATATCTCGGTATGTGGATTCGGTTGAGAGTTTGATTTTGGCACTGGTGATTTCCTGGCTGGCGTTTACCACTACCTCAACATCGTAATTGCCTGCTGTTGTATAATTGCTGCTGGCGCCGTAGAACTCGATAGTATTGCTGTCGGAACTTCCTGTTTTATCCGCCCCTATTATGGCAAGGACACCCATATAATCTTCGGCTATTGCTTCATCAAAGACGTTTGTATCGAGACTCAGCATACCGTCCCGGTCAAGCTCAAGGCCGAGCTGGCCGGGCATCAGAAAAGTGTCGATATCCTCTATAAAACCGCTGGTCCTCGCATAAAGAGGTGTGCTAAGCTGCGACTTGATAGTCGAGACAACATAATCTCCCATTAGCACACCGGCGGCCTTTAAGACGTCGTTGTAGCCGGTCTTCTCCTGAATATAAGCAACGGCTGCGTTATAAGCGTCAACCATAGAGCTCAGTTTGTCTTTGACCGACTGGATATCTCTAGTCAGGGTTATATCCTCTCCGCTTGCAGTAGTTGTATCGTGTAGATGCAGCGTTACGCCGTGAATGACATCATCTATGGTATTAGAGCTTCTCTTGATCCAACCATAGTTGTCGCCTTTTGTTTCTTCGGTCATCACATAATTGGAAGGGTCACTGGGAGTCAGGTTGCCGGAATTAATTGAAATCATGTTAACATCACCTGCAGTATCGAGGAATGTAAATATCGTAGCACCATCCTCACTTAGCTTCTTACCGCTCACCGTTATATCACCAGGATTTACATTTGACAACAGTTCAAGCGCGGTTTCAATATCGTCAGTTTTAGCATCACGATTAATCGGATCGGTCGTTTCACCATTATAAGTTAAGGTAAAGGTACCACCAGTTGGGTTTGTGATGGCTTCCAGCGTTTGCACCTCTGCAATTCCTGCTTGTGGTATAGGATAGCCATCGACCCTTATTTCACTATCCTGGGCCGATTGGGTTTCGGTAAAGTCCGCCGGTTCAAAATTGTTATTAAGGCCCGATGCTGTTGTTGAGCCGCCTTCTGTCTCAAAGGCCATAGTAGGCAAGCCCAGATCTGCTGATGAGCCGGTGCCCTGTGTGAAAGATAACCCAATTTCAAGTCCACTTGCTCCACAGGTATCATCGG
>CAZQYB010000044.1:0-17078 GCA_964597535.1 uncultured Pirellulales bacterium | reverse complement strand
CAGATGGGTACAGCCCCACCATGGACTTAAAGACTTTAACTGTCCCTTCCATTGGGTTCGGGGATTTCCCCAGCACGAAACCACATACAAGCACAGCAACAAGGAGGCATATGATATATGGGATTCGCGGATACCACAGTTTGCGCTCGGAGATATTTGCATTATCCGGCCGACCGAAGCGAGTCAGATAAACCAAACCAAACAGCACGATTGCCGCAAATAGGTAATATTTTAGTCCTGTCGAGTGATGGGAAAGGATATGTGCAGTCGCATGTTCCAGTTGTTCCTGAGATATCCCCAATTCGTTGAGTGGTTTTTTCTTCGGCGTCTCCAGTGGTAAGGCAAGTTCACGTGCCAGGCCCTTACCGGTGACACCCAGTTTTGGGGCAATTTCACGGATACTCATATTTACCGTGAATTGGTTTCCTGTCTGACTCGCCCTGTCAGGTTCGCATAATATGCCAAGGACGATAATTAGAAGCCCCGCTATTACGCTCACGATAAACCACAATTTTTGTCGTGCCGATAGTTTTGTCAGATATGTATAAAACATCGTATTGTTCCTTCACTTCTATTAGAATTGGGTATTTCCTATTCGTATCCGCTCAGTTATGCCGCTGAGATTTGTCGTTATCTGAGATTTTGGGTCTTCGTCCGCCTTTGGCGGAATCAATTATCAATTGGAGTGTCATTTTAAGGATGAGCCGAAGAATTTCATATGGAATACTCAATATCGGATATCCGCTTCTAGCGGAGTCAATAATCAATTACTCAGTTCCACCTGAACTTTCCGGTCTTACTGACCAATTCTTCAAGTCGTGCCTTAACGCTCTCATTTTTGAACCCAGCGTCATCCCACCTCTCAACCGCGGTCTTGCTTTTCTTAACTTGTTCTTTCAGCTTCTCCAGCTTCGTAAGCAGATTCTCGTACTCTATTTGTTTTCGCCTTACAATCAAATCGTACCTGTTGTTGACCACATCTCTCAGTTCTTTCATCAGCTCCTTCTTCTTATCTGCGTCCTTCGTAGCCCTGATTCTTGTCAGCAGCTTGTTTCTGTCTTTCTTGAGTTGTAAATCCTCTTTAAGAACCTTAACCAATTTCGGACTCTCTTTCGACGCCTCAAAAATTCTCCTGTACTGTCTTAAATTAAGCCTCAGTCTCTCTTCGTACAGCTTTGGTTTTTCATCTCCCAGCTCATCTAATTTTTTTGCCTCCTCGGGGTAGTTCTTTTTTAGCCATTCAAGAAACTCGCCGTGCCTTTCACGCATCATCCTTCCTGTTCCTCGCTTGCCGGCAGTGCCATGCCCACGGTGCTCGCCGCCTTCAGCCTGTCCCGGACGAAACTTTTGCCCGGCCTTTTGGTCTCTCTGCTCCCTCCATCTTTGGCCGAACCGCTCACGCATAACTTTTCTAAGTTCGGCCTTGAACTTTTCCGCATTGCTCTCCCGCAGCTTTGCCAATTCTTTCGCTTTCGCCGGGTCCTCCTTCTCCAAACGATTCATCATACGCTCAATTGCTTCATCCGTCAGTTCAAACCGTCTAAAACTTCCTCTACCTCTCGGCTCGTTCTCCTGCCACACGTTTTCCTCCTCTTTCTCAACCTCTTTCTCCTCGGCCCAACACGGCAGGGGCCCACACAGCAGCACGATTGCTCCAATTGCTAAAACCAAAATTGTTACATAATTCCTTTTCATTTCTTTATCCTTCCCAAAAATCACCATTAATTTCCATCAGTTCCATTTCCAGCTCAGCCATGTCTATTTGCCCGTTACCGCCATTCTCGCCCAATTCTAAAGCAAGCACATCTTCTTCAATCTCTTTGATTTCAGCCGTCAGAATCGCCAAATCAACATCGTCCGCAGCGATGTCCTCACTGTCCCAGAGCGCAGCAGGCAATACCGACGCCCTGACAACTTTCCCCGGCCCACCGCCTTTTTCAAATATCTTTACGTTCACAACCGCCAGAATAATAAACGCCGCTGCAACAGCCGCAACTTTATAGACTACCCGCTTGGAAACACGTCTCTTTCGGCCGAGCAATTCCATCGCAATTTGCGCTTTTATACCGGCTATGACTTCCCCATCCGGCTCAGGCGCAGGGTGCTCGCGAAGAATTTCCTCACCTTTGCGAATATCTTCTGCACCTCTTTCAGCCTGTTCGGAACTGACGAATTTCTCAAACAACTCCTTTAGATTCTCTTCGTTTCGCTCGTTCATAGCATTATTGCTCCATCAATTCCCGCAGCTTTTTTAACCCCCTATGCATTTTCGATAATGTGGTCCCTATCGGCTCGGACCGCATTTCTGCTATTTCCTTAAAGCTCAACTGTGAATAAAAACGCAGCATTATCAATTCTCTCGTCTCCGCATTCAGTCTTTCAAGCTGCACTTGCAACTTATCGATTTGCTCCCGCTCGGATTTCTTTGCCTCTATCAGTTCTGATTTGAGCTGCTTCTCTCGGCCCTCTAACAGTTTTTTCTGTCGCTGTTTCTTCCTTAAGTAGTCATAAAAAACATTAGATGCCGTTTTGAACAGCCAGCTCTCGAACGAACCGCCCTTGAAAGAGCTGATTTTTGCCACCAATTTGACAAATAGCTCGCCTAACAAATCGTCGCTTATATCCCTGTTGCCCGTCAATCGATAGAAGTACCCATAACAACGCCGTCCGTACATATCGACCAGTGTCTGAAAGCTTTCCGCCTCACCGGCCTTACAGCCATTGATTATTTGCACTAAACTATCGCTTTTGGCCATATCAAAGTGCTTTTTACATAAATAAAGACGCTATCTGCAATTGCTTTTATTGCATAAATCGAAAAAAATCAAGAAACAAGAATAACCGCAGCGACCCCCTAAAAGCAAGACGCATTTAACCCCCAGCGACGCGATGCGCCAATCTCCTCAATTTTGCTCTTTGCACTTTAACTTTTACGTTTTTTATTCCCCGACCCCTGACCCCTGCTCCCTAACCCTGAATTTTCTCTTGCAAAACCAATAAATCTGCGCAAACCACCGTTAATTTTGAAATTTGGTAATTTGAATTCTTGCCCGCCTCAGGCGGGTGAGTTTAGTGCTTCGTGCTTGGAATTTAGGATTTTGCCGTTCCCCCCGTCGTTTTGCGCTTTTAGCTATCTTCCTCTTCCTCTTCGTCGTCGATTTTCCAGCTTTCAGTTTCCTCTATATCTTCAATCTCACGCTTCATGTATTTAAACAGTTTATCCTGGATTGGAGCGAGCTTTCCGTACCACTTGAGCATTCCCTGGTAGCTCGCCACCAGCATATCAAGGCGGATTAGCTGCCATTTGGCTATACACTCTGGCTCCTTAATATTGGAAAACGGGTCGCACTTGAAAGTTTTTTGACCGTCAGGACCAATCTCACAAAGTTCACAATCTTTGCATTGAATCATTTTTGCACCATAATCAAAACTGGCAAAAAGCCAAAATAAAAATTCCTTCTTTTATTTTTTACTTGTCCAATTCTGTATGCTAACATATATTCTACAGAGCTAAAAGTGTTTTTTTAACAAAGATTTTGGTTTGCGGAGAAGTAAATGGCGAAATCGAGACGTCGACGCAAGGTTGGCAGCAAGAAAAGGCGTGCTCGCTGGAAAGTTCGGCATAAAAAGAGCGGATAGCGAATGGTTTAATGCTGTCCACCAATTACTAAAGTGAAATATTTCAACATAACCTTTGAGCCTGACGGCGAGCAAATCTCAATTCACGAAGGCGCTACTCTCTTGGAAGCCGCGGGCCAGGCCGGTATCATTTTGAACACCGTTTGCGGTGGCAAGGGAATCTGTAAAAAATGCCTGGTAAACATTCAACCGCAAGGCGAGCAGGTACAGGCCTGTCAGTACCATATCCAGAGCGATATCACAGTTACCATACCCCACACTTCCAGATTCTTCGAGCAGAAAATCCTTACCAGCGGCATCGATACGCAAACCGAAATCCAGCCGGACATATATAAAAAATACCTCCGGCTTGCTGCCGACGGCAAAATCCTCGGCGTAGCGGTTGATATCGGAACGACCACTGTTGTTGCCAAACTGATTGATATGAAAAATGGCCAATGTACGGCAACCTGCGCCGACTTAAACCCGCAGGCCCGATTCGGCGACGATGTTGTAAGCAGAATCGCTTACGCTGAAACCGAAACAAAGTTGGCCGAACTGCACAAAATAATAATTGACTGCGTGAATGGATTGATTGCTCGGCTTTGTGAACAGACCTCGGTCGAGCAAAAGGATATATACGAAATGTGCGTCGTCGGCAATACGGCTATGGGTCATATATTTCTAAAGCAGCCCATCAAGCAGCTCGGCCAGGCGCCGTATAACGCCTATTCTTTGGACGCCAAAGACGTCCCTGCTAAAGAAGCAGCCCTGGACATAAACCCCGCCGGCAATATACACACGGTTGAGAACATAGCCGGCTTCGTCGGCGCGGACACGACCGCAGTTGCTCTTGCGGTCGATATAGATTCAGCCGGGGAAACAACGTTCGTGGTTGATATCGGCACTAATGGCGAGCTTGTATTTGCCGCCGCCGACAAGTTATATGCGGCAAGTTGTGCCGCTGGGCCGGCGTTCGAGGGCGCACGAATCTCCTGCGGCAGCAGGGCGGCCGAGGGCGCAATAGAAGCTGTCGTTATGGGTGAAGATGATATAGTTCTGGACGTGATGGGCGATTGCCCTGCCCGTTCTATATGCGGCAGCGGCCTGATTGACGCCGTGGCGGTATTGTTGGAACTCGGTATTATTGACTCATCGGGCCGATTCGCAAACCCCGGCACGCTAAAAGGCAAACTGGCACCGGCTATCTTTTCAAGAATTGCTGAGCAAGATGCTCAGCCGGCTTTTGTACTCGCCACCAGCGAAGAAACGGGCGGACAGAGAGTTGTTTTGACGCAGCAGGACATCCGCCAGGTCCAGCTTGCAAAGGCCGCTATACGGGCGGGGACTAAACTGTTACAGAAAAAAGTCGGCCTTGGCGATTCTGATATAAAGCAGATTTTCTTAGCCGGCGCTTTTGGCAATTATATTCGTAAAGAAAGCGCTTTGCGGATAGGCCTTTTGCCGGATGTCCCGGCCGAGCGGATTCATTTTGTCGGCAATGCAGCAGCATCGGGGGCGCAAATGATACTGACCAGTTCTCGCTTTCGCGAGTTGGCTCGGGATTTGGCACGCAGGATTGAATACGTCGAAATCGCACACGAAAAAGATTTCAGCGATGTCTTCGCGGATTCAATGCTATTTTGAGCAGGAAAATCAAAAAGTAAAATGCAGGATTACAGTGCAAAATTCAAAAAGGTTTGGTGCGTGTAATGCTAAGCAGTCGAGTTTCAACTTTTATCTTTGTTCTTCCTATCTTTCTGGTGTCTCTAACTGTTCACGAATATGCGCACGGCTGGATGGCGTACCGATATGGTGACGATACAGCCAAACGAATGGGTCGGCTGACTTTGAATCCTTTAGCGCATATCAGTCTGTTCGGCACTATTATCTTACCGCTTATCGCGCGTTTCGGCTGGGCCAAGCCGGTACCGGTCAACTTTTCGATTCTCACTAAAAGACAAATCTTTAAGGTCGCCGCTGCCGGCCCCGCTGCCAACATATTGTTAGTCCTGATTTTGACCGGCCTTTTCCACCTGCTAAGTCTGGCGGCAGCATCGCCGTTGGGCAATTTTATATTGTTAGCTATATTGTTCAATCTTGTGTTAGCTGTTTTCAACCTGCTGCCCATACCGCCGTTGGACGGCTCCAGAATGGTCGCCGCCCAGCTCAAATCCCCGGAGGCCATCAGGGCCTATAACAGATTTGCCCGGTATGGGCTTTTTGTTCTGATTGGCTTTTTGGTGCTTGGCGGATTCCGGCTATTATTTCCCATTGTCGGCCTGCTGTACGTTCTCCTCGGCCTGCCTTTGCCCGCCCTGTAACTTGCCTGACCGCCGGATGGCAAGTAGCTTTTGCCGCCAAGGCCGCAGAGAATATAAAGTTCTTTAACTGCGGATTTCGCAGAGGACGCGGATTCTATCTCTACGAACAATGAACTACGAACCACCAACTATGAAAAATCAACTGATTTTGAAGGAAATTTGGGGTTTTTGGGGAAAAGGGCGTTATCAGGAAAAAATCCACTAAAAATCAGTTAAATCCCAATATCTTCTCGATAGGCAGATACATAGAATGAAAATAGAGGGTGATGAGTAAAGGGTGGGGGGGGTGTTGTTTACTATATCTATAAAGCGACCCCCGCCCTTTCTTTTTGTACGGCCAGAGGATGAAGGCTTTGAAGAGGGGTGAAATGTTGATTGGAAATTTATCGCGGAGGCTTTTTTTGACACGGATTATCTCGCGGATTTCACTGTTTTTCTGCCACAGAGGCTTGTCCTGAGCCCGTTCGGCTACGCTCAGGGTAAACTTTGTCGAAGGGACGCACCAGCCTTTTTCATTATATTTTCATGAAAAAGTGGGTGATAAGTGGGATAATAATATTAATTACCAATAAGTTTGCCATGCACTTCCACTTCAGTATACTGATTAAACTTATCAGACGTGTTACCATTACTATAAAGCCGAACATATCTAGCTGGAATTCCCTTTGCATCTATAAGCTTGCCATTACTATTGTCAACATACTCTCTGTCCTTACCTACTCCTAAACCAGAAGAATTATCTTTATCATTGTTAAAAAGTGTTTTTACATTAATAATAAAATCAGCATCATCAGCTACTTGTGCTATAACATCATGATAAATCCTGGCTTGTTTATGATCGTGCCAAACCACAATTGCATATATAGCAGCTTTCTGCCCAAGGTCAATTGTAACATGTTGCCTGGAAAGACCTAACTCAACATAACTGCCTTCCATTGCTTCTTTGTCACCATCAGTAACTAATTCAAGCTCGCCTATTACAGGTTCATCATCACTACTGTAAACCGGCTTTCCCAAAGCAAGATTCACTGTTCCTTTAGGAACATAAAAAGGAGGAAGTTTTTTTCCTGTAGTATCCTCTACATTTTTTCTCTGAAGATTTGGAGGAGTTCCAGTAAATACTGGTCTTGGAAATTTGATTTCCAAAGGAACTAGTTCTGAATCTGCTTCATTTGCATCAGTGACAATAGTTTCAAGACCATTTGTGTCTGGTGAGCATGGTTCTGTAACTTTTTGTGGTGGTGTAGTTGGTTTTTGTTTGCAACCAGCAACACCAAAAGCTGTTAAAACAGCAACCAAACTAAATCTAACAGCAGTATTACTCGAATAATATCGTATTGGATTTCTTAGATACCCCATCTTCCAATCAATTAGTTAATTTGTATATTTATAATGGGAATACGCCTTTGTATGCAAGAGTTCTCATCAAGCAAGCAGTCTTAGAATGTCATCTCAAGCTCAAAGGTAATTATATGTTCTACGCAGCGAAAATCAAAGACTTTTTCGTTTTCATTTTATGGCCTTTCCAAAAAGGTTCCGTTTCACCTAACCATTTTAACGATTGCCTCCGATTTACTTATTCTTTTGGCTCGGCTTTTGGTATATATTTTCTTTTGAATACGCTTGCCATAATATCACCTTGCCTTATCTGATTTTCTCTGCTCTTTGCGAAAATATAAAAAAGGTAACCCAACAATTAGACTTATAATTAAGGCCCAACAAAAACCGAAGATTAATGCCATAAGCAAGAACGGATGCAAATGGCCAATAAAAAAATAGGTAAGAACTTGATATAAAATCGTTGAAATAAATGCCGCAAATACTGCTGCTACCAAATATTTCTTCAGTAAAGTATAGGTCACACAGCTAACAACTATAACAAGAAACACTAATACAAGAATGTGAAATAAACGCACCACCATAAAATTTCCGCTTTATATAAAGTTTCACTTCATTTTTTACTCTTTTTTTTCTCTACCAGTTCAAGTCCTAAATACATTTGCCAATATTACTGTGGTATCACCGCACCATTTTAACGATTGCCTGTCTTAATTTAATCGAAAATGATTATCGATGGTGTTTCCGCGCAATCTGTGAAACTTGTGCCCAAGGTATCTGTGGTTAAATTAGTCGTTTGTCGTAGTACAAAATACCATTCACTAATTACTATACCGAACTGGACACGGGTGCGGCCCTCTTCGTTGATATGCCAAAATCAGGCCCAATACATCCGGCCTGACGGTCCACAATCTTTAATCTCGCTATTCGCGAATACCAAATTATAATGCCGCAAATCTGCCTTTCCAATACATTTTTTAATACAAAAACCGAGGACGCAGGGCGAAATTTAGCCGGCATCGACACTTTGCCGCCTTAGCTCGAGAATATATTCGAGCGCATCTCTTATGCTGATAACGCCAACCAGCTTTCCTTCTGACGTAATCGGGACCCTTCTAAAGATATTCTTCATTAAAAAGTCACACACATCCAGCAGACTTTCATCCAGGTCAAAGCCGATAGAAGGTTGTGTCATGAAATCGCTAACTGTTTTGTTCTCCGCATCTTCCATTTCGTGGATTATTTTTATTAAATCTTTTTCCGAAAGAATGCCCACCAAACTCATATCATCCTCGACGACAGGCATGCCGGAGATACCGTGTTTGACAGCCAACTCCACGGCCTCGTAAATTGGCGTGCTTTCTCTTACAGTGATTGGGTTCTTGGTCATAATGTCTTGTGTTCTGAACATAGCAGGCTCCTTAAACTAACGTATTTGCCGTTCTATTTCCCCTTTTCCTTGCGGCTTAAGCCAAATCGGCTCAGGCCCTTCAAGAAAAGCACCGAGGGCGCAGTAGTAAGAGGAGTGGTGCCCCACGCCCTCGATGTTAATATAGACAATCTCTGGCGTACGGCTCCTACTGCTATAATGCCGTCACCAACCTGCCAAATGTTGATTAGAAAAATGCTATTTCTGCAATTTTTCTTGGCAGGGAGCAATAGACTATCGATTGGGTTCCCACCTCCGCGGGGACAGGGCGGAATTTCTACCATTTGCGCAGCACCTCAGAAGCAAAAATCGGGAAATTAAAAAAATTTTTACTCCTTTCATATAAACGAGTTACGAGCGACGAGCCACGAGCCACGAGTATATCACGGCCAATTCGCGGCGTTAAACTTCCCCACGAAAAAGAGTTCGTAGATGTTTATGGAGATTGTATGTCGCTTTCTTGACGCTGTGTCTGCGATATTTTCCGCGCGTGTTTGAAGAGTTTGTAACAGGAGAGCGAGCCGTATAGTGCCATTATGAAGCCGTACACGATTATTCCGTAACCAAACCAATAGCCCCAGCTATTGCGGTCCGGACATAAAAATAACAGCACCAGGCCGGCAAGAATAACGAAGAAGGCCGAGGCTAATACACTAAACAAGGCGCGAGATAGTTTGCTTTTGCCGGCAATAATCAGTAGTCTTTCCGAAAATTCTTCTTCTCCAATCGTTTTGACCACCCAATATTTGCTTATATTTGATGAGGTCACGAGCAGCGATGGTACCACCACTATTAGCGCCAAACCTGTATGGTAGTATGGAATTAGACAAAGAAGCAAAGTTAGAAATGTAAAGCGGAAGCCCAGCTTCCTTACGATTGGGTTTGACTCCAGCTTTAAGGTCGGGGAAACAAGGTACGTACTGAGAATGTCCCCAAATCTTGAGACCAGAACCAAAAAGCAAAGAAAGTGCTCGAAGTTGTTGTAGATGAATTGATTCATATTTACACCCCGGCCGTAAAAACCAGCACGTACAGCATATATCCAACATATCCGCAGAGCAGCAATGTTCCGCCGAGCCGCCCGATGACGCGTCTGCCGATTAACGCCAGCGAGGCAAATCCGGCACTGACGATAATCATAATCCAGTAGTCGGCAGCTATCAGTCGTGGTGCTATGGTGAACGGCCTAACGACACCTGCCGTGCCGACAACGAGCAGAGTATTAAAAACGTTCGAGCCTACTAAATTGCCGATTGAAATATCGTGCTGGCCCTTGATAGCAGCAACTACACAGGTTGCAAGCTCCGGCAGAGATGTCCCGATTGCGATAATGGTCAGGCCGATGACCGCCTTGCTCAGGCCGATACGGTCGCCGAGAAAAACTGCTCCTCGAACGGTGATATCGGCCCCCAACGCCAGCCCCGCCAATCCGATAACGACAAAAAGCACGCTCTTTTTCGTATCGGCTGTTGTTTGAGTATCCTTTTGCTCTTGTGCTCTTATGTCCCTGTGCTCCTCTCTCCGCACCATAAACGCTGTCAGCAGAATCAGGGCCGCGAACACAGCTAACAGGCCGATGCCTTCTGCGCATGACAAATCCAGATTGTGCAAGACAGGCCATAACAGCAGTGCCGCCAGTAGCATAACGGGTATTTGATACCGCAGGGTTTGTTTTTTTATGCTGAGCGGGCGAATAAGGGCTGCCAAACCGCCGACAAGGGCAAGATTGGCAATGTTGGAGCCGTAAACGTTACCGATAGCGACGTCACCCTGCCCGCGGATTGCTGCTGCGATACTGGCTGCCACCTCAGGGGCTGATGTCCCCATAGCTACTACCGTTAACCCAATAATGAGCGGACTGATGCCAAGCCGTTCCGCCAGTTTGACCGCTCCTGATACCAGCAGGTCAGCGGCCTTCCACAGTATCAACAGCCCGCCGGCTAAAAACGTAATGGCCCAGAGTACATTCATTTCAGGAATTATAATCACAGTGTCCCGGGTTTCAAAAGGTATTTATTGCGTTCACGATGAAATGCGACTTATGATGCGGGAAATGGTATGTGCTGAGTGCTCAGATTTTGCCGACGACCAGAGATGCGTTATGCCCGCCAAACCCGAAAGAGTTGTTCAGAGCGATATCAACCTTTGCCTGGCGTGCTTCCAGAGGCACATAGTCCATTTTCAGATCGCATCGCTCGTCCTGGTTCTCGAGGTTTATGGTGGGGGGGATTGCCGATTTGTTAATGACCTTGATGCACACTATAAGCTCAACCGCACCACTGGCACCAATTAGATGACCGAGACCACTCTTGGTTGAGCTGACCGGTAACTTGTAGGCGCGTTCGCCGAAAACGGTCTTGATAGCCGTACTTTCAGAAATATCATTGAGCTCAGTACCGGTTCCATGGGCGTTAATATAGTCAACCTTCTCTATTTCTAAACCTGCATCGATTAGCGCCAGTTGCATTGTCTTTGCTGCCCCTGCACCGTCCGGCAGGGGGGCTGTGATGTGATAGCCGTCATCTGTTGCACCATAGCCGAGAAGTTCAGCGTATATGTTTGCACCACGTTTTTTAGCGTGCTCATATTCTTCAAGAATTAAAATGCCGGCGCCTTCACTTAATACGAACCCGTCCCTGTCCCTATCAAATGGTCTCGAAGCTGCTGCCGGGTTATCATTGCGAGTGCTAAGTGATCTGGCAGCACAAAATGAGGCCAGGCCTATCGGCGTAAGAGCAGCCTCGGTGCCGCCGGTTATCATAACGTCACTTCGTGCAGCAATAATATTGCAGAAAGCTTCGCCAATAGCATGGCTTCCGGAGGCACAGGCGCTGGTAACACAGATATTTGGGCCTTGCAGACCATAACGAATAGCAATATTAGCGCTGGCGGCGTTGCTCATAAGACGTGGGACGCAAAAAGGTGAGAGCTTCTTTGGACCTTTATCCAAAAGTCTTATGTGCTGCTCTTCAATTTCCTTGATACCGCCTATGCCCGTCCCTACGACAACACCAACGCGAAAGAGGTCTTCTTTCGAAAAGTCAAGCCCGCTGTCATTAACAGCCTGCGTTGCTGCTGCAACAGCAAACTGCGTGAAGCGGTCCATTCGCTTCTTTTCTCGCTGGTGGACGTATTTCGTTACGTCGAAATCTATTATCTCGCCGCCGAACTTTACAGGATATGCACTGGTATCAAAAGACCGTATGGTGGAGATAGCACTTTTACCATCGCACAGCGCAGCAAAAAGCTCGTCAACGGACTCGGCCAAGGCGGCAACACACCCCAAGCCTGTTATAACAACTCTCCGTTTACTCATACTAAACTTATTCGCTACTCTTGGTTTTTGGAATGTACGACCTTGGCAACGTAATCTACCGCGGCGCCGACTGTCTGGATTTTCTCGGCCTCTTCATCCGGAATGCTCATATCAAATTCGTCCTCGAATTCCATAACAAGCTCAACGGTGTCCAATGAGTCGGCATTCAAGTCGTTGATAAATGAGGTCTCGCGTGCTATTTCAGACTTGTCCACGCCCATCTGCTCGCTGATTATTTCGACCACCTTGTCTTCAATTGCCTGAACATCCACATCCTCAGCACTCACTTGCTTTTCCTCCAAATAAAGACTTATTTCGCAACCATAGAATTAGTTACCAATAACAACAAATAACAGCTACTCAATTCATTTATTGTTTTGGCGGGTATATTAACTTGTAAACCGCCCGCCTACAAACATTTTTTTATTTTTTTTTGGCCGGCCAACGGTCGAGGATTTGCTGAATAGGGGGTTTATAATGTGTTCGGACGTTTGAATTTTGCGAATTTTACCGCAGAGAACGCAAAGGACGCAGAATAACAGTCGATAATGGGTCTCAATGGCTGATTGATTTTTGCCGCGGGGTTCGCTGATTTCACGGGAAAATATGGCCGCAAAGGCGCAAAGGCGCAAAGGCACAAAGGAATACGGAAAAGTTTGACGCTGATTTCGCTGATTACGCGGATTTCATTTTTTACCACGAAGGCACGAAGAAGTTTTGAATTCTGAGTGTTTAGTTTTGAGTTGCGGGAATTGTAGATTTCTGGTATTTTGTGGCGTGATGAACACCTGCACCCTTGAGCGGAGAAATTCATCGAATCGCCTGTTTGTCATTGCGAGATACGCTTCACGAGATACGAATTTGAGATACGCTTCACCAGATGCGAGATACGAATTAGAAGGCGTAGAATTGCATTAGTTTGTAATTTTCCACAAAAAGGGTAGGAGCCCTGCCTTTGTCGAAAGAAAATATCCAGAAAATGATCGATGCCTTAGATTTAGAGATTAAGGCTATAAAAAAGAGAGGTGGCTCAAGTCGGGTTGAGATCCTGGGCGGTCAATTTAAAGGCAAGGCCGACAATAACTATTTGTATGCTTTTCGTGTAGACACCGACCTTTACCTCCGAGATGATTCGCCAATCAGAATAGTAGTTGGGAGGGAAGAGGTAAATGGTCTGGTTGTTTCCTTGGGTGAAGGCATTCTGGTTGTTTCATCAGAACGTGACTTTGGCCCCAAAATACCTCATGCAACGTTGATAGCCGATGATTCTTTTCTAGTCGAGCGCCTGAAGGAGAAACTTAGTGAAATTAGTTCGAATCAGGGTCACTTCAATCTTGAAAAAGCTGAGCAGATAATTGGCAATCGCCCTATTTGCTCTTCAAATGGAGCAGTGGATTCCCGTATTTATCTTGGCGATGGTAACCCTCTGAATGATGAACAAAAATCCGCTGTATTAAAAGCACTTGGTAGTGATGTAACTTATATCTGGGGACCGCCGGGTACTGGAAAAACAACAATCTTGGCACGAATTGTGGAGGGATACTATTACTCTGGTCTATCTGTATTGTTGGTATCTAATACGAATGTGGCTGTAGATACCGCCTTAGAAATGATATGTGAACGCCTGAAAACAGATATCGGCTTTCAACAAGGGGCTGTGCTGAGGCATGGTCCAATTTCGAAACCCGAATTCGTGAAGGACTATGGCGATAACGTACAAATTGAAAAGATTGTAAGCAGGTTAGGTGAAAGACTCCAAAAAGAGAAAACCAATCTTGAAGTCAACAGAGCAAAAATACAAAAAGAGGCGACTGTCTTTCGTGAAGCCATAGCGAATTGGGAGGCGCTTGATGAGGGAAAAAGACATTTACGGCATCTGGAACAAAGCCTTGAAAACGCCCAAAGAAAAGAACAAAAAACTCACACCGCTATAGCTTCTCTTGAGGAAGAAATAGAAGTTCTAAAACTTAATATGCAACGGTCCCGTCAGATGGGAACTATACGTCGTTTTCTCTCAGGGCTAAACCCTGAACAGATAGGAAAAAGAGTAGCTGCTACAGAAGCTGAGTACATTGCACAGAAGAGCGTTTTATCTGAATTACTGAGTGAAATTTCCTCAATAGAAGACAAGATTCTCAGGAAAAAAGAACAACTAAAGGCCCTTAGCAATACTGTCAAGTATCACATGCCCCATGCTCAGTGCCAGAAGAAACTAAGTACGCTTGAGGAACAGATTGCTAAAATTAGTGAGAGCATCCAAGCAATCCAAAACCAATTGGACGAACTGCGTTCTCAAGTTATTAAGAATTGTAAGATTCTCGCTACAACAATTTACCGCACTTACCTTAAAGGTCAGGTCGAGCGTAGCTTTGACGTTGTCGTCATTGATGAAGCTTCGATGCTTGCTCTTCCCATGAGCTACTATGGGGCAGGACTTGCGGCTAAACATGTCGTGGTTGCTGGTGACTTCCGTCAGTTGCCTCCTATTATTATGTCCAAGGACGATTCGGCAATAGAATGGTTAAAACAGGATGTCTTTCACAAAGCAGGTATTGTGAAAGCAGTCGAGCAGAGAAGCTTTCCAGACTCTTTGGTTCCTTTGAAGAAACAGTATAGGATGTGTGAGGAAATATGCAGTGTCATAAACAAATTATTCTACGAAGATAATCCGCTCGAAACAGTACCGCCAGCTTCTGGTCCAAGTGAGCAGTCTTTCCCCTTAGGAAGCTCGAAACTCCTGTATATAAATACTGCCCCATACCACCCTTGGACTTCACTGAAAGTAGGTACATATTCGAGGTATAACACGTTCCATGCGTTACTGCTGCGCAATATGGCCTCTTATCTTAAACAACAAGAATATCCCGAAAACGTGGGTGTGATTTCGCCTTATTCAGCACAGACCAAATTAGTCCAGAGGATGCTCGATGAGTGTTTGGGCGAACAAGATGCTATTATTGCTTCTACAATACATAGGTTTCAAGGTAATGAGAAAGATACTATCTTTATTGATTTGACTGATTCAACAGGAACTCGACCAAGTAAATTTATTAAAGCGGTTGAACGTGAAGAAGACGGCACACGGTTACTTAATGTGGCCCTGAGTCGGGCCAAACACCATATTGTGCTACTCGCAAATTTTGATTATTTACGTCAAGAGCTTTCTCCCAAAACGGTTGTTGCAAAAATACTCGATGTTTTCATGGAAAAAGGAACTGAACTTGATGCTAAGAATGTTCTTCCCCTTGGCCCCGGTGATTGGATTGATGCTCTCCGCACCTTAGATCCACCTGTGCTGGAATTCGATATGTCAAAGTCAGGTATTTTTACGGAGGGCACTTTCTACGAAGCTTTCCGCAAAGACCTTACGGAAGCTAAAGAATCTATCGTCTTCTTTTCACCATATGCCACACAAAATGGTACAAGTCGCTGGATGGATATTTTGACCCTGAAAATTTCTGAGGGGGTTCGTGTCCGTCTAGTCACACGGCCGCCAGGGAACCAAGGTGGAGTTCTTGAAGATGGACTTGAGGAGAACATCCAAGATATTATCAAGACCAGCATCGCAGTTGACTTACGTGCATGGATGCATGAGAAATTTGCTATAATAGACCAAGCAATTCTATGGCACGGTTCTCTAAATATATTTTCTCACCGCAACACCAGCGAAAGCATGTTCCGAATTCCCAGCAAGAACGTATGCCAGCAAATGGCGCAGTTTGTAAGCTCCTCAGTCCGCCAGGAAGCAAGAGATAAAAAGTCTAACATTGACCTAACAGAAAAGGAAAACCCCAACTGTCCAGACTGTTCTTCCCCAATGATTTGGAAGAATGGCAGATATGGTATTTATTTTGAATGTGAGCAATGCGGTAGTAAAACTGATACCCGACGTAGCACACGAAGGCATCGCACAGGTAGAAAAAAAGGAAGGAACGAAACCAAAAGTAAAACATGTCCAGAATGCGGAAGGTCAATGAAACAACGCAGAGGCAGATTTGGACCATTCTGGGGATGCACCGGATATCCTAAATGCAAATATACAGAGGATGTATAAGACAGCGAACTTCTATTGTAAGAGAGGCTGTGATGGTGGAGCAAAAAGGGATAGGAGTCTTGTTTACTGTCTATATTATATACTGGCATTAAAATTCTATGGTCTATTTTAGATTTACAATTAACGCTTCCTTCCTTCAATATTCAACGCATCCGATAACGGTTCCCAAGAGTCAAGTAAAATATTCACAGCTTGTTAGCGAAGAGGTCGATAAAGGAGATTTGACAATAATCTTTCCCAAGGGAGAGCGAGTACGCGGCCACATGTACTACGGCGAGGCGGGATACGGGCCGTACTATCAGGTTAGAATGTACACACATCAGTCACTCCCTGGGTACTTGTCAAGGGGTGATAAATTGTTCGTGGTCATTCTCAGGGATGTCACTAAGCGGTATGCAATTGTGGAATTTATCCGCTAAGAAACTATGAAAAACTGAACATCCGCGCTCTTACTGCTCGGCTTGTGTGCGGTGATATTGAGAAAGAAACGTTAAAAGACAGGCTCTTTTTTACTTGGCCTTTAGCCTTAACAGCTATATAATTTCACCAAGTCAAATTTGGGATTACTTTGAGAGGCTTAGAAAATGACTAATGGAGCAGTGGCAGCTGGCGTAGCTGGGTCGGCCAAAAAAAGTGCTTTTTTTGGCCGTTTTCTTGTTGACTTTTGTTTGAATTTTGGTATAATTCTAACCCTGTACTCTGGTAGTGCAGAGGTGTGGCTAAAAAAATATCTCCACCTCAAAGCCCTCTTTCAAAAACCATTGATTCTCAAATCCATCATTCTCAAATCCCTGATTCTTAAAGCAGTCCATAAGTATATATGCATATACTTATATACTTCCTGTCGCCACCCCAGCACAACCCGCAAACTTCAAAATCCGCGTTAATCTGCGAAATCTGTGGCTAATATAATTTCTTTTCTCTGTGGCTAATTTTTTTGGCCGTTTTTTTGTTATTTTTGTTAGATAATCGTTGAACTTTTGGTGGAAGTATGGTATA
>CAZQYB010000043.1:0-17246 GCA_964597535.1 uncultured Pirellulales bacterium | reverse complement strand
CAGGGCAAAAAAGACCTCGCCCTCTTGCTAAGGGCCTTTATGAAAATGCTAAACGACGCAAAAGAAAAATAATCCTACGCCGAAGCAATCTCAGAATGTTGTATCAACCGAAACACAGGTAACACTTTATACCGACTACATGGGTAACACTTTTCTGGGTTTATGTTTGCTTTGCTTGGCGCAGCCGGTTCAGTCCCTCAGCCAATAGTAATCAATGGCGTCGTCGCTTCAGCGCAGACTTGGTGATTCCGCCTTCGCAGACGATAGGTCTTACCCACTCGGGGACAGCCGGACGCTGGTCCGAATCCAGCAGTCTTTTCCACTCGGCATCTGTGAGCCTGCCATCGCAGCCGAACTCATAATAGGGCAATACCGCTCCTTTGCACAGAATCCGATTTCCCTGCCAGGGATAAAGCACATATATCGCCCGAGGCCGAGCAATACCCACATGCAAATAGCCTTTGGGAATATAGGGATTCGCGTAAACATCAACTACCCGCGGTGCGTCATCGTTCGGACTAAGGTAGGCGTTGCCGCCGTACAACATAATCTTCGCTATTCTGGTGCCATAGCTCGTAATGAAACGCTCGTCCTGTTCATTCCAGTCTTCGCCCCTGAGTTGCTTGTGAGCGAGCGTCTCAAGACGCCGGCTGATTTCGCCCAGCGATTTCCACAGAGACTTGAGGTCAATTTGGGATCCTTTGAGTATCCACTGCAGATGAGGTTCTTGGGGCAGTTTACCTTCTCGCAGCTCCTTTGCTATCTCGCGAAGCTTCCGAGCCGGCTTGCGAAGGTCTTCTCTGTCGTTACGGTCGCTCAAGTAGCCCATAATCGTAAATGCGGCTTCAAATCGCTTGAATTTTTCTGCCCCAACCTTATCGATTTCCTTGTTCAAATTTTCCCTTGTTCCGGTCCTCTCAAGCAGGACTGCCGCCTCCATCAGCATTGTCGCTTTCTCACTGTAGTCCATTTCGAATACATGCGTTCGTTCCAGAATGTCCCCCGTTCTTTCTGCCAGAAGTGCCATTCGGCTGTAGAATTCCGGCTCCGGTTCCACGAAGCCTTTAGGCGGCATGGTTATGCCGGCATAATGTACTGTCTGCTTTGCCTGCAGTGCCCACGTATGACGAAGTTGTGCCCAGCCGCCTAACGCCGTATTGCAGCTCTTGGCCTGCCAGGCAGCATTTTTCATAAAGGAAGGCGCATCTTTTTCCGGTTCGTCAAGCAGGGCGGTCAGACATTCTAAATAGCCAAAATACAGACTGTCGCCGGAGAAAAGACTTTTCGCTTCATCTATTGTCTTAAGAAGCTGTACTTTGTTTTTGTAAGTCAGCCTCTCTCGTGCAAATGCCGAACCCAACGCCGTACACACCTCCAGCCCATTTGGCAATAAGCGTTTGAACTTCCGAAGGTCCGTGGTTCTGTGAAAGAGAATCCCATCAGGCGTACGGTACGCCGAGATAATTCGAAAATTAGCTTCCGCGGCGGCGTTCGGATCGTCAGGGGCGAAACGAAGCTGGTCGTTTATCTGTGGGCCCTCGCCGTATTTAGACGCTTTCTCGTTAAGTTCCCTTCTTACATTGGCAAGGTCATCTCCACTAAGGTCGAGTCGCAGACCAGACCCTGCTTCATCGGCAGCAGTTATCAGGTCCCAATCATCGCCGGAGCCAATAAACATTTGGTAACCCCGGAAGAAATTTTCGTACTCAACTGTTTTATTAATATGGTCTGCGAAACGACTTCGCGGTATGCAGCTGCCCAGCATCAGAACGGATACAAGCTCCTCGTCCTTGCTGACCCTAAAGGGAATGGACTGCAGCCACGCTACCGCACGGAAGTGACGTTCCAGCTTCTCCGAGCGCGTGTAAAAACCACGCGGCTTGTACCGGCTGTAATCAAGGCCGAGGAAAGTTCTATCCGGTTTGCCCAGCCATACCGGCATCTCCCATTTTTTTGTGGCCTCGACGATATTTTTTACCTCCTGTTCAATAATCGAATCCAGTTTCTTATCGCCTGTGCGCAAACTCTCATTGACAAGCCTTAGCGCCGTTGCGATGATAATTATTGCGCGCTTCTTAGCTGCCGCCAGTAGCTCCGGCCTGCCCTTGCACTTTTTATCAACCGTTGACAGGTTCTTGTGAATACTCCGTAGTATTTCCGGCAGTTTATTGGCATTGGCTTCTTCCAGCCGCAGGACCGACTCTTCGTACAAAACGTGGTAGGCATTGAGCAGAGAGTCGCTCGTTATAAAAAACGGCTCAGTGCCTTTAAGATACGGCTCAAAAATCTGCTTGTAGGCCTGGTTTGTGACGAGAATTCCATTCTTTTGCAGAACCTTGATGTCCTTTTCGCCGAGCTTCTTTTGGGCCGCACTATGCCAGTCAATTTCCTCACCTTCTTCGCCGACAACCACGAGACCGGTATTTGCCAAAAGGGCAAAACAGATGATTATCGCCAAACCGGACATGTGGTCTGTCCCCGTTTTTTTGTTGAAAGGATGTTCCATTCGATTCTCTCCTTTGTCGAATACCGCAGCTTCCGGATTCATGCCGCCTGCACTATGTTCTCCCGCCGGCCAGGCATTGTCAAGGATTTTGGGCTCACCCGGACTCTTGACGCGCGGTCGAGAAATGCGACTATCCCACTCTACCTCTTGTACACCAGTCTATATCCTTGCCAAATGCTCGTCTTTTGATATTATGACAACCACAAAGACCTATGGATACGATTCTCTACATCATTTCCGGCCCTTTGTTTCTTATATCCCTCGCTGCCCACCTGTATGTAAAGCTCCGCCTTCGGCCAAAGGACAATTCAGACTTGGATGACTACTACCACGAGTTTGAAGACCGGCATCCGGGCTACGCAAGATACACGAAATGGTCCAGAATCACCTTCTCCGCCGCCGTCATCGCTGTTCTCTTGTTGTTCATCGCCGCCGTAATTTGACATCATCGCCAACCCACCACCTGCCCCCTTTTTTAGAGTGCTTTCTACTCTAAGGGGGCCTGCCCCGAACCCAACGCCGTTCAGGGGTCATTCCTGCGCAGCTTGCCCCTACCTGATTGGGGGCCGCGGCAATCTCATCATTTTTGCACTTTGCATTTTGATTTTTAATTTTCTTATCGCCTGCCCCGAACCCAACGCCGTTCAGGGGTCATTCCTGCGCAGCTTGCCCCTACCTGATTGGGGGGCGCCGCAATCTCCCCCTTGCTTGCCACGCAATACCCGATACGCACCACGCAATACGAAAAAGTCATTCCGAGCGCAGCCGAGGAATCTATTCAAAACACCGTCGCAACGCGACCTCAACCACAATCATCAATAATAAATAATAAATTGATTTTTCGAGACAGATTCGATATTTTACCTGTGGCATAGCTATTAGAAAAGAGGCTCAGCGCCGTAGCTGAGCTAAGATATAAAATGTTGTATGGGAAATCTCAGATAAGCAGTCAAAAGGGGAAAAGATGCTGACCAAAACAAAGCAAAAAATGTTTTTTGTAATTATCCTGGTACTTTTAGAGCTTATGACTCCTAAGGCAAGCGCTAAAAAATTAACTCTATCCGATGAAGGCTTAATGGCGCTTGATGAATACTCAAAGTACAATTCCGGGTTGAAGGCAACAATATTGGAGAAAAGAGACATTGAAGGATCAGGTGTAGAATTCGACATCTATTTTCCCAGCAACAAACACCCTGACAATTCAATCTATTATATTTTTTCGAAACAGAAACTCAAAGACGTGTTTCAGGGTATTGATGTTGCCTCTTATGATGCTTTCGAATTAAAATTTACTCTAATCTCTGTTGATGGTAATGATTCTCCAGATAGTGGAGGAGCACTCGTTGTAGGAGCTAAAATAAATGGTGCTTACCGGCCTGAAGCTATATCATTGAGCGAAAGTAAGCCAAGAAGTTCTATCTCGACAACCAGAATCGATACAGATCGTATTTCCAATGTCGGCTTTACCGCTCATATGCTTACACCACAAGGGTGGGATCCAAACGGAACAGCCGTAACACTTCTTATAGAACCTGTTCTCAATGCCGTCTCTGTCCCACAGGTTAAAGAGGACGTAAGGACGGAACCAAAAGGTAAAATTATTTATGTCGATTCAAATGCCGATGGTGCAAACAACGGTTCAAGTTGGATTAATGCATTTAAATATCTACAGGATGGGCTTGCTGAAGCCTCCGGGACCGATCAGATATGGGTTGCAGAGGGAATATATAAGCCCGACCGGGGAAAAAACAAAGTCAAAGGTGACAGAACTGCGGCATTTATGCTCAAAAAAGGAGTTGCGATTTACGGCGGTTTTCCTTCCGGCGGAGGTGCCTGGGAAGATATTAACCCGCAAATCAATACAACAACTCTCAGCGGCGACTTGCAGGGTAATGACGCAAGAGACATCGTACCAGCAAAGCTGCTTGGTGATGCAACACGAGACGACAACTGCTATCGTGTGGTTTCAGTCAGCGGAACCGATTTTAACACTTTATTAGATGGCTTCATAATAACCTGTGGCAACGCTAAAGGAGCTTCCCAAAGCAGCTACAACAAAGGTGGAGGGGTGTATTGCAAATCAGGCAGTCTAACTCTTTCAAATTGTGTATTCAAGGCCAACTCAGGAATGCTTGGTGGAGCGATGTACAATTTAAAAGGTGACCCATTGCTAATAAATTGCACATTTTTGCTAAATTACGCTAATGACAGTGGCGGAGCAGTGTACAGTTCAAGAGGTAGCCCTATTTTATACAATTGTGTATTCGGTTCAAATTTCGCAAAAGAAAAAGGCGGCGGTGTGTACAACGAATACAACAGCCCCATAAAAATCAATTGCACCTTCAGTGGAAACGTGGCATATGCTGGAGGAGGTATATACTGTAATAAGAGCAAGCCGATTATTACCAATTGCATACTCTGGGACAATAGCAGTCGATATGGAAAACTTGAGCCATCCCAGATATACGCTGCAGAATCAAATATAGACCACTCGTGTATTCAGGGACTTACAAGATACTTGGCAGGGAAGGGAAACATTAGTCTCGACCCGAATTTTTTAAATCCGGCAGAAAACGACTTTAATCTCAAAGCAGGTTCGCCTTGTATTGACGCTGGTATTAATGATGCATTGCCTCCGGAAATAAATACTGATGTGGACGGCACCTTGAGGCTGAAAGACGGCAACAATGATGGTACAACCAAAATAGATATTGGTGCCCAAGAATTTTAGGCGAATAGAGGGGCCTTTCGGAATTAGAGAAATTAGTATACGTAGATGTGAAATTTCAGATAATCAAAATTTCGTTGAAAACCTAAGCCGGAGAAAGGAACAATAATATGTCAGCAGAAGTTCTCAAAATCGCAATTCCTGCCATTCTTGTTTTGGCTGTAGTCCTTGTGGCCGGCTACTTCATCATTCGGTATATGCGGGGCAGCATAAAGATTACACTTGCTAAGAACTCATTCAATGAAGGAGAGCAAATTACGGGTTCTTTTGAATTGACCACACGGAAGGAAATTGACGGAAACAGACTCTATGTTATGTTAGTAGGCAAAGAGGTGACCAAAGAACGCCGAGGAGATAAGACCAGGACACACACGAGAGAAATATACAGGGATGAACTGACGATAGAAGAAGCGAAAACCTTTCCATCCGGCCAAACGATGAATTATGATTTCCAACTCGCCACGCCGTCATCCGCCGGACCTGATTTTCTCAGTTCTCCTTTGGGCAAAACGCTAAAAGTCGGCATGGAGCTGCTTGGCGGCAGGAGGAGCTACCTGCGGTGGATAGTGGAAGTTAGGTTGGATGCTAAAGGTGTGGATTTAGCTTCGCGCAAGAAGATAACCGTCAACATGTCCAAAATAACCTAAGATCACCAGGATGACCAGAAAAGGTGCTTTTTTTGCCGTTTTTTTTTGACTAAATCCGTGTTAATCCGCGATTAATAAAAACCCATTTTCAGCCGGATTTATAAATGGGCCATTGCAAATGGCCCTGTGACCGACAGCGAGTCTCTGTGGCGAAAGCTTGCTTTCAGAGCAGAGCTTGCCGAGGACACCAAGCCGGCCAATTCTCCAAGTCCTCTATAATCAGGGAAGGAATTTCGTCAGCTTCAAACTATGTTGCATCTTAATGCAACTGTGGACGCTGACAAGCCAGGGTGATAAAGCTCGCTTTAAGAGACTTGTTTGTCAAGAACACTAAGCTGAACGAAAAACCTCTGAGTCCTCTGTGGCCAAAATTATTCGTGTTTATTCGTGTCGATTAGTGGCTAAAAAAACATACTCAAAAACCACCCATTTCTTCCAATTTCTGCTCAAAAAGCGTGCGTTTTTGCAAATTTCCTGTCATTTTTCGTGCATTTTTTGCGATTTTTTACCAAATTTATCTTACCTATCTTGCCCAACCCCTACAAGCTAACCCGCGAAACCCCGGTTTTGCCTCAAAAACTCACATCCCACCAAAATCAGACTTCCAAAGAACCCAAATTCCCCCCAAATTTTGTACTGTTGAGAAATTCCCTTGCTCAAATTCGGCGCAGATTTCCGATATTATATTCGATGAAAGTTGCTGTTTCAGACACAAAACAATGCCCGTTTTGCGGCGAGACAATTCAGGCCGCCGCAATCAAGTGCAGATTCTGCGCCGAGTTTCTCGATACCGCTCCGGTGCCGAATTCGCAGGCGAACCAGCGCGACAGGCAATCAGGTAGCATCCTCTTCGAAGGCAGGCCGTCCCTGTGGGCGATGACACCGGCAGTGATAAAAGGGCTGTTCTTTATGGTCGCCGCAGTGTTCCTGCTGAAACTTCCGCTCGAACTTATAGTCGGCAATCTCCTGAACCTAAAACTTACCGACAGCCAGGCAAAGATAATTGCCGAATACAGGGTTATTGCCGGTATTGGGCTTATCATACTTGTTTTGCTTATTCTTCTGCTGAAGATGTTCCGGCTCAAAATGACCCGCTATATCGTATCTCCCGACCGGATTGAGTGGAGTAGAGGCATTTTCGATAGAAAGGTTGATAATTTGGATATGTTCCGCGTCATCGACCTGAAAATGCACAGAAGTCTGTTCGACTGTATTGTCGGCGTCGGCACCGTAGGGCTGATAACGACCGACAAAACCGACCCCGAGTTTATCTTCGATAAGATTCACGATTCCCGCCGGCTCTACGATATCATCAAAAAAGCAAGTCTCGAAGCAGACAAACGCAGCAGCGTCATTCATCTTGAATAATTGATTATTTGACTACGAACTACGAACTACAAACTGTCCTGCTGATATTGAAATACCTCTCCTATCGGCACATCGAAGGCCTTTGCAATCTTAAACGCCAGCGTCAGCGATGGTGCGTATTTGCCGGCCTCGATGGCGATTATTGTCTGGCGGGTCACGCCTGCCTTATCCGCCAACTGCTGCTGCGTCATTTCACCGTTTTCAAAACGCAGCCGACGAATGTGATTGGTGACGCGGTTACTGCTCATCAGCCTGCTCCCGTGCAAACTGTATCAAAATCACCGCGGACTGCACAAGCTGCGAAACGAAAATACCGGTCAGCAACAAGACGGGCAAAATGTACCCGGGGATATAGTTTCTCGCTCCTGCGAGGGAAAATATAGTAAAAGATGCAAAGCATAAGAAAAGCACAAAGGTGTAGCTTGATATTACGAAGGCCTTTACGGCTATCTTTCTTTCCCGCTCGTCGAACCCGGCCTGGACTCTTATCGAACGCAGGCAAGAAGCCAAACCCACAATCAACGCGCCGATTACGAATGCCATTAGCGGTACGACGCCTCTTGCATTGAAATGGACCGCCAGCCCCACACCTGCGCCAGATATACAGATACAGACAGTGACGCTGGCAAGTTCAATCCATGCTCTTTTCTGTAATATTGTCATAACCTCTTTTCTCCTTTTCAAAAGCGCAGCCGACGTATGTTGTTCTTGACCTCACTTTTCGCCATCTTCGCCCCTCCAGCCGTATTGAACCAGAATCGCCACCGAGTACACTAATAAAGCAACGTAAAAAATGAAAAAGTTGATAAGTGTCAATTCCCAAACGGCTATCGTCCCTGAAATTCCAATAATAAATCTCAGTATAAGACAGGTTAAAGCAAGCAGTACCCCAACGGAAATGAAGGAAACCACTATCGCTCTTGTTTGAATTAATTTATCACGTTCGTCGGTTTCAACCTCTATGGGACTCTGTTTTTTACAAATGAAAATAACTGATGCTACACCAAGGCCAAAAAGAAGTGTGGCCCCCAACAAATTCATAGGGAGCAACATCTTTTTTAAGATGGCAATTTCTATAAACAGGAAAAGAGAAAGTAAAAGAAAAGCTAAT
Organism: uncultured Pirellulales bacterium; assembly: GCA_964597535.1. Lineage (GTDB taxonomy): Bacteria > Planctomycetota > Phycisphaerae > Sedimentisphaerales > Anaerobacaceae > CAZQYB01. Next base: position 8,886 of record CAZQYB010000043.1, on the reverse strand, counting down.
GTGGCAACCAAACCAAACCACGCCGACTTTTGTGTTTTATTCATTGTCTTTGTCCCTCCAGCCATACTGGACCAAAATCGCTACAGACCAAACCAGCGTAACAATAAGAAAAATCAAAAAAAGCACCGGGGGCAGTGCGCTGACCGGAATCAACTCTGCATCTCCGACAATAATGCCTGCAACGAGACTGGCCGCGATTAACAATACCCAAAGCGAAATGTAAGAAACCTGCACCGCTTTTCTTTTTATAAGTTTATCACGCTCGTCAAAATCGACCTCTGCCGGGCTCTGCTTTTTTCTAAAAAGAACAAATCCCAGTGCTGCAATAGCCCCAAATAGCGAAAGCCACAGCAAAAGAGTATTCTTCGGAATTACTGTTGCTGTGAATGCCATAATAATCCAGCGGATGCTGAAAGCAATAAGCAACACTGTCATTGCCAGGCTGAACCATGCAATTTTCTGTGCTCTATTCATCATAATTCCCCTTTTCTCGTCGCAATTCACACTTACATGTAAACTATATCGTACACAATGTAAAGGATTCTTTACTAGATGTCAAGTAAAATTTACATTTTTTTGCAATTTTTAAAAAAATTCGGGTAAAGGACGGTTTTGGGGGTTTGATACCTATGGCACAAGTACCACCTAGGGTGCAAGCTATTACCTAAGGCACAGGGGCATAAATTGGGTTTGATTGGGTTTGTTTTTATTGGCATTGTTCATAGTTTTCTGTTCGTAGTTCATTGTTTTAACAGAAGTTATGTTTATTTGAGCGTTCAGTAAATTGGGTTTGTTTTGCATATTAATCGTCGCTCGTCTCTCGTCTCTTGTCGCTCGTGGATCGGGGTTTGTGGTTTTTGTACAGGGATATAAGTATATGCATATATACTTATGGACTGCTTTAAGAATCGTGGTAGAAACTTGGTAGCCATGAGGAGTTCCTCGGTCTCCGGTTTTCAGGTGTCAGTTGGCAGTTGACAATTTGCGTTTTGATTTGCCCTTCGATTACTTCGACGCCGCTCAGTATAAATACACTCAGGACTCCGCTGCCGCCCCCGGGCGGGTTATCGTTTGCCTGCTGGCGGTTTCCCCCTGCACTACGAGAGTACAGGGTTGGTATTATACCAAACTTCAAACAAAAGTCAACAAAAAAAACGGCCCGTGGGTTCATAGCGACCGGCGACGAGCAACGAATTCGCCAACTCGCTATGATTTTGCTCAAAAAACACTTGAAAATCCAGAAAGTGCGATTGAATTCAATCAAGGGCGGCGAGAAGGAAGAAGGCTTCTATTGACCGGTTGTTTTTTTACTATTATGATGTTAGGCTGAGCTTGAAATCCAAATAGCCATTAGTGGGAGTCTTTTTTATGTGGGTGGCGATTGGCATTATTGTTTTCATAGGCGCTGTCCTGCTCGTCAGCCGAGTGTACACAGCCAAAGGCAAGAAGCCCGAGGCAACATCGCAAACACCAGCCGAGGGCACGGGCGATAGTTCAGAAGGCGGCGGAGAGGAATAGCAGCCGGGGCGGGTTCTTTTTGCGGCGGCGGACTGGCGGAATCAGTGAAAGAAGGGGCTGTGCGCGATGAGATTCGAAGTCAAGGACAGTTTGAGTGATACGGAAGTACAGGCGGGGCTCAAGCAAGTTATTAAGGACGGGATAGCATCTCAGGCGATGGGGATATTGACGGGGGGCGCTTTTCTTGTTGCTTTTGCGATAAAGCTTGGGGCTTCGAATTTAGTGATTGGTCTGTTAGCGGCTATTGGGCCGTTGGCTCAACTGCTTCAACTTCCTTCGATATTCTTAGTTGAGAAGATACGCAACAGGCGAGCGATTACGGTTGTGGCGGCAGGTCTTGGCCGGCTGTGCTGGCTGCTGATTGCATTTATCCCTTTCTTATTCGGCGTTAAAACAGGGCTTTCTGTTCTGCTGGTATCAATGATAGCAGCTTCGGCCTTTGGGGCGATTTCCGGCTGTAGCTGGAATTCGTGGATGCGGGATTTAATACCGCAGAATATATTGGGGGCATTTTTTTCAAAGAGGATGAGGATAGCCACGGGCGTCGGGATTGCATTGAGTCTGGGGGCTGCGGTGTATCTGGATTACTGGAAGAAGGTCTTTGGAAAACATGAATTGGCGGGATATTCACTTTTGTTCCTGGTTGGTTTTGGTGCGGGAATTCTTGGGCTTTTCTTTTTGGCGCGAACGCCCGAGAAACGTATGCCCAGGGCGGAAGAGAGGCCGAAGATTTTCAGACTACTTGCTCAGCCGTTCAGAGATGAGAATTTCAGGAAGCTGATTGCGTTTTTGTGCTCGTGGAATTTTGCGGTGAACCTGGCTGGGCCGTTCTTTATGGTGTATATGCTCAAGAGACTGGGGTTGAGTATGTCATTTATCATAGGGCTTTCGATAGTCAGCCAGGTGATGAATTTTGCATTTTTGCGGATCTGGGGCAGGTTCACGGACCGTTTCAGTAATAAGTCGGTTCTGGCGATTTGCGGGCCTTTGTTTATATTGTCGATACTGGCGTGGACGTTTACAACGATGCCGGAGAAGTATGTATTAACGGTTCCTTTGCTGGTTGTCATCCATATAGTGATGGGTCTTTCTTCAGCGGGGGTATCTCTGGCCAGCGGCAACATCAGCCTGAAGCTGGCGCCGGAGGGCCAAGCCACGTCTTATCTTGCAACGAATACGATAATGAATTCGGTGGCGGCGGGGATAGCACCTATTCTGGGCGGTAAGTTTGCGGACTTCTTTGCAGGTCGGGAGCTTGCCTGGACGTTGAAATATACGAGCCCAGGGGGCGAGTTCAGCCTGCCTACCTTGAATCTGCAGCAGTGGGATTTCTTTTTCTTCCTGGCGTTTTTGATTGGGCTATATTCACTTCATCGGCTGGCGATGATAAAAGAGGTGGGCGAAGTTGAGGAAAAGATTGTTGTCAACGAACTGTTCTCTGAGGTAAAAGGTCAGGTGAGGACTTTGTCATCAGTAGAAGGACTGCGGCAGATGGTTAGCTTTCCGTTTTCGGTGGTTCGTGATTTGACAAGCAAAAGGAATAGAACAGACACAAATTCTCACTCTGCTGAGAAATAGGTTGAGGCAAGGATAAGATGGTGGCGGATATTGACTTTTGGCATTCAGAGGCATTCACATTTGTTTTGTTGCCGGTTTTGATTTTTCTGGCACGTGTTCTCGACGTCAGTTTCGGGACGATACGGATAATTTTCATTTCCAGAGGGCAAAAATTACTTGCGCCGCTAATAGGTTTTTTCGAAATTTTGATTTGGCTGGTCGCAATTGGAAAGGTTATGCAGAATTTAACTAATGTTTACTGTTATATTGCTTACGCCGGCGGTTTTGCGGCGGGTAATTTTATGGGGATGTGGATTGAAGAAAAACTGGCGATGGGCACACTGGTAATACAAGTTATTACAAAGAAGGATGCATCTGCGCTGATAGAAAATCTTAAGTCCTCAGGTTATGGAGTAACAGCGGTGCCGGCTGAGGGGAGTTCAGGGTGTGTTCATGTTATATACAGCATTATAAATCGCAGTGCCCTTAAGGACGTTGCGGCTATTATTAAGAGGTTCAACCCTCAAGCGTTTTATTCGATAGAAGATGTAAGATTTGCGAGCAAGGAACTATTTCCGTTGCAACAATCTGCTTGTATGAGGGGTTTTCTCGGATTACTTAAAATACGCCGGAAAGGAAAATAGTTTTTGGCAAAAGTAACGAAAAAACATTCGCAAATCGTAAGCTTTCCGTTTTCAATAGTTAAAAATCTGACCACTGAGGTCGAAGGTAACGATAATGCCGGCATGACCCGGGAAAGTGAGGTTTACAATGAACAAGTTTAAGCTGATTGTTGCGGTGGTTATCTTGCTGCTGGTCGTAATTGTTTTTCTTCAAAACACAAAGGCAGTGGAAACCAAGCTACTCTTTCTGACCATAACGATGCCAAGGGTACTGCTGCTTGTAGTTACATTTATAGTAGGTTTTGTTGGGGGGCTTATAACGGCGAACCACGTTCTGACAAGAGCCGGGAAATCGGAAGCTCAGAGTCGGAACCAAAACGGCCAAAAAGCATAGGTCAGAGAAACTCTGGTTTCGCCATTAACGAGTCAGATTAGGAGAGATAAAGATGAAAGTACGTATAAAGGGGCCGAGACTGGTCAAACGGTCCACCAAAAAGCCGGGCACGGTTCCAGGAACGCTGGTGTACGTTGGTGAAAAGAAAGTGGAAGCTGTGCGCATAAGCTATATCGACTACGACGAGCAGAATTTCGAAGAAAAACAGGTGCGGACCATTAAGGAATGTTTCCCCTTCAAAGCGACGCCAAGCGTGACTTGGATAAATATCGATGGTCTTCATGAGGTGGAAATAATAGAAATGCTCGGCAAGGAATTCGATCTGCATCCTCTGATGCTTGAAGATATCCTGAATACCGGCCAGCGTCCCAAGGCCGAGGATTTCGATAAGTATATTTTCGTTGTGCTCAAAATGCTTAGCTACAACGATGAAAAACAAATGGTGCAGTCGCAGCAGGTAAGTTTGGTGCTCGGGGCAAATTACGTCATCTCGTTTCAAGAAGCTATCGGTGACGTTTTCGAGCCGATTAGAGAGAGAATCAGAAACGCAAAAGGTCGTATACGCAAAATGGGCGCTGATTATCTCATGTACGCCCTGTTAGATGCTGTGGTGGACGGCTATTTCGCCATCCTGGAGAAGCTTGGGGAAAGGATCGAGTCTATGGAGGAGGAGCTGGTTTCAGATCCTACGGAAAAAACGCTTCAGCAGATTCATTCGCTAAAGAGAGAGATGATATTCTTGCGCAAATCGGTCTGGCCTTTGAGGGAAGTAATAAGCGGTCTGCAAAGGACCGAATCTTCTCTTATCAAGGAGACAACAGGGCTATATCTTCGAGATGTATACGACCACACAATACAGGTCATCGATACGGTGGAGAGTTTCCGGGATATGGTTTCAGGGATGCTTGATATATATCTTTCAAGCATCAGTAATCGAATGAATGCTGTGATGAAAGTTTTAACGATTATCGCAACTATTTTCATTCCGCTGACATTTATCGCGGGTGTGTATGGGATGAATTTTAGGTATATGCCGGAGTTGGAGCGGCATTGGGGCTACCCTCTTGTTTTGTTGGTTATGGGTATAGTTGCGATTGTGATGCTCATCTATTTTAGAAGAAAGAGGTGGCTGTGAAATTCTGGGGCGCATTTTTTTAGAGAAGAATTTAAGGAGCAGTGATTATGAATTTGCTGTTATTTGTTGTAGTACTGATCGTATCATTTGTTGTTGTCAGAATTGGTGCGATTGCGTTTCAACTGACGGGCTTAGAATGGTCGCTGGCGAAATTTCAGGCATTATCCTGTTTTACAGCAACGGGATTTACAACAAAAGAAGCTGAACTAGTTACGGCGACCCGAGAGAGGCGCCGGATTGCCTCAGCGCTCATAGTTTTAGGGCACGCCGGCCTTGTTACTATGATTGCGGCCTTTGCCAATACTATAAGGCCCCGCGCTACGGAGTGGTCAATCCCGTTTTTGCCGGCATCTATTCCCGCCAAGTTGCTGCCGTGGATAAATTTAGCAATAATCGTTGGTGTCATTTATATCGCATACAGAGTTTTCACGCGTACAAAATTCGTCCGACGAATAACGAGCTTTTTAACAGAACGGATTATAAGCAAAGAGATTATTAAGCCCGTTAGTTTTGAAGAACTCACAGTGGCAACTGGGGGCTATGGTGTCTCTAAGATTGAAGTCTGTAAAGACAGCCCGGTATCCGACAAAACGCTTTCTGAGTCTGAGCTAAGAAGCCATGACATCACAGTCTTAGCAGTAGTGAGAGCCGGTGAAACGACCCCCAACCCTTCGGCTGCCACGAAAATTCTGGTAGGCGATGAGCTCCTGTGCTTTGGCAAACTGGACAACATAAGAAATAAGATTTGTATGGCTCCCTAATAGTCTATCAATAGGAGAGAGCATGGGGCTTGGACGAAATGCAAGGAGTGGATGCGAACAGGGTTTAAGACTTGGGGTGTTAAAGGACCTCTCGTTCGCATTGGAGGAGTTTGTTTTTTAGTTTTGTGCCGCCCGGTGCATTCTTCCTGCCGAAGGACGGTCACTTCTCCTGTGCCGTCGCGGCGGGCAGCTGGATAAGTTCGAATGCGTTGAGGACTGCATAGCCCCCTTTGCGATGGCGCCTGAGGTCGTCACTCTTGCAGCAGCCGCCGGCATATACGACAACCAGCGGCGAGCCGTCGGTGGTGAATTCGATGAACGACGGTTTCAGTTCGACATCGGTTTTAACCTGCTGGATAACGACGTTTTTTGCCTCCAGCGTTTGCTTAACGTTCCCCGTGCCCTGCTTTCCGGGAACGATAAGTTTGTCCTCCGGGGTGCCATAGGTCCTGCCCTTGACCAAGGCGTCTGTCTGCCGCTTGAAATATTCCGTAAGGACCGTCTTAATGGAATAAACCTTGATAGACGGCATCGGAGGCTCCGGCTCCCTGGTCTGAGAACATTCCACGCCGGTCGGGTCGTCCCCGATGCGGCGGCAGTTGAAGCTGTTGTGGTAGCTGACCAGCCTGTATTTTCCGGCGCTAAGACCGTACAAGGACAGCAGAACATCGCTGCTGGGATTACTTGGGAAATCGGACGCGGCGACCCAGGTATTGCAGAGCGGCTCATGGATAGGTTTCTTTTCAGGCTGGATGCCCCCGGCCAAATACCTTCTCATTCCGGCCACATAGATGGTCATAATGCCCTCGTAGTGGCACGTGATTGCGGCGTGCACGCCGCTGCCGGCGATGCCCGGTCCACCTTCCGGATACCTTCCTTTACCGTCCTCCCACGTCAAATCGCTCCGGTAGAAATCCCAGTCCGGAATCACCCAGTGCCACCATCCTTCCTTTGCCGTATCGGGAATTGGCTTCGGGTTGTCTTTGCCGGTCGGCGCGGCAAAATCGACCTTCAGGTGCAAGAGGCTCGGCTTCGCGCCGCCAGTCTTCGCCACCGGCCCGGCCGTACACCCTGCCATGAAGATAAAAACCATTGTCAATTGCCATACTATGATGTGTCTCATAAACTCTCCTTCTTCAACTTTTTCTTTCTAACTGTAGTCTTTCCTGCTGAAACTTAGCATTTTCTGTTTTTTAACTTGTCAGAATATACAGCACATATCGGCCTAAGAAGCAATTGCGCAGATGATGCATCTGTGCCGTACAATATCAAAAGTATTTCTTAGCCTCGCCAAGGCCGCGCTCTGGTTGTCTTGTTTAATTTTGCCAATATATCTTTTGTGATACCCACGTCCTCTACTATCTGAAAATCAATCATTCCCGCGCAGACAAAATCGGCGCCATTGGCAAACGCATATTTGAAACCCTCTCGCGGATGCACCGCCCCAGCGGCCAGCACCTTATAGCCAATCCAGGGCTTGGTCACCTTTTTCATCAGTTCGATTGTCTCTTCAGGGTACTGTTCCCACATGCAGTCATGGTCGCCGGGACCGAAACTATCAACCAGGAAAGGCCTTCTGTCTTCCCTGGGGTAGGCCGACCGGTAATTGTCGGGGTGTATTGTCTTAAAGTAGAAGTCAACGTCTATTTTGGCTTTCTCACAGGCCGCGACCACCCGCCAGTCATGGGCGCCAACGCCGGCGACGGCACCGTTCTTCTTGAGAATAGAGACGAACTTCTCGATGACATCCAGCCGATTGGCCTTGACCAAATCCTCCGCTCTTTTGCCCCAGATGAACGCTCCCACAGCGCCGCCGTCAATGGCCTTTTGTGCCGCGCTCGTCGGGTCATCCACACTCGGGCCGAGCTGGCCGATGACCTGCAGCTTTCCACCTCTTTCTTTATTGTATTTCTTGACACCACCGCCGCCTACGCTGGTATTTATCCCATGTTCCTCACACAACTGCAGCGTGTCCATAATTTTTTCGTGCGTAAAATAGTGCTTCATTAAAGCTCCGACATAACGCAAGTCTCGGCTGTGAGCGCCGCCGCCGAATAAATTACTGCCGACGATTAATCTGCTAATCTTGACCTTTCCAATCCTGCCCATCGGCAAACCCGCATTAGATGACTTGGCTGCCGGCGCAGCTTCCTTGCTTGGGGCCTTTGCCAACAGGGCCCGCTCCTGAAAGCTTAGACCAATCAGACCAGCTGCCGAGGCAAGGGCAGACTTTTTCACAAAACTACGGCGATTCATTTTTTTTGACATAATACACATCTCCTTTTTTAATCGAGGGAAAATCTTTAAGCCGATACTTCCCATTTATACCTGCCCAACTACGTCGCTGAGGCTCATTTCTAATAGAATATTAGGCCTGTCTTGAAAAATCAAGCTTTCTCGCTGCTTCTCGAAGCTCTTCCTGTTCGGATTGGAGGAGTCGGTTTTTGAGTTTTGTGCCGCCTTGTGCGGAGAAGTCACCGATACGGCCCTGGCCGGGTACCCTACTGCCTCACTGTATTGTATCGGGGTCCCAGATGGTCGCCACGATGTGTGGTTCCGGGTTTTGGCGCGTGTTATGGTAATATATGGTTACCAGTTTGCCGTCAGGCCTTTGCATCATGCGTGGGTAACCCAAATCCCATGTGCCGCCATCGTCACGGAGCACGATTTCATCGCTCCAGGTCTTACCGTCGTCCTCGCTGATTCTGGCCCGTATGCCTAACGGGTAGCTCCTATAGCCGTACGCGACCGCCAACCGCCCATCGCGAAGTCGGACCAGGGCCGGGGGACTGCCGTTCTCTTCGCCACGGTCGGTGTCGGCCACCTTGCTCAGGTAGCGCCAAGATGCTCCATTATCGGTTGAGACGGAGGCCTCAATCCAATTCGAGTACTTCAGGG
>CAZQYB010000042.1:0-17543 GCA_964597535.1 uncultured Pirellulales bacterium | reverse complement strand
TCCCTTTTTCTTCAGTGCCAGCCCGAGATTGTTGTATGCCTCCTTGAAATCACCCCGCAGGCGGATTGCCTCTTTGCAGGCGCTTATTGCCTCATCCATACAGCCCAGCTTCATCAGCACAACGCCGAGGTTGTTGTGAGCTTTTGCAAAATCCGGTCGAATCTCAAGTGCCCTCCTGAACTCCGAAACGGCCTCATCAAGCTTTTGCAGTCGATGCAGTGCTATTCCCAGATTGTTATGGAGGTGGGCATGCCCCGGTGCTTGCCTGACGGCCTCGCCGAGGAGCTGTACCGCTTCGGCATATTGACCTCTTTGATTAAGAACCGTGCCAAGCAACTGCAACGCGTCAACTTGGCCGGGAACTTTCTGAATGACTAAGCGGCAGAGTTGTTCGGCCTCCGGCAGACGTCCGAAGTCGTAGTGGGAAAATGCGAGGTCCAGAGCTTTATCAACAGTCAATCCGGACAGAGAGCTGGTGGAAGGCATTTGTCTGGTGTCCCTGCAGCTTTTCCTGTTTAGTGCATTGTTTTCCTTCTCTCTGTCGTTGATTGGTAACAACGCCAGTCTCCCATTTGAACGTATAAGACTTTGTTCTCTTACTACTCATCACATAGTATGCCCCCTATGCTATTCTGTCAAAGTCTAATTTGCCGGTAGAACTTTCTGGAAACGACGATGAATCCCGGGCGAGAATTATATTTTGTTCTAAAACATTTGCTTAAGAGCGCTTCTGCAACAGCCGGAGCATTTGTTTGTGGACTTACGGGGCTGAATCGAACAGAATTTTAAAAACTCCTTCGATTTTTTCGTCATCTTTATCAACTCACTCGCAATATAAGTGTTTACACAGCAATATTACCGGTCCAACGATTTTCCGGTTATCCTGCACAAAAAACCCCTTAAGTTCCTCCTGATTTAGCCGATAAAACCCAGTGAAAGAAAACCTCTACGATGTGCTCGGTGCAAGAAAGCAAACCGGGTCTGACAGGGCAAAAATTGGTTTACTATTTTTTAAGGAGTCAAAAATATGTTAGCAATTAAGAACAACCTTATGGCGGCAAATGCTGCTCGACACTTGGGGACAAGCTATGATGCCTTGGCCAAATCGGTCGAAAGGCTATCGTCCGGCCTGCGCATCAACAGTGCAAAGGACGACGCAGCCGGCCTGGCTGTCCGTGAACTGATGCGTGGCGAAATTGCCACTCTCCAGCAGGGTGCCAGAAACGCCCAAGATGGCATTAGTCTGCTGCAGACAATGGAAGGTGCTACGTCAACAATCGACACTGCACTCGTGCGTATGAAACAGTTGGCTGAACAGGCCTCTACCGGCTCATATTCTTCTGCCCAGCGAACAATTATGGATTACGAGTTCGACGAGATGGCCAATGAAATCGAGCGTATCGCAACCTCTACCGCATTTAACGGCATCACGATGCTCGATGATTCTGCTACCGTAACAATCCGCTTCGGTGGTGAAGATGATAATATTACCATCGCCGGCAGCAATTTGACAAAGAGTGGTCTTAGCATCAATTCGGCGGCCATCGATAGTGTAAGCGCGGCCACCTCAGCTTTGGCAACTCTGGACGCCGCAATCAGCACCAAAGATACCGCTCGTGCCAAGTTCGGTTACAAGATGAACCGTCTGGAAAGCAGCATATCGGTTCTTAACAATCAGGTTGAGAACTTGATGACAGCCGAATCACGTATTTCGGATGTCGATGTAGCTACCGAAATGGCAGCGATGACCAGAAACCAGGTGCTGGCTCAAGCCGGTGTCAGTATGTTGGCACAGGCCAATGCAATACCTCAGATGGCATTGACATTGCTAAGATAGAAATAGCACCATCCGAATGAATGAACGATGACCGTTGGGGGAGATGACTGCGGCGCAAACCAGCAGTCATCTCCCCATAAGTTAAACACACAGGTAAGAGAGCAGCACCGTGAAGTCTCATAACGGCAATTGTTATTCCTGCGAAATTAAGTCCTGGGAACTCCTTACGGAGGTCCAATCTGTACTGGAGCAGGAATGTGTAAAGCTGTAATCAGGGTCTGAAATCTTCAAGCATATAAACGGAGTGATATAATGAAAGGAGTCGCAGCATATCAGGATGCCGCAGTAACCACACAGAGTCGAGGCCGTCTCATCGTCCTGCTTTACGAGGGCGCAATCAAGTTTATGAAACTGGCCATCAAGGAGCTGGAGGCGGATAACTACGAAGCAAAGGGCAGATACATAAACAGGGCTCAAGATATAATCAATGAGCTCAATGCTGTTTTGGATACGGACGCCGGAGGTGAAATAGCTGCTAACCTTCGCAAGCTTTATCTTTTTATGAATAATCGCCTCTCCGAGGCCAGCATAAAACATGACCCTCAAATGATTCGTGAAGTAATCACCCTGATGGAAGAACTTAATCAGGGCTGGAAGGCAATCGTCAGGTAGCCGGCTGAACAATTATGAACTTATTGCTGCAACAGGGATTTTTTGGATACGGCGTTCGTAGAAGTAAAATGCCGCTGAACTGTCTCATCGGCTTTGCAAAAGGATTCGGGAACCGCACCGATGTCAGACCGGTGTCTTTCGACAAAATTAATTCGCATTACATATTCATAGGAGAATCCGATGGATGCAACCAAGGCTAAAGACATTATGACAAGAGACGTCATTACCGTAAAAACAGACACACCAATATATGAAGCTATGGAGTTTGTAGCTAAATATAATATATCCGGAATACCAGTGGTTGACGATGATATGAGTTTGCTGGGGGTTCTTTCTGAAAAAGATATGATAAATTTGCTCCATACTCCTGAGGATTATGAAGTAAAAACGGCCAACGATTTTATGACACAACCTGCGCTTTACTTTGAGGAAAATGAAAGTTTGCTCGACGTCTGTGACTTCTTGAAAAAGAACGTTTTCAGAAGAGTTCCAATCACGTCAAAAGGAAAACTCGTCGGAATTATCAGCATAAAGGATGTCATCAAATATATTCTTCAGCTAAACCATGTAAATACCAACATCAGTTGATGCGGCAATAACATAATCCTGCTGACGTATTTACAATAGATACTGTGATTCTCGGTGCAGGGGGCGCAGTCTTTTTTAAGTCAGATTCAACGTCCTTTCTAAATGACAGGAGTAATCCCCTATCTTGCCGCTTTTGGGATTGCATCCGGACCGCACGCAATAACCAGCCCTGAAAAATACGCTCGAATCTTAATTACACCAGTGGGAAATGACCGGCCTTGGCCCCCGGCGGGCAGGACAAATTAGGGTCAACAGTACAACAATCGCACCTTGACAAATAATTTCTCAAGTATATAATTATCTTTTTAAGTCGTTTTGAGGTAAAGGAATAATATAGTGCCACACAGAATTGTATCCAAAAGGCAGCTTAGCAAAGACGTTTTCACTGCCGAAATCGAGGCCCCGCTCGTTGCACAGGCAGGAAAGCCGGGCCAATTTGTCATTATCAGTATAAATAACGAGTACAGCGAGCGGATTCCTCTGACAATCGCCGATGCCGACGAGCAAAGGGGCACTATCCGTCTGATATGGCAGCGTGTCGGCAAAACTACCGCCGAATTAGCGGATATGAACGTGGGTGACGAAATCGTTAACGTAGTCGGGCCGTTGGGCAGACCTACGCATGTAGGTAATTTTGGCACCGTGGTTTGCGTCGGCGGCGGAATCGGCAACGCACCCTTGCTGCCTATTGCAAAAGCGTTGAAAGAAGCCGGCAATAAAGTTATCACAATAATCGGAGCGAGAAACAAGGAGCTACTCGTTCTCGAAGATGAATTCACCCAAATTTCCGACGAGCTGATAGCCACCACGGATGACGGCTCATACGGTCGAAAAGCTCTGGTGACGGAACCGCTGAAGGAAATTTGCCAACGCGAACCAAAGCCTGACCAGGCCTTTGTGATTGGCCCGGCGATAATGATGAAGTTCTGCTGCGAGGTTACGAAGCAGTTCAAGGTGCCCACGCTGGTCTCGCTCAATACGATTATGGTTGACGCTACTGGCATGTGCGGCGGCTGCCGGGTCGAGGTCGATGGGCAGCCAAAATTCGTCTGCGTTGACGGGCCGGAGTTCGACGGCCATAAGGTCAACTTCGATTTGATGATGAAAAGACTGGACACTTATGAAGACCACGAACAAAAGGCCTACGAACAGTATAAGAAGCACCGATGCAAAATAGGACTCGATAAAACTCGAAATCCGAAGCAATAAATCCGAAATTCACCCGCCTGAGGCGGGCAAGAATTTAAATACCAAATGTTCAAACTATGACGGAAGAAGAAGGAAAACAACTTTTAAAGCAGCTTTTGGACAAGCACAAGCGAGGCGAACTCAAACCCGCCGACAGATACAAAATACCTCCTCAGGATATGCCTGAACAGGACCCCATCAAGAGAAGAGCAAATGTCAATGAGGTAGCGACCGGCTATACCGAAACCGGCGCCCGCCTGGAAGCAATGCGTTGTCTGCAATGCAAAAACGCTCCCTGCATTAAGGGCTGTCCTGTCCAGATAAGGATACAGGATTTCATAGCTGCAATTGCTGATGGTGACTTCAAGAAAGCCCTTGACATCATCAAAGAGAACTCACTTCTGCCCGCCGTTTGCGGCCGAGTCTGTCCCCAGGAGGTTCAGTGTCAGCAGACATGCACGGTCGGTCTAAAATTCAAGGACGTCGGTAAAGCCGTTTCAATCGGCCGACTGGAAAGGTTTGTTGCCGACCTCGACCAAAATAATGACAGCATCCCACACGTGGCCGAAGAGACGGGAATGAAAGTCGCCGTAATCGGCTCAGGCCCCGGTGGTATCGTCGCCGCCGCTGATACCAGAAGAGCAGGCCACGATGTCACTATATTCGAGGCCTTTCACAAGACCGGGGGCGTGATGGTTTATGGTATCCCTGAATTTCGACTTCCCAAAGCCATAGTTCAGAAAGAAATAGATGTCCTAAGCAGGATGGGAGTCAAAATCGTCTGCAACTTTATCGTCGGCAGAACAAGAACCATCGAGCAACTGATGAAAGAAGACGGCTTCGACGCGGTCTATGTCGGTGTAGGGGCAGGGCTGCCGAGGTTTATGGGTATCGAGGGAGAATCTCTTGTCGGCGTATATAGTGCCAATGAATACCTCACACGCTCCAATCTTATGAAGGCCTATGACTTCGGAAAAAGCGCCGACACGCCAATCCTGTGCTCGAAGAAAGTCGCCGTTGTCGGCGGCGGCAACGTCGCTATGGACTCCGCCAGGACAGCGGTCAGACTCGGGGCCGAAAAGGTCTATCTGGTTTATCGAAGAAGTGAGAAGGAAATGCCCGCCCGAATTGAAGAAGTCCATCACGCAAAGGAAGAAGGCATCGAATTTCACATACTGCGAAGTCCAAAACGAGTAATAGGCGATGAAAACAGCCACGTGGCTGCCATCGAATGTCTCAAGTACGAACTTGGCGAGCCGGACGAATCCGGCCGGCGAAGACCTATACCTATCGAAGGCTCAGAGTTTATAATCGACGTTGACACTCTGATTATAGCTATCGGCAACGCTGCAAATCCACTGATTCGCCAGACTACGCCGGGCCTGGAGTTTAACAAATGGGGAAATATCGTCGTTGACGAAAACTGCAAGACCTCAATGAAAGGCGTTTATGCCGGCGGGGATATTGTCCTCGGCGCCGCAACTGTAATTCTGGCGATGGGCCAGGGCCGAATCGCCGCCGCTGCTATGAACGAATACCTGGCAGAAAAGAAAAAAACTCGCGATTAGGCTCAATAATCAAATAATCAGTTCTGCTTTTTATCATCCCAATATAGTACCGTTTGGGATGTCGCCGTCTTCAAAGTGTTTGTCCAGCCAGCCGCTCTTGACTCCGTCTCGGCTGTCGAAATATTTGACATAGGGTTTTATATCGAGAACGGGCGTCTGGTCTAACATATCCACCTGTGTAAAATACAGTTTATTTGCCTCTATCCTTTTGATTTTTATAATGGAAAGCCCGATATGATTGGGCCGATGCGGACTCCTTATCGCGAATATGCCGTGTTTATTTTGCTCTAAGAATGGCTGGCCTTGTGTTTCTTCTCTCTGCGACCTATGAAAATGATAGAGTATTATCGCGTGGCTGAATTTATCCAGGTCTTTCAACCCATCGATATACTCTTGTTTTAATTCAACCCACGCCTCCACATCGCTTTTAAAAGTCCCCTGTATCGGGATGTCCACACACTCTTTGTACGGAGAATGGATTATCCCAATCGGATGCATTATTATCTCATTCATTTTATACAATGACCTTTAGTTAGTTATTCATTATAAGCTTAATTTGACGTCCTGACCGTGTCAAATGTTTAACGAAACCTCAGCGCATAAAAAAACCGCCCGAAGGCGAGCGGTCGCAGAAAGACAAGAGCCAAACGGCTCCTAACAAAAGGCAATATAGCTTGCAATTGCCAGAATTAGAATCCGCCTTTTTGTAACTGTAAACGGAAGCCAGATTTCGTAATAAAACTTTTTCATCACCCCTCAGGGAAAACAAAATTGTTAACCCTGCCAGTAACAAGCAGGCGTTTTTATTTTTATCTATTATAGTCCAAAGGGGTGTCCAAAAGCAAGCAAAATCGCCTTGCCTTGGATATAAGTGGTTGTTAATAAGGCAGTTGCGTTGTGCGAAACCACCAAATTTTTTGCCTGCCCAGCGTGCGAATTCATCATCGAAAAAGACGTTAAGAATAATCAGTAGAAAATAATCAATCGATTCAGGCCAATTTACTGACCGCTTCGACAATCAAACTGCCTATTGGCATACGCTGGGGACAGCGAGCTTCTGCAACACTGTAATCTATATTGAGAAGTTTGTTTCTTACCCTGCCGGGAATTTGGGCAAAGAGCTCCCTGGCGTTATCGTGCTCGCCGTAGTTGTTATAGTACATCAGGTAGCGCATAATGTCACTGACATACGGCATATCGGCAAGAGCTGCGTCACAGATTTCCGCGCAGCCGGCACAATAACCGCTGCAGGTCGCCCTGGCGTATTCTGTGAAGACCTTCATATCCGCCTGGGTGAGTCTGGTCTTATCAAGTACGGCGGCTACATTTAAGTCCAATTCTTTAACGTTTCCCCTGCCTACGCAGACTGAGCTGAACCTTTTATCCTGCAGAACGACTTTTATCTTCGCCTGTCCCTCGGTAAAACCTCGTTTGAGGAAGTGCGAGACAAGCTTCCTTTCTTCTTCGGTTTTGATTTCCTTCGCGGCGGCTCCCTTTCCCACTGTTTTCATAGCGATAAGGCCTATGCCCGCCTTGTGACAGGCGTTAATCGCAGCGTTCAACTTTTCATCATGTATTAGCCGGAAGTTATAGGTTGTCATTATCACGTCAATCCAGTCAAGCCTGGCCCCGAATTCGAGACATTTGGCCATATTCCTGTGCGTGGTAAAGCCGAAAAACCGAATCAGCTTACGCTGCTTGGCACTTTTGGCCCAGTCCCGCAATTCATCGGTCAAGCGCTCGGTGCTCTCAATATCGTGCAGATAATACAAGTCGATATAATTTGTGTTCATTCTTTTAAGAGATGTCTGCAGCCGATGTTCTACATCCTCTATTGTTCTTGTACGCGATGCCTTGGAGGCAATGAACATTTCCTTACGCACCTTTGGGTACCTCTCGAGGAATTTGCCTACCCCAAGCTCACTGTTCCCACCATTATAAGAATGTGCCGTATCCCAATAAGTAACGCCATACTGAATCGCCTTTCTCAAAACAAGCTGTTGTTCAAAAGCGTCGAACATCATCCCAAGAGCCAGGCACGCTACCTTAACAGGCACCTTTTTTCCTGCCTTGTCTAACTCGGTCAACTTTCCCAACTTGCGTTTCGGCACGAGCGGAAACCTGAGCTTTTTCAGGGCATTTGGGTCAATGGAAGCCGGCACGCCTGGCTTGGCTGTTTCTTTACCCGAAGCAAAAACATTCCTCGCCCCTGTGAAAGCAGAAACCAACCCCGCCGCTCCAACTGTTTTGAGGAAATTTCTTCTATCGACTTTGTTTTGTTTTTCTTTCATCGCACAAAACTCCAAAAAGGATTAACGTTTACCTCGTTAGAAATCAAGGCAGATGCCCCTGACATCTCATTTCTAACTGGGTTTAAGCAATAACGTTCTTTCAATGCTCCTTGTCTCGCCTTCCGCAGAGACCCTTATAGCTCTTTTACCACTGACGGGGCATTCGTGTTCGCAAATTCCGCAGCCAATGCACTTTTCAATATCAACATAAGGCCTTTGCAGCCGAACCTGAACCTCAATTTTACTGCCCTGGGTGGGTATTTTCTCGAACTTCTCATCGGCGGAAATTTCTATTGAATTTTCCGTGTTCGCTGTGATTTTTCTGCGTCGGCCACTTTCGACAATACAATAATAGTCTCCGGTGGCAAATTTGTCAAGCAAAAGGTTGTTTTCAACAGTTTCTATTTTATTATCTGTGGCTTTTTTTACAGTAAAGATGCCATCCCTTACTGTTTCAAAGTGTTCGCGGGTATAAATCGCCTTTGGGCTGAGGGGGCAGTTTTCCTCGCATACAATACAGGGTTTATCCATCGCCCACGGCAGGCACCTGTTGCGGTCAACAAACGCGGTGCCTATCTTTATTGGCCCGGCTTCGGCGAACTCATCACGTCCAAGTTTTTCCGAAAGCGTAATCGGCCTGATGGCTGAGGTCGGACAAATCTGTCCGCAGGCCGTGCAATTTAACTGACAGCCGCTCGAGCCGATTCGATTGTTCAGTACCGGCGTCCAGAGATTTTCCAATCCGCCTTCTATTCCACCCGGCTGGATTACGTTTGTGGGACATATCCGCATACACTGGCCGCACTTGATACATCGCTTCAGAAATTCTTCCTCCGACAGCGCACCGGGCGGCCGAATGACT
This sequence comes from uncultured Pirellulales bacterium, assembly GCA_964597535.1. Taxonomy (GTDB): domain Bacteria; phylum Planctomycetota; class Phycisphaerae; order Sedimentisphaerales; family Anaerobacaceae; genus CAZQYB01. Next base: position 8,597 of record CAZQYB010000042.1, on the reverse strand, counting down.
TTATGATACCAATTGCTGCCCAGTTTATTGCTCAGCCTCACCGCCGGCACCGCAAAGATACCGCTGACAAGTGAAAGCACAAAGCCCCTGCGGGAAATGTCTGGATTCGTTTGCTCGCCCGCCAGTGATGGTCTCGTCTGGTAAGCGATTACTTCATCCCTGCAATCCTGGCGGCAGTTAAAGCAGAGTACACATTCGCTAATCCTTATACTGCCGCTCGGCTCACAGCCGCCTTCACAGGAGTGTTCGCACAATTTGCAATCGCTGCATTGTTCTACGTTCTTGCCAATCCGCCAGATAGCGAATCTGCCGATGATGCCGAACAACGCTCCGAGCGGACAGATGAATCTGCAATAAAATCGCGGGATAACCAGATTAAGCAAAAGCGCCGTCAAAAATATCGCGAACACCAGCCATGCACCTTCATAAAATCGTCCCGTTGCCGAAATAAGATTAACAGACCTGTCGGCTACAGCTAATAATACGAGGTTGAAAGAGCGGGTTATTAGCGGTATTGGGTCGAGCAGGCCCGTCTGCAAAGTGGCCCCAATCGAAGGAAACGCAGCCATAAACAGGAAGAAAACGAGAACGATGTACTTTATGCACTGGGCCTTTCGATATTTGTTGAGTTGTATTCTTTGTGACAGGATTTTTTCCCGATTGCCTAAAAATCCCACGAAGTGGTGTAGTGAGCCGAAGGGGCAGACCCAACTGCAGAAGAACCGCCCAAATATTATTGTCAATACGACCGTAGCCAATGCCCACAGAAGAGCACGGTAGAGTGTATGTGTGGTTAATATTGTGCCGATTGCCACCAGCGGGTCGAGCTGCAAGAACCAATTGACCGGCCAGCCGCGCAACTGCCAGAATTTTTCTCCTACCGTGGAGGCAATACAAAACCAGACAAATAGCGAGAAAAAGAAGACCTGGCTTATTCGTCTTGTCTGTACAATTCTCATAATTGCACTTTCAGCTTACCGTCGTAACAATTGGTTTTAGTGAGTCGTAGTCGGTTGTTCCGGCACCGGCTTTTTCAGCTTTTGCAAGGTAAGGCAAATCCGAGGGCTTCAGGTCCAAAAACGCGCAGCCAAAGGAATCGGCCGCCACCTGGTCGCAGCTTGCGATCAAAGTATTTGCGCGCCTTAAATCTGAAACCGAGCCTCCGGTCGGGCCGTTGGTCATCATAACTTCTGTGCCGTCCAGTATAACCAACGTCGGCTTTACCATCGTTGCCAGCTCGGCAATGATAGTGTTAATGTCCTGATGAAAGATGTTACGCCGTCCTCCCAGGAGTCCATACCAGTTTTTCATCGACATTGAAGCACCGGCTCTATTGTGGCTTTTAATCGGTGCGATTCCAATCAGCTTATCTACTTTTTTGAGCGGTTCGTAGAAAATGGGCCAATTCTTAATAAGCTTGCCGCCAGCCAGCGTAGTGGGCTTGAAAAAGTGAGTCTTCGGCAATACGACTTTGGCACCCGCTTCACTTGCCGCTTTGCCTATACCGCTTAACATAAAACAGCTTGCCGGGTCATAAATCGGATTGTCGGCAACGTACACCTTTTTTGCTTTGCCTCTGTTGTAGCACAGCCGGACCACCTCGGCCACGAGTTCAGGGTGCGCTGTTGCTCCTAATATTGGCGGCGATGCAAATGCAACATTTGGTTTTATTGCAACTGTTTCGCCCGGCTTGACAAATCGCTCTATACCGCCGAGCAATTCTATCGCCTTGCGAACGGTTTCTACCCTATCCGCTCCTTTGACGACGCTCATTGTCTGGCCAGCTTTATATGGCACCGAAAAATTCTGTAAAGTCACAAGCGATTCGGTGTCAACACCGGTCTTTGGCCCTGTGGCATCGTAGAGCAAATATGAAACTCCTGCCGCAGCGGCAATCGAGATTCCCGCCCTGCCTGCCCGTGCCAGGAATTTTCTTCGACAAATTTTACTTTCGTCTTTTTCGGCCATTATTGGTTTGCTGCCTTACTGAGTTTGTTGACAAGTCTCAATGCCAGTTTTTCAGCGAGCTCCTGACTTTCAGCCTCGTGGACACCAGTAACAAAGGCGCCTGTCGAGAGCACAATTTCGAATGTGTCGTAGGTTTCGTGATGGAAAACGATGATATTGCCTTCCAAGATTTTATCGGTTGCAGGTTTGGCGGCGCCGCCGTGATCAATCAGGAATTTACAATAACTTTCGGCGACATTCCGGGCTTCTTCGGCACTGGCTCGCCTGCTCAGGAATGCGGTAACGATTTGGTCGCCGACCTTGTACCGGGCGGTAAAAGTGTCTGTCAAGCCTTCAAATGCAAGGCCGTTTGTCAGATACAATTTAACGCTGCCCTGAACAAAATTTTCTGTTGGAAATAAACTCAGCTCAGCTATCTCAGTGTCACTATCAGCGGCTAAATTCGCCTGAATCTTTTGAGCTGTTTCTATCATTGCTCCAAGCAATTCGGCGGATTCAGAAAAACCTACCAACTCGATATAATATTTGCCGTGGACAAGATACAGGGCGTTGCTGGTTCTGTAAGCGTATGAAACAGGGAAAGCCGGGAGGGCATTCACGTCCGCTCTTCTCTGAACACCATAAACTGAAAAGGCGTTTCTGATGTTGGCCATATCATAAAGATAAAGCTCCATTATCAAATTCTTGTCGTCTTTGCTTACAAACCGCTGAGCAAATAATTTCTTAAATCCTGAATCGGTATAAAGGGCGGCTCTGCCGTTAATTTTTTCGTAGAGATTTTCAGAATCGTAGATTTCAGTTTTGGAAAGAGTTTCGAATCCGGCGGGCACCAGAGAGCCTAAGTCAAGCGAAATTTTCGATGTCGGCACAGCGGCTGTCTCTATGCCGAAACGGCCCATATCTACATAGGATTGCTTTACGAATACCACAAGGCCTATGAGAAAAAGAACTGCTAACAGGCAGATGCTTATAGCAGATTCAAGCCGTCTTGCTCGCCCGGGCATCAAACTCATTGGCCAACCCCGATAATGATAATTTACTTGACCTTAAAACTCGAACGGATTATTATAGTTTTTAGTGGCGTCTTTGTCAATACTCGGCTTGCCTGCGGTAGTTGCTCGTTGACAAGTCAGGGCGAATCGTGCTATAATGCCCTGGTAAAGAAATTTAGGAGACTGAAATGACTGAGTATTTAGAATATTTGGGGTTTGGCTGGACACCTGGGCCTGTTGAGATCATTGTTATTCTTGTTATCGCTCTGCTTATATTCGGCAGGCGTCTGCCCGAAATCGCCCGCAACATAGGCAAAAGTCTGACCGAATTCAAGAAAGGTATTAATGAAGCCAAGGAAACCAAGGACGAAGTGGTGGATGACGTCTTAAAGGCCAAAGATAACGTGGTAAAGCAGGCCAAGGATGCTGCCGGGTTAGACGACTCTAAAACGGACGATTAACGGCTATTGATAATTGGTAAAAGACAATTCATATAACAATCAATAATCGATAATCAATCACAATGGGCGATACCGATAAGAAACAAAACTTTCCTGACTCCACTATGAGTCTCGGCGACCACCTCGAAGAACTGCGGATGCGGTTACTCTATGCGATTGCCGGCCTGGTGGTTGGTGCTGTCATCGGTTTTTGTCTTGGCCCCCAAATAATAGCCTTTATAGAAAAGCCATATATCGGCGCAATGGGCAAAGAAGCACGGCTAATAACACTTGCACCGGCCGATGGATTTGTCAGCTATATAAAAATATCTTTAATCTCGGGCCTGATATTCTCATCCCCCTGGGTCTTCTATCATTTGTGGATGTTTGTCGCCGCCGGACTTTATTCTCACGAAAAGGGATATGTTTACCTCGCAGCGCCTTTTTCAGCGATTCTATTCGTCACCGGAGCGCTTTTCTTTATTATCGTCGTTGCGCCTCTTACTTTGGGATTCCTGGTAAAGTTCAATGAGAAAATGCTGGGCGTTCATTCTACATTTACCTTTCAGCGATACATATCCTTTGTAACCCATCTTATGCTGGTATTCGGCCTGGCTTTTCAAACCCCTACCGCTATTTTCTTTCTCAACAGAACCGGCCTGGTCTCGCTGCATGCGCTGCACAGGTCGAGAAAATTTGTTTTGCTTGCTATCTTTGTAATTGCGGCGATGGTCACTCCACCTGATGTAGTTTCTCAAGTAACGCTGGCCGTGCCTTTGTATGTGCTGTTCGAGTTGGGCATACTGCTGAGCTACCTTGCAAAACGCAGAAAGAAATTATAGCCGGTATTCAGCCGCCGCCCCCTTTGCTGTCTGCGACAGCAGACAAGGGGGGGTTACACTCATCCATCCAAGATAGTATGATAGATATATGTTAACACTCATTAACACAAACGTAATGCTCCCTCCCATAGGGCCCGTCGGCCTGGATTATATTGCAGGGGCCGCTAAGCAAGTCGGCGTCGAGGTGGATGTGGTTGATTTATGCCTGGCTGATGACACATCAAAAACTCTCCGCAGCTATTTCGATAACCATAGCCCACAATTAGTAGGAATTTCATTTCGCAACGCGGACGATTGTTTTTGGCCGAGCGCCCAGTGGTTTGTCCCGGACTGCGCCGAGACTATACGTGCAATACGAGAAATGAGTGATGCCCCAATCGTAATCGGTGGGGTCGGCTTTTCTATCTTCGCCCAGCGCATTGTCGAATACACCGATGCCGACTTCGGAATTCGCGGCGACGGCGAGTGGGCGATAGTTTCGCTGTTTAAGGAACTGCAGGGCTCAAAACGCTTTGAACTCGTAAACGGGCTAATTTGGCGAAATGACGGAGAGATTTACAGCAACCAACCGGCCTGGCCCGAACAGCTTTCTCTGCCTACCAGTCGCAGCACAATTGACAATCTGGTTTACTTTGAGAGAGGAGGTCAGTGCGGTCTGGAGACTAAGCGCGGCTGTAACCGCCGGTGCATATATTGTGCCGACCCTTTGGCCAAGGGACCAAAAGTCAGACTGCGAAACCCGTCAGAAGTTGCCGATGAGGCCCAGACCCTATTAGGAAAAGGAATAGACGTGTTACATCTGTGCGACTGCGAATTCAACATTCCTCGAAGTCACGCCTATGCGGTCTGTGAAGAGTTCTCGCGCCGCTCATTCCGAAAGCGCCTGCGGTGGTACACATATATGGCGATTGTGCCTTTCGATGCCGAGCTTGCAGAAGCTATGGCAAGAGCCGGCTGTGTCGGTATTGACTTCACGGGGGACGCCGCCTGCTCTTCAATGCTGAAGACTTATCGTCAACCGCATCTTAAAGAGGACCTTGCTTCGGCGGTGCGTCTGTGCCGAGCCAACGGCATAAAGGTTATGATAGACCTTCTGTTGGGCGGGCCGGGTGAAACCCCCGAAACTCTTGCAGAAACAATCGACTTTATTAAGCAAATCGACCCCGATTGCGCCGGGGCGCCGCTCGGTGTCAGAGTTTACCCCGGTACCAAAATGGCCGGAATAGTGACAGCCGAAGGCGCTCCTGAGAAAAATGCTAACATAAGAAGAAAATATTCCGGCCCCGTGGACTTCTTCAAACCGACGTTCTACATATCTGCCGCACTGGGCAAGCACCCAGCCGAACTCGTCCAGGATTTAATCGCCGGTGATAAAAGGTTCTTCGGCCCGATGGTCGAATCTGCCTTGGAAGCTGCTGAAACCAATTTGCCCGCCGACCACAACTACAATGACAATACTGAACTCGTGGAAGCAATCAAGAAAGGCGCTCGCGGGGCGTACTGGCACATCCTCCGCCGGCTTCGCGGAAACTAATCGAGGAGAGCTTCATCTTGATAGCTGGGAACGGTCACCTCCCAGCCCGTTTTTTTTCTGACGTAATTACCGAACGCCTTTGCGCTTTCGGCCTCACCATGCACAACAAAGACACCTCTGGGGGCGGCTTGCAGTTCCCTTAACCAGTTGAGCAGCTCATTCCTGTCTGCATGGGCTGAAAAACCGTGTACCCGGACCACCTTTGCTTTGACCTTATACTTTTGGCCGAGTATCCTGACTTTCCTGGCGCCATCAACAATTTGTCTGCCCAAAGTGCCGACTGCCTGGTATCCCACAAACATTATTGTACTCTCCGGGCGTGTGATGTTATTGACTAAGTGGTGTTTTATTCTTCCGCCGGTGCACATACCGGACCCGGCTATGACGATAACTGTTCCTTTGATATGGTTAATTGTCTTTGACTCCTCGGAAGAGCTGACCACTTTTAGACCCGGCAGATTAAATGGCGATTCGTGTTGTTTGACGAATTCGGTCATCTCCTCATCAAACAATTCGGGATGATGTTGAAAAACCTTGGTAACTCTTGCAGCCATCGGGCTGTCCAGAAAAACCATCAGGCGCGGTATTATGTTTTCGAGCAGTAATTCGTTTATGTAGTATAAAACCTCCTGAGACCGTTCGAGTGCGAAGCTTGGGATGATGATATTGCCGCCGGCTTTTTTCGTCGAGTTTATGACGTTACCTATTAACTTTTTTATGTCTTCAGTATCCTTATGTACTCTGTCGCCGTAGGTGGACTCAATGAGAACATAGTCGGCCTTGTCAAAAACGGTTGGGTCGCACACGATGGGTCTGTCCGGCCGGCCGATGTCACCGGAGAACAAAATAATCCTTTCATGTCCATCCTGGCGTACCTTCGTCCTTATTATCGAAGAACCGAGAATATGGCCTGCATCGTAGAAAGTCGCTTCCACGCATTCGCCAATCTGTATTGCTTCTCTGTACCGCACAGGCGAAAAAAGGGGAAAGCAGGCTTCGGCGTCAGCCGTAGTATAAAGTGGAACTTCCGGATAGGGCCCTTTTCGACCCTCCCGTTCGTGTCTTCTGCGCTTATACTCGGCGTCTTCCTCCTGCAGGTGGGCGGAATCTAATAATATAATCTTAGCAATCTCCGCTGTGGCTGCGGTACAATATATTTTGCCTTTGAATCCCTCTCTGACCAGCTTCGGCAAAAAACCGCAGTGGTCCAAATGGGCATGAGTTAGAAGCACGGCGTCTATACTCTCGGCTGGTATCAAAAACGGGTCCCAGTTTCTTGCTCTCAACTGCCGTTCCTGATAAAGTCCACAGTCCACAAGAATCCTGGTGCCATTAGCTTCCATCAGGTGTCGCGAACCGGTAACATTTTGAGCCGCACCTAAAAACTTTAATCTTATCTGCATCCCTTACCTCATTGCGACCCCCTTTTCTGTCTTCGACAGAAGACAAGGGGGCCGCCTTTTCGGCCTCCAGCTTGTGTTTCGGCACGGCCAATAGATTTAGAATTACCTTTTCAGCACTCTTGTCTTCGCCTGCTCCCTGGCTTGAAAGTTCTCAAACTCCTCTTTTTCTGACTCCAAATCCCTCGGTTCCAAATCCCTCGGCTCTGAACATCATGTAAGTGACCTTGCCATCCATTAGCAAAAACTCCGAGCTTAGCTGGTCATATCTGAACATAACGGCATTGCCTTGACCGGGTAACTGCTGTGTCGAAGACGGCTGCCCATATGCCGATATGACGTCCTCCTCACTGGAGCCCATACCGATACCTTTACTGGTGCGAACGCTGCACTTTTTTACCAGTGGCGAATCAGGGCGACGCCTGTCACCGCACGCGATCATCGTAACGGTATTATTCCTTAGGGCCATAATGGCAAAGCCAAAGTCGCGGTATTCCTGGAGGATGCCTCTCGAACTCTGCGGCTCACCAAGAATTTCCTTCATCTGCTCAACCGTCATACCAAACCGAACCTTGTCGATACCAACCAGCGGCTCAACCACAAAAGTCTTCGCCGGACCCTTGGAGACCGGTTCCTTTGGTCCCTCGCTGATGATAGGTTCCTTTGGTCCCTCGCTGATGATAGGTTCCTTTGCTCCTCCCTTCTCTTTTTTCTTGCAGCCGCTTGATGCAAAGACCAAAGCGATTCCGCAGGCAAGCAAAATTGCAATTGTTACACACTTTCTTGTGACCATAATAATCTCCTTAAAATTGCCCAAACGTGATTTACGCTGCCAATGCGCAGCAGTTTTACGCAATATTCTAAGTATTTTGACAAATGCTTGCAAGAATAGTTCCATTTTATCCATCGGATAAATGGGCCCTGCGCTTACAATCTATGCTCGTTTCATCAGAGAAGGGCACAAATTCAGGATTTGACCCTGCGATTGCTTTTCTGCAGCTTCCTCAGTCCACCCGATTCAATCTGCAGTGCCGATTTGCGAATTATGCTCAAAACGCTATTCCAAATCTATTCTCCGAGATGCCGGACGAGGCCGTATTTGCGAAACGCAACAATATCCGCCTTTTTGGCCGGCTGGTCTTCCTGCACTTTATAATCAACGTCCATTATTTCGATAAACTCTGCTGTGTAGTCCTTCAGCACGCCTGAGTGTTCAAATATCTTGTCACCCTTGATCAATACAAGTACAACCTTACGGCCGATATATCTTTCTAATAACGGCTCATAAGAAGTCCCCACCGAACCCATCAATTCCTGCTTCATCTTGGAGACATATTTATCCTGGGAAGTCAGCATCGTCCCGGCTGGAGTGGCCTTCTTGGCCTGACTGATTAACAGGTTCACAACCTCCATCACAGAGT
>CAZQYB010000041.1:0-17787 GCA_964597535.1 uncultured Pirellulales bacterium | reverse complement strand
CCGTTGTTCAATATGCAAACCTTTATCGGAAGCTTGTACTGAACTGCCGTCGCAAGCTCCGTCATCGTCATATTAAAGCTGTGGTCACCGTCAATATCGATAACGGTGGCATTCGGCCTGGCTACCTGCGCACCTATTGCAGCCGGCAGACCGTATCCCATTGTGCCAAGGCCGCCAGAGCTTATAAGTTGACGCGGACGGATGAATTGATAAAACTGAGCAGCCCACATCTGGTTCTGACCAACACCGGTAGTTATTATTGCCTCATTTTTTGTCTGACCACAAAGCTCCTCCACAACATACTGTGGTTTAATTGTTGATGAGTTCCTGTCGTAACTAAATGGAAACTTCTTTTTCCAGTCCGCGATTCTCTTAAACCACCTCTTTCTTTCCCTGTATTCTACCTCTTTAATCAACTCAGATAAAATAACCTTGGCATCGCCCACAACGGGAATATCCACGTGGACATTCTTCGATATACTGGATGGGTCGATATCAATGTGGATTATCTTCGCATTCGGAGCAAACGTCTTGACCTTGCCCGTAACTCTATCATCAAACCGAGCACCCACAGCAATCAATAAATCGCATTCCTGCACTGCATAATTGGCATAGGCGGCCCCGTGCATCCCCGGCATATCGAGCGATTCTGCCTTTCTCTGGTCGTAACTGCCCAACCCTAAAAGTGTCATTGTTACGGGCAGATGCGATTTCTCAGCCAACGTTCTCAGTTCCTCGCTTGCATTGGCGCTAATAATCCCGCCGCCGACATAAAGTACCGGCCGTTCAGAGTTGTTTATCGCTTGCGCAGTCAGCAATATCTGTTTGGCATGACCTTTGGTGCGGACACGATAGCCCGACAGCTTCATCTCCTCCGGCCCATCGTTACAGCACCGAGCAACCTCAACATCGACTGGTATATCAATTAGGACCGGACCCTGCCGACCCGTCGAAGCAATGTAAAAGGCCTCCCGAATGGTACGAGCCAGCTCTTTAACGTCTTTGACTATGCAATTGTGTTTTGTAACAGGACGGGTAATGCCGGTGGTATCTGCTTCCTGAAACGCATCGTTTCCGATAAGTTCGGTCCGAACCTGACCGGTCAACGCCACCACCGGTATCGAATCCATCATCGCTGTCGCAAGACCCGTAACCAGATTGCACGCACCAGGACCGCTGGTTGCTACAACAACGCCAACCTTACCACTGACTCGCGCATAGCCGTCAGCCATATGGCAGCCGCCCTGTTCATGACGTGGATTTATAAAACGAATCGGAGCATCGTATAATCTGTCGAATAAAGGCAGTACCACTCCGCCGTTATAGCCGAACATAGTATCGACCCCCTGCTCAATAAGTGTATCGACAATTATCTGGGCGCCTGCCTTAATAGGGGATTTACCGGCCGAATCCGCCGAAGAACGTGGCTTGGAACTCATCTTTTTCACCTTTCCTGATAAACCTTACATTGTTATTCCGGTCAATTACAACTCCACTGGGCCGCCCGGATAGGCCAATCGCCTTCACAAAAAACGACCAACCAACCCGAGCTTAAAAGCCCCGCTGTAATCCCGTAATCATCCCGCACCAATTGAGCTTAGGCTCACGCCTAATTGGTGCGGGGTGTCTCAGGTCTGTATTTGTATGTTTTCACACAAATACAATAGAATTATACAAAACCAATCACCCTCTGTCAATTGTTTTCGGCCATTTACACAACCGCCCAACAATTATTTTCGGCGCAAAAAGCCAATAAAACCCCTTCCAACGCCAAAAATAGCTGGCCTGAAACCAAATCGCTGTTATAATAGCGAGATAGAACGAATTTTTAGGAGATTTCTTATGTGTGAACAATGCGGCTGTGGTGAAACTGATACCGAGCAAACCTTTGAAGAAAAAGTCAAAAAAGTAATCGAGGCCATTCGACCAAGTCTGCAAAGCCACGGCGGCGATATAGAACTCGTCTCAGTAGATGACGACAATACAGTCAAAGTCCGCCTGCAGGGCGCCTGTAAGGGTTGCCCAAGTGCTGCGATGACACTAAAGATAGGCGTTGAAAGAATCCTAAAGGAAAATGTACCCGAAGTAAAAGAGGTCGTCGCTGTGGATTAACCATCTGCAACCGGCAGGATGTGTTTGCGGTTGTCAGCCACTATCGAAAGTGCTTCGCGATTTTGCTCGCAGTCGGCTTTTCTATTACCCCTCTCTCGGTAATGATAGCGGTGATATTCTTCGCCTCTGTAACATCAAAAGCCGGATTGCAAATATCAACTCCTTCCGGCACAATCTTTCTATCACAAAAGAATGTTACCTCCTCAGCCGACCTTTCTTCAATAGGTATTTGACCGCCGTTCTTTATACTCAAATCGAATGTGCTTGAAGGTGCAGCTACATAAAATGGTATCCCGCACTCTCCGGCAAGAATACTCAAGCTGTAAGTTCCAATTTTATTTGCCGCATCGCCGTTCGCCACAATTCGGTCGGCGCCGGTTATCACCGCACTAATCTTACCTTCCTTCATCAGCCATCCCGCCATACTGTCACAAATAACCGTTACATCAATACCCGCCTCCTTCAGCTCCCACGCCGTCAACCGAGCGCCCTGCAACAATGGCCGGGTCTCGTCGGCATAAACCTTAAACTTCCTGCCTTTTTTATGCGCCTCGAACATCATCGACAAAGCTGTCCCCTGTCCCGCCGTCGCCAGTGCCCCCGCGTTGCAGTGCGTCAAAATAGCGGTCCCGTCCTTAATGAAACTCTCGCCGTTTTCCCCAATTCTCCGGCACATATCAACATCTTCTTGATATATAACGTTCGCCTCATTGAAGACAATCTGCCGTAGCTCTTGTAACTTCGCCCCCGGCTCACCGGCAACAAACGCCTCGGCTCTTTGGCGGACTCTCTCCAGTGCACGGAACAGATTCACCCCGGTCGGACGCGATGAAGCTAAATACTCACTTGCTTCGGACAGAACAGAAAGTCCCTCCTCCAAATCGTTACCGCCGGCTTGTAGGGGCAGCCCTACGTGGTTGCCCTTTTGTTTCTGCATGGCCAGAACCAATCCATAAGCCCCCGCAACCCCGATAGCCGGAGCGCCCCGCACTGTTAGGGTCTTTATCGCTTCATAAAGTTGCTCAACATCCCGGCACTCTAATTTAACAAACTCCCCAGGCAACCTCCGCTGGTCTATCAGTTCCAAAAAACCGTCAACATCACCAATCCATTTAAGTGCCGGAACAATCATAAAAAATCCCAATACAAAATTATGCTCCCCTTTATCATTCCCGCTTACGCCTACATCACTTCCGCTCACGCCTATGTCGTTCCCGCGAAAGCGGGAATCTAATTCTTTTTCTTTGTCTTCTTAATTTTCACCTTTGCCTTTTTACTTTTCTTTTCTGCCTCCAGTCTTTCTTTCAAATATTTGGCTGTATAACTCTTTCTATTTTCGATAATCTCCTCCGGCGAACCTGTAGCAACAACCTCCCCACCGGCATCACCACCCTCGGGACCAAGGTCGATTACATAGTCCGCCATCTTGACAACATCAAGATTATGCTCGATTACCACAACGGTATTACCCATATCGCACAATCGCTGCAGAACATTCAGGAGGTTATGAATATCGGCAAAGTGCAGACCCGTCGTCGGCTCATCGAGCAGATACAAAGTATGTCCTGTAGCCGCCTTGCCCAGCTCAGAAGCAAGTTTTACCCGCTGGGCTTCACCGCCCGAAAGAGTCGTTGAGGGCTGACCCAATTGCATATAGCCCAAACCAACATTATCAAGCATACTCAGCAAACGCACTATAGTCGGGAAATTCGCAAAAAATTTAAGCGATTCTTCTATTCTCATATCAAGCACATCAGCGATATTTTTACCCTTATAGGTAACCTCAAGGGTCTCAGGATTGTATCTTTTGCCTTTGCAATTCTGACACGTTACATAGACGTCCGGCAGAAAATGCATCTCAATTTTCTTCGTCCCTTGTCCCTTGCAGTATTCACATCGCCCGCCTTTAACGTTGAAGCTGAATCGCCCCGGCTTATAACCTCGAATCTTCGCCTCCCGCGTCATCGAAAACAGTTTTCTTATCAAATCAAACACACCTGTGTACGTCGCCGGATTACTCCGCGGCGTCTTTCCAATCGGCGATTGGTTTATCTCTATGACCTTATCAATTTGCGACGTCCCAAGAATCCTTTTATGTTTGCCAGGCCTGTCACGAGACCCATACAGCCAACGCTTCAAGGCTCTCAACAAAATTTGGCTTACCAGAGTACTCTTTCCGGAACCTGAAACTCCTGTCACGCAGCTAAAGACACCAAGGGGAAATTTTACATCGATATTCTTAAGATTGTTCTCCGAAGCAAGCTTTACTTCTATGCACCTTCTAAGGTTGTATTTGCGCCTTTGAACCGGCAGGGCTATTCTCTTTTTGCCGCTAAGATACTCACCTGTCACAGACTCCGCACAGCCGATAACGTCACTGAAACTGCCCTGCACAACCACTTTCCCGCCGCGCGCACCAGCCGCAGGGCCAATATCAATTATATGGTCCGCACTCTTGATAATATCTTCATCGTGCTCAACTACTATAACCGTATTGCCCAGCCGGCTAAGCCGCCGCAGGATACCAAGTAATCGGCTGTTATCACGCTTGTGAAGGCCTATCGTCGGCTCGTCAAGAACATAACAAACCCCCACCAGACCACTGCCAACCTGCGTGGCCAGGCGTATCCGCTGCGCCTCACCGGCCGAAAGAGTGCTGCTCATCCTGTCCAGCGTCAGATAGCCAAGACCAACATCAATCATAAACTTCAGTCGCGCCTTTATCTCCTTCAGAATTTGGGCGGCAATCAACGACTTTTCTTCGTCCAACTCCAGTTTATTGAAAAATCTCTGGGTCTCTTCAATGCTGAACGTGCTCAACTGATGTATATTTTTGCCGCCAACCGTCACCGCAATAGCTTCCCGCCGAAGTCGTGCCCCACTGCAGTTCCGGCACGGCTGCTCCGAAAGGTAGCTGTGCAGCCTCGCCTTAACATATTCGCTCGTAGTGTTCTTCCATCGCCTCGCAAGATTTGGAATAACACCTTCAAACTGCAAACCGTATTTTCGCCTGTCTGCCACCGTCGTCCCATCCATCAGAATTCTTCGCATCTCTGCCGGTATTCGCTCGAACGGCAAAGATTTGCTGATGCCTATATTCCTGCAAAATCTTTTAACCATCCTGTTGTAGAAAATATTCATTCTCTTGCCGCCCTTGCGCCAGGCATCGATAGCGCCGTTCTCCAGCGAGACCCTCTTGTCCGGAACAATCAGGTCAGGGTCGAATTCCAGAATCGTCCCCAGACCGTCGCAGCTCTTGCACGCACCGTAAGGGCTGTTAAAGCTAAACAGCCGAGGCGACAGCTCCTCAAGCGATGCCTGCGGATGCTCAGGGCAGGCAAACTTCTCACTGTAGATACTCTCAGCCCATCTGCCGTCGCCGCCGTTATTCTTATCATTTCCCGGCTCCTGAACCAGAACCAAAAGAACACCATCAGCCAACTTAAGTGCCGTCTCCACCGAATCCGCCAGTCGAGTGCGAACTGAATCCCTAATGATTAGTCTGTCCACAACCGCCGCGATATTATGCTTCCTGTTCTTGTTCAGGACCGGGACCTTACGCACATCGTAAAGGGACCCATCAACACGCACACGAACAAAGCCTTCTCGCTGCACGGCAACAAAAATATCTTTGTGCTCACCTTTTTTCCCGCGAACAAGCGGCGCGCAAATCTGAATTTTCGTTCCTTCCGACCAGCCAAGTATCGACTCTACTATCTGCGAAGAATGCTGACTTGTAATCTCTTTCCCGCATACCCAGCAGTGGGGTTGCCCCACGCGAGCGAAAAGTAGCCTGAAATAGTCGTAGATTTCGGTGGTGGTAGCCACCGTCGAGCGAGGATTGCCGCTTGCGCTTCGCTGCTCAATAGCGATAGTAGGTGGTAGTCCCGTAATCTCGGAAACAGCCGGCTTCTGCATCTGCTCGAGGAACTGACGAGCGTATGTACTTAGCGATTCGACATATTTTCGTCTGCCCTCCGCATAAACCGTATCGAAGGCAAGAGAGCTTTTGCCGGAGCCGCTTATGCCGGTAATCACTACCAGTTTATCACGCGGAATGTCCACGTTGATATTCTTAAGATTATGCTCCGCCGCCCCCGTTATCCGAATCGCTTTTTCTATTCGCTTTGCCATATTTCCCCTTGCTGCTAAAAGCAGCGCCCCTGCAAAAAATCCGGCAATAACCCAAACTAATAATTGTACCAAAATGTGGGAACACACAAAACTACTGAAAAATTATCAGACGTACATTCTTGCGAATTCCACTTGGAATGCAATTTCCATGCATCGCCTTCACCTATTATGGGAACTTATAATGCTACTCTATTGCCTTATACTAATTTAATACTAAAATATTTAAATTTAGTATTTGACAGAAAACAACCATCCCTATATACTAAATTTTAACGAATTAGTATATAATTAGTATATTCATAACTCCCTGATATTACAGAGGATAGCACAATGAAAATGCCGAAAAAACCACCTGATCTTGGAATAATTTGGGAACAAATTAAAGATGATCGAGAACTGATTCCCAAGATTTTCGGTGAAAAATTTTCCCTCTCGGTGATAGGCAAGTACCTTCATTGGGACAAACTTATTTACTATCCGCCCCCAAAGGGCCTTACCCACGAACAATGGTGGTTCGCCTTAAAAATCCAACGTCGTAATCTGTTCAAACAAGTCCCACTGAACGACAAAAACAGAGAACCATTTAAATACCTTGAAGTGGATCCCATACCCGAAATGCTACACAAAATCGACCAGGGTGCTGGTGGTTTTATACAAATGCCAAAGCAAATCATAAATCCGGACACAAAAGACCAATATTACATTAGTTCGCTAATCCAAGAAGCGATTACTTCAAGTCAACTCGAAGGTGCAGCAACAACTCGAAGAGTTGCTAAGGAGATGATTAAAACCGGTCGCTCTCCCCGTGACAAAAGCGAACGGATGATTCTCAACAATTTCAGAACCATGCAACGGATCGGACGAATCAAAGACAAACCTTTATCCAAAGAATTGATATTTGATATCCACCAACTTGTCACAGAAAAAACATTAGATGAACCATCCGCTGCTGGACGATTCCGCAAGGCCAATGAAAAGAGAGTTGTTGGTGATATGTATAATGAGGTTTTCCATGACCCGCCCCCAGTGAACCAACTCGAAAAAAGAATGGCTGCTATGTGTGATTTTGCCAATGGTAAAACACCTAAGTACTTTATCCATCCAGTGATTAGAGCTATCATTTTACACTTCTGGCTCGCTTACGACCATCCCTTTGTCGATGGCAACGGCAGAACTGCCAGAGCTCTATTCTACTGGTCAATGCTCCGCCATAACTTTTGGCTATTCGAGTTCATCTCGATTTCGCAGATTATTCGCAAGGCACCTGTAAAATATGGTCGTGCTTTCCTCCACACAGAGACAGATGACAATGATCTCACATACTTTATCCTTTATCATCTTGATGTAATTCGACGAGCAATTAAGGAACTTCACAAATACATCAAACGAAAGACTGAGAAACTGCAAGCAATTGAGCGACAGCTTCACGGCGTTGCAGTACTTAACCATCGCCAGCGCGCGCTTATCAGCCATGCTCTCCGGCATCCTCACCAACGCTATACAATCAAGTCACATCAAACGAGCCACAACGTTGTCTACCAAACAAGCCGACTTGACTTGCTTGACTTAGAATACCGCAGGTTACTCAAAAGCGATAAGATTGGGAGAACATGGTATTTCACACCAGTAAATGAACTTGAAGAAAAACTATCTGAATTGCACTGACAGCTACCCAAAGCTGTTATGAAAACGAAGAAACTGCATAGCTGGAACTTGTCTTACTCAGAGGCGCGAGACTGCCAGAAGAACCTCGCCTGCGAAGTGCAATTTACCCCCCTGAAAAAACCACCAAAGCTAATTGCGGGCCTGGACTGTGCCTTTAGCAAAGATGGCAAAAGAATTATCGCCGCCGTCGTTGTTTTGAAAAACTCGAACACTCAAAAGGGTCTTTTGGAACCCTTGGCGGCCCCAGGCTTTGAAACTGTCGAAACAACGAACGCTGTCCAACAAGTCAGCTTCCCCTACATCCCCGGCCTGCTCTCCTTTAGAGAAGCTCCCGCTTGCATCGCCGCCGTCGAAAAACTCAAAAATGAGCCGGATGTTTTCATCATCGACGGCCAGGGTGTCGCCCATCCCCGCCGGCTCGGCCTCGCAGCGCATCTGGGTTTATTTTTCGACAAACCGACTATCGGCTGCGCAAAAAGCAGACTCACCGGCATCTTCGAAGACCCGCCGCCTCAAAAAGGCACATACAGCTTACTTAAAGACAAAAAACGCTGGAAAAATGAAACGAGTCACGAACCACGAGCCACGAACGATGAAATTATCGGCGCCGTTGTTAGAACACGCACAAATGTCAAGCCCGTCTTTGTCTCGGTGGGCAACAAATGCCTGCTAAAAGATGCGATTGAAGTCACCCTCGCCTGCACAACCAAATATCGTCTGCCCGAACCAACCCGCCTCGCCCACCAACTGGTCAGCAAGCTAAGATTAAACGCTTAGCCAATTAACCCTACTTGCCTGAGACAACCTTAGCTGACTTTATCATAACAGGCTCAACGGGCACGTTGCTCATTTGAAGCCTGCGACTCCTAATCGTCCCAATTTTCATGGTCGTCTTCACCGTTGTGATGGAATCCACAACGTCCATACCTTCGACAACCCTGGCAAAGACTGTGAAGCCGCCATTCTGGCTATCCAGGCGACTGTTGTCCGAAAGGTTAATGAAGAACTGTGAGGTAGCGGAATTCGGGTTACCGCCTATTTTGGCCATAGCGACCGTGCCACGAACATTGCTGAGCCGGTATTCGTTAACAATCGGAGGATGCGTCTGTTTATCCTTCATGTCCGGCGTGAACCCACCTCCCTGTATCATAAATCTCGGTATAACCCTGTGAAATATCGTCCCATCGTAAAAACCCTCCTCAATATACTGAAGGAAATTCTTTACCGTAACCGGCGCCGCATCTTCATTAAGCTCAAGAACGATATCACCCATACTCGTTTCGAGCTTTACCTTCTTCGGACCGGCCGCCACATCCTTCGGCTGCTTATCTGCCTCTCTACCACAGCTGGCCATCAACACAACAACCGTCAATAACACGCTCAACCAAAACTTACGAATCATACCACATCCCTTTCAAAACAAAAAACTGGAACTTCAGTCCCACTTATGTTTTTTGACAGAGTCTAAAATCTTCTCGGCGCATTCCATCGCTGCCAGGCCATCTTCAGCACTAACCTCGGGCCGAAGCCGCTTGTCTGCCACCGCCTTTAAGAAAGATTCCTGCTCAAGACGCAACGGCTCCTTATCGTCTATCTTGAGTTTTTCAATGTGCAGCAAATCCGGCCAGTTGACTTTCAAAAGGTCGAATTTCCCCCCCCTTCTAAGCTCCCGGACTTTTCCGACAACATCAACATTTGGGGCTGCCTTAATAATGGTTCCGCTCTTCTTGAAATAATCCACACTCAAATACGCTTGCCGACTGAATACCCTTACTTTCCTTTCGGTTTTCAGAGCCAGTCTCGATGCGGTAATATTCGCGATACAGCCACTCTCAAAGAAAATCCGGGCGTTACAAATATCTTCTTTCTCATCAATGACACTGATACCTACCGCATCTACCTTTTTAACTTTGCTTGCCGCCAAAGACAGAATAATATCTATATCGTGAATCATCACGTCCAGCACGACCCCTATATCGCTTGAACGGAACGGGTATGGGCTGATACGAGTCGCCTCGATAAACTTTGGCTCGATATCGAGCCGCTTCATCGCCTGAACAACCGGATTACAGCGTTCAGAGTGACCCACCGCCACAACTGTGTTATTCTTTCTCGCAAGCTCTACTATCCTTCTGCTCTCTTTAACATTCGCCGCCAGGGGTTTCTCAATCATCACCGCTATATTGTTCTCAATGAAGATTTCCGCTAACTTCTGGTGTGTTACGGTCGGAGACGCTATGGTTACCGCATCGACTTTGCCCAATATATCTTCGCATTTAGTAAACGCCGAACAGTTATATCGTTTGGCAAGACGCTTCGCTCTCTCGCCGTCTATATCAACTACTGCAACAAAATCGCTTTGTGGCAGCCGGTCATAGACCTTCGCATGTATCGCCCCCATCTTGCCTGCACCCACAACTGCTGTTCGCATCTTATTCATATACCGCTTTCTTCTAATGTCTGAACTTCTCCAGGTATCTGCCAAATCGATGCTCGCTGCTTTTGGTTATCGCATCAATCATCGCACGGACATTCTCATCAAGCCCGTCTTCTTTAGCCAATTGCTCTGCATTCTTCAGCAGCGTACCGCCCCGGCGATAGAGCTTATCGTACGCCTCGGATATCTTTTCCTGCTGCTGCTCGCTTAAACCTGCTCGTACCAGACCTCGCCTATTGACGCCCCGAACGCTCAGCGGATAATGTCCGCTGACGGTTAAAAACGGTGGAATATCATGATTAATCCCCGCAAGCCCTGCAGCGTAGCACCACTTGCCAATAGTTACAAACTGATGCAGCAAAACCACACCGCTAAGCCAAACTCCTGTCTCAATCTTGCAATGCCCGCTTACCTGGACACAGTTGCTCATAATTATTTTATCCTCAAGTATGCAATCGTGTCCAATATGCGCTCCTATCATAATCAGATTATCATTCCCGATTTTCGTAAATTCCCCCGGATAGATGCTCGGATGAATTGTTACTTGTTCACGAATAGTATTATTATTACCGATTAAGAGCCCCCCAATCTCTGTATCTGAACTCAAACCAATTATCTGTGGCTGGCCACCAATCACACAATTCGCAAAAAAGTGATTATTCTGCCCAATCCTAACATTTTTGCTGACTACCACATTGGCACCAAGCGCCGTATCGGCGCCAATTGAGACCCCGTCCTCGATAACACAATTGGGCCCAATCACCACACCATCAGACAGGTTTGCATTCTCATGAACTACCGCACTGTGGTGTACCTGAATCATCTTGTCCCTTTCGCTATCCCCACAAAGCACCTATTACTTGTGCAATTTTGAGTTATGCTCATATCTTTATACCTTCTCTTCGTCCACAAGCACAAACTTGATTTGCGCCTCCGCCGCTACTTTTTCATCTACCATCGCCTTGCACCGACACTGCGCGGTCCTCTTCCTCAGTCTGACCGTCTCAGCGATAAGGATAAGCCTATCGCCTGGAACAACGGCTTTACGCAATTTCACGCCGTCCATACTCAATAACATCGCCATCTTGCCGGCGTGTTCCAATCTCTGCGCGAACAACAAACCGCAAAGCTGAGCCATCGCCTCCACGATGAGAACACCGGGCATAACGGGCGTACCGGGAAAGTGACCCTGGAAAAATTGCTCGTTGAAACTTACATTTTTTACCCCTCTTATTCGCCTGTCACCTTCAATTTCTATCACTTTATCTACCAGCAAAAACGGGTATCTATGCGGCAGAATCTTTTGAATCTTCCGAATATCCAAAACTGCATCAGTCCCAAATTTCTCGATGCGCTCCTGCCGCTCGGCCGCTTCATATAACTTCCTCACAAGCTGCTGATTTAACGGATGCCCGCTCTTATAGGCCACAATCCTGCCCTTGACCGACCGACCGACCAACGCAAGGTCGCCTATCAAATCAACAATCTTGTGCCTGGCACACTCGTTAGGAAACCGAAAATCATTCTTAATCAGACCATCCGAGCCAAACACCAGAACATCGCGAGGACCAATATGCGTCCCCACCCCGCGAGCTTGAAACTGCCTTGCCTCAGCTTCAAGACAAAAAGTCCGCGCAGACGCCAGATTCTTCTCAAAACTCTCCGCGGTCACGCGACAACTGAAAATCTGCCTGCCAATACCCGTGTGACCCCCGTAATCCAGGTCAAAGATGATATTTAATCCTCCATCTGTAGATGGCAGGGCGTAAATGCACGCATCGCCAGAGGTAATACTAACCGGCTCGCTGATAACAAACTCTTTCCGCTCCTTTGGCTGCTCAACCTGCCCAATTCGTTTGAGAACCTTGAAATACTCCGCACTGCTGCAATCCGGAGCTGGCAGCTCTAACCCGTCAACTTCTATAACCAGATTGTCAATCCCAAGAGCGCTGACCGCAGCCAAACAATGCTCCACCGTCTCTACACTTACAGAACCTTTCTTTAGCGTCGTACGCCGGCTTCGCTCAGCAAGATTGCTCGCAACAGCGCCAATCCGCACCGGCTCTTGAGTATCAGTACGTACGAAAACCACCCCGGAATCTGCAGGCCCAGGCCGAAAAATAACCCTTACCTCTTTCCCCTCAAACAAACCTTTGCCGGATATGCTCGTTTCACTCTTTATCGTCTTTTGCAGATTCAAGTCTTTCTATCCTCTTACTTATCTGCTTTAACTGCTCCGCCAGCTTCGGCAAACGCTTCGTCAAACCAATTGTCCGTAACGCCTGTTTTATTTCAACCGCCGGTGAGCCGAATAGTTGCTGTCCGGCTACCACATCGTGCGTAACACCCGATTGAGCGCCGACTATTGTACCATCTCCCAATTCTATATTATCCACGAGGCCGACCTGCCCCGCCAACACAACACCATCACCAACCTTGCAACTGCCGGAGATGCCAACCTGTCCGACTATAAGGCAGCATTTGCCGATTACCACATTATGAGCAATTTGCACAAGGTTATCTATCTTCGTCCCGGCCCCGATTACGGTATTCCCGAACTTCGCCCTGTCAATGCAACAATTGGCTCCTATCTCGACAAAATCCTCAATTACCACGCCTCCGTTATGCGGAATAAGTTTATGAGTCCCATCTATCAAAGAATATCCAAACCCCGTTGAGCCTATTGTGCTGTTTGCCTGAACAATCACACTGTCGCCTATCACGCAGTTGTGATAAACCACAACGTTGCTGTCAATCCGGCAATTCTTCCCAATCCTCGAATTCTCTCCTATCCAGCACCCACAGGCAATTATACTGTTTTCCCCTATCCTTACTCCGTCGTCAATTACCACTCCCTTCCCGATAGCAGCCTCCTCGTCGATCTTCACCCGCCGGCCAACTCTCGCAGTCGGGTCGATGCCCACAGCGGCAGCCTTTAACTTGGGCGCAAAAACCTTTAACGCTTCTATCAGGGTAGCATCAACATTTTCAACTATAAGCTGTGGCTTGCCCAAACCCTCAATGCGCTCGGCAACGATAACCGCACCCGCCTGTGATTTTTCAAGTTCGCTTGTACGCCTCGCATCTGTACCCGGACGCGAACGCCCCCCATAGCGATCGCTGTCCCTGATAAAAGTGACATTGGTAGCACCAGCCGCTTCTAAGGGCCCTACAGCATCTATCTGCGCCGAGCCGTCTCCGACTAACTCAGCGCCAATCCGCTCGGCCAATTGCGCAACTGTCAATCTCATCCTAAATCACGCATCAAAATGTAATGGTTTTTTTCTTCTTAAATTGTTCTTTGTCATTTCTATTTTTGATTCTCGACTTTTGAACCCTCTTTATCCAGACGCGCCATCACCTCTTCGGTAATATCTATACACCCGTCGCTATACAGTAATTTATGCGTCTGCATGGTCATCAAAAGTCCCGCAGCGCTCACCATAGAAAGGTCAGGCTCACTTCGTTCAAACACCAAATCAAAGTCCTTCTCCTCTGCGACTTCGCTGGTTACCCGCAGAAATTCTTTATAAAAACTCTTTGTCCAGAGCCGGTCTTTCAGCCCCAACTGCTTCTCATAGAACGCTTTTTGAGACTGATAGCTGGCTCGCTTTTGCACCACATCCCTCTCCAGTTCCAGATAATCACTGCTTTCACGCCTTAGCGTTTCAAGCCCTGCCTCGGCAGCTTCGATGTCTTTATTAAGCTTGTTCAGCACTGCATTAGCTCTGCTCTCTTCATCCCTTAATTCTTTATCGTGCTCCTTCCTGCTCTTACAATCTCGAAATGTTTCCCGAACACTTACAACACCAATCTTCAAGGATGACTTCTTGTCTTTCGGCTCTGCCTGGCTATATTCATGCCCCATAAACAAAACAATCACGCATGCCAAACAACTCAAAACGATAGCTCTAATCTTCATAAATTATCCCTTCTCGATTTATCCTTTATCAAAATATGTTCACCCGAATAATAATCAATTATCAACTTAAAACAGTCTCCCCACAGAGAAACTGAAAACCTGCGTATCGTCATCATCCTCTTTCATAAATGGCACAGCAATCTCAAACCTCATCGGCACAGGCCCAAACCACCGAGGAATCAGTATCTGTATCCCTGTCCCCACCGCCGCACGATAGCTCCCCGAATCAATCGCCCCACTATCAACGAAAAACAACGCCGCAAATTCCTCACCCACCAAAGGTACAGTCACCTCTGCATTGGCCAAAAATATCCAATCACTGCCCACAGGGTCATCACCGGCCCCGGCTCTCGGACTTATGCCGCGATAATCAAAACCTCTGATGCCGTACAAACCCGACCCGCCGGCGTAAAACTTCTCGAAAAATGGGGCATCACCCACCACCGTTGCCGCATGCAGCTTTGTCGAAAGGACAGTTTTCCGTTCAGCCAAATCCTCATAAAGCGTAGTGTACCGTCTGCGGGTTACGCTCAATATACCAAAAGTGTGGTCCCCGCCAACCTGCTCATAACTCGTATTAAAAGTATAGCCCTTGCTTGGATTAAACCTATCATCGATAAGTTCCTTTCCAATACCAAATCTGACCCCCGCAAGACCATTATCGCCTTTCTCATCAACGATTTCTTTGGGTGCATCGCTGTCAAGGTCGTCAATATCAACATTCTCCACCCTAAAACCGATACTCTTGAGCCATCGCTCACTATATCGTTTCTGATATCGCTCCGAGAACCCAACATATCCCTTTAACCTGCCTTCGTCATAGCTTTCTCTCTCCCTCATCCTGCTTGAGCCGGCAACACCCAGCTCTATCGGTTTGTCTCGAAAGTATGGCTCGGAGAAACTAACCGAATATTCGCTTAGTTCCGTCCCCGGCTCGATTGCAACTCTCAAAGTCTGTCCCGCACCTTTGAAGGCCCTTCCTGTGATAAACTCTCCGAAGCTCTCCGGCCAATCCTTAATGTCGAAATTCCTCTGCTGAATCACGAGTTGTCCTATGACCCCGGCATCCGTACTGACCCCTGCCCCTACATTCAGCGACCCAGTCTGACCCTCTTTTATGTGCACCTCTGCATCCCTCTGACCGGGCACCTCGCCGCTCAGCGTAATTGTTGTCCTCTCGGCCAATACCCTCCTTCGCACCTCTTTTTCCAATTCGCCACTTCCGTCCCCACGGGCCACATCCGCGTTATACCACTTGCCGGGCAGGAAATCATATTCATCCAGCACCCGCCGGACAACTTTGTCCTGTGTCCCTTCGTTGCCGGTTATATCAATCCGCCCGATGCGAAACTGCTCGCCCTCGGATATCTCAAATTCAACGTCAACCCTGTCTCTGGAAATAAACTTGCGGTCCTGCTCAACTTTCACATCTATGAAGCCTGCCTCACGATAAAGCTTGAGAAGCCGCTCAACATCCAGGGTCGCTGTTCTCTCGTTATACCTCTGCCCCTCTTCTAATTTCAATTGGGCCTTAATTTGTTTCTCATCAAAGTGCTGCATACCACTAACAACGATTTTGTCAACGGTATAAACTGTCCCTTCAGCAACAACAACAGTAAGACGAACCCTATTCCTTTTCGCATTGAATTCTCGTTCTACAGTTATCTTACTATCGAGAAAACCTTTTCTGTAATAGAGCTTTTGCAGCTTTGCCACATCTTTGGCAACCGCCGTTTCGCTGTAGTTCTTCGGCCAAAAAAACCATTTCTTTCCGTCCGTTTTTATCGCCTTTTTAAGTCTCCCCGCCTTTATCGCCTTATTACCGCTGAACTTCACCGAATGTATCTTGACCCTCGGCCCCTCGTCAATGCTATAAAACAGTTTGCCCTTGCGCAATTGCTCGCTATCCAGCCTCACTTCAACAAAAGCAAAACCCTTTTTCAGATAATATTCCTCCAGCGCCGCCCTGCCGGACTCGGCCGAAATCAAATCCAGGTAATCGCGTATCATAAAGCCCAGTTTTCTCCGCAGAGTCTTGGCCTTAAACTTCTTGTTGCCGACAAAATCTATCGACCTGATAATATCTTTTTCTACAACGACAAATATCAACTCGACTTTGTTATCAACAACGCGAGGCTCGTACTTAGCACTGGCCACGCCGACCAATCCTGCTATCCGCCCCGCGTCCTCATCTGCCCTTTCCGCCTCAAACAAATCGCCAACCCTGCTGTGAACTCTGGTCAATATGTCCTCGGCGCTGATACTGACGTTACCCACTACACGAACGCTCCGTATCCGGTATTGTGTCCCGCGTTCGGCGGTTCGCACCTCTGCCTGCGAACGTGAGCTCGCCGCAGCCAACAAACTCAAAATAGCAAACAGGCAACCTAAAACGTTAAAGTTCAAATTCCGATACTTGATATTTGATACTCGCTCGATTTTGCTTCTCCTAAAAAGGCACCAATTCCTGTTCTGTATGTGAGGCGTTCTCAAACCGCGTAAACTTTTCTCTGAAAATAAGTTCAACCGTATCCGTCGGACCATTCCTCTGCTTGGCTATTATCAAGTCCGCCTTATTATTCGGCTCATAATCTTTTTCGCCGCGATGGTAATAATCCTCACGGTGCAGCAGCATCACAACGTCAGCGTCCTGCTCGATGCTTCCGCTCTCACGAAGGTCGCTCATCCTTGGCCTATGTCCTTCTCTGCCTTCCGGCGCACGATTCAACTGGCTCAAAACCACAACCGGAACATTCAGTTCCCTCGCTAACGCCTTGATATATCTCGAAATCGTCGTGATTTCCTGCTGACGCGATTCAATACGATTGGTTCCCAAGCTCATCAACTGAAGATAATCCACGAAAATACACTTTATATCATAACTGCTTTTGAGTCTTCTTGACTTGGCACGAAGCTCCAATGGTGTCAGTCCTGCGGTATCATCAATGTAAATCGGAGCATCAGACAAAACGCCGCAGGCTTTTACCAGTTCCTGATAATGTTCGGTACTGAGCATGCCTTTTCTTACCATCTGGGATTCGATTTTGCTGGTACTGCACAGGAATCTTTCGGCCAATTGCTGTCTTCCCATCTCCAGAGAAAATATCGCCACCGGCATCTTCTCTGTCACCGCAATATTTTCAGCGATATTCAGTGCCAAAGCGGTTTTGCCCATGCTCGGCCGGCCGGCAATTATTATCATCTCTCCATTTTGTAAACCGCAGGTCAGTTCATCCAGCTCATAATATCCGGTTGCCAAGCCCGTAACGTGGCTTCCAACGCGGCTTTCTATAAGCTCATAAGCGCGAGTCACCAGGTCCCTTAATATAGCGGCATTACCGCTTATTTTTTTGTTGGTAATAGCGAATATCTTCTGCTCGGCGTGGTCAAGTTTTTGGGCGGTTTCTCCTGTAGCATCATGGGCGTTATCTAATATTTCACTGGCTGCTTGAACAAGTTCCCGAAGAAGCATCTTGTCCTTGATAATCTTCGTATAGTACATCACGTTGGCTGAAGA
>CAZQYB010000040.1:0-18249 GCA_964597535.1 uncultured Pirellulales bacterium | reverse complement strand
CGATTTGTCAAGGACGACAGCAAATCCGTTGCGCAGGTTTTGGATGAGGCGGCCAAGCAGGCGGGGGGCGAAGCGAAGATAAAAAGATTTGTGCGATTTGATGTCGGGTAATGAATATAGTTTTAAGCTGTCGAGAAAAAGATGGCGAAGAGCAAATATAATCGAGTGTTGTTGAAGCTTTCGGGGGAGAGCTTTTGCGGGCCGGGGGGCGTTGGTATTGACGGTGATTCGCTTAAATCGATTGCAGAGAGGATACTGCAGATTTGCAAGCTTGGGCCGGCGGTGGCGATTGTGGTCGGGGCGGGGAATTTCATCAGAGGGGAGAACTTTGCGAAGGTAAGCAAAATACCCAGAAACACAGCCGATTATATGGGAATGTTGGCGACCATTATCAACGCCTGTGCGCTGCAGGAGATGCTTGAGGGACTGGGTCAGCCGACGAGGGTTTTGAGCGCGATAGAAGTATCGGCGATGTGCGAAAAGTTTATTCGCAGAAGGGCCCTTCGGCACCTTGAGCAGGGAAGGGTTGCGATATTAGCCGGCGGGACGGGAAATCCTTTCTTCACGACCGATACGTGTGCGGCTTTGAGGGCTTCGGAACTTGAAGCGGACGTGGTTGTAAAGGCGACAAAGGTCGATGGTGTTTACAGCGATGACCCCGAAAAGAATCCGGATGCGAAATTGTTCGAGAAATTATCTTACGATGACGTACTGAGGAAGAACCTGCGAATAATGGACCATTCAGCAATAAGCCTCTGCCGGGACAACAATATACCGATTATCGTTTTGAATATATTCAAAGAGGGCAACATAACGAAGGCGCTTTGCGGCGAGCAGGTGGGGACATTAATTTCTGTGTAGTGAATGGACTGCTTTGTTTCGGCGGCGGTGACAGAGCAGGAAATGATAGCGGCTGAATATTAACAATTGCGGAGATTGTAGATGCCTACTAAAAAAATCATCCAGGAGAGCGAATCGAAGATGAAAAAGGCGGTTGAAGTTCTGCATAATGAATTAAAATCGGTTCGGACAGGAAGGGCTTCGACGGGGCTGGTTGAGAATATAAAGGTCGATTACTACGGGACGCCTACGCCGCTGAAACAGATGGCAACTCTGGCGACGCCACAGGCAGATACGGTTGTGATTAAACCGTTTGACCCGGCTTCGGTCAAAGAGATTGAAAAAGCAATCAGAAGCAGCGATTTGAGCATTGCGCCGGTTGTGGAGGGAAAGCTGATACGGCTGAACGTTCCGCCTCTGAGTGAGGAGAGGAGAAAACAGCTTGCCGCCCAGGCCAAACAGGCCGGCGAACAGACAAAAGTCAGTATTCGTAACATACGCAGAGAAGCAAACAAGCAGCTCGAAAAAGAGCAGAAAGACAAGCTTATCTCGGAAGACGACCTGGAGAAAGGCAAGAAGCAAATCGATGATATCACCAAAGAGCACACCGACAAGGTCGATTCAATAATCAGAGATAAATCCGACGAGATAATGCTCGATTGATTCTGGCAAAGCAAGTATTTATTTTCTGCTATATCGGAGACCCCCGGCGAAACTGAAACCGGGGCTAAGCAACTTTAACTATCTTTTGGGGGATTAAACGATGCGGGTTGAAAAAGATTCCAAGGCGGGGCGGGGGAAGAAAAGCAAAAAAAGAATCCTGAAGCTGGCATTGGCACTTTTAGCGGTTTTGATTTTGTTAGTGGTTTTTCTTGTGCCTGCGTTTGTGTCGAGCAAAAAGGGGCGGAAGATAATATTAGCCAAAATCAACGATTCCATCGACGGCGAAGCAGACTTTAGCAGTCTTTCAATGAGCTGGTGGAAAGGCGTCAGGATTTTGGACTTTAGCTTTAACAACAGTGCCGAACAAATCCTGGTCGAGATAAAACGAATTGTTACAAGGCCCCACTATGGTTCCATTTTGACGGGCGATTTAAGCTTTGGGAGAACTGAAATCTTTGAGCCGAAAGTGGAGGTAAATCTCAAAGAACAGCGGCCAAAGGAGGCCAGTGAGATACGAGAGAGTAAAAGGCGGAAGCCGGTTGCCCTGCCAATCAGGAAGGCCGACATAATAGTAACCGGAGGCAATTTGAAAGTGACCGATGCAGGAGCTAAAACTGTTGAGCTTTCGCAGATAGAGTCGAAGGTGAATTTGCGTCCGCCGGGACAGCAGACGAATTTCAACATAGATATAGCGGTGGTGGATAAAGGTAAAGAGTCGAAGGTCAGCGCTGAAGGTCAGGTTATTCTGAAGAAGAAAGCCGGCTGGACTTTTAAGGGGACCAGCGGTGATTTTACTGTTGAGGTCAACGATTTGGACCTCGGGTCTTTAGAGCCGATTTTTGCATTAGGTGGGATTGAGATTCGAGCCGAAGGCAGGATTTCGGCTGATTTGAGGAGCGAGATTAAAGATGGGCGAATTAAAGATTTGAGCGGCACTATTAAAGGAAAGGACTTGGATATATCCGGCGACAAGTTGAAAGGCGACCGATTGAAAACCGGCGTTTTGGACGTTGGTATGAAACTGCGCAGTGAGAAGGAAATAATAAATATTGATAAGCTTGAGATTCACAGTGATTGGTTGGATGCCGAGGCGAGCGGGTTTGTTCCCAAAACATTCAAATCATTGTCTGAGTTTGTAAAGCCCAACTCAGCATACAGCTTAAGCGGCACATTTGACTGCAATTTGGCTGCGGCTTTGTCGCAGATGCCGCGGACATTTGGTGTGAAGGAAGGTGTGAAGGTAACTTCGGGGCGCTTGAGCGGTGACATTGAGACGTTCGCCAAGGAGGGGCGAAAACAAATTAGCGGCCGGGGACGTCTTGTCGGATTGGCCGGCGTGGTGAACGGAAAGGAGATTGCAATATCAGAACCGGTCGTGGCGGCGGTGGAAATAACGTCAGATAAGAGCGGTATAAACTTTGATAAGTTAAATGTGTCGGCTGCGTTCGGTGATATTAGTTGCGCAGGGACGAGCAAGCTGCTGCGATACAGTGCCGATGTGGATTTGGCGAAGCTGCAGTCGGAGCTGGGACAGTTCGTGGATTTGGCGAAGCTGCAGTCGGAGTTGGGACCGTTCGCAGGTTTAGTGCAATACCGGATGGCTGGCGAGCTTTTCAGCAAGGGCGAAGTGTCCAGCGGCAAAGATAGAATTACCGCTGCCGGCTCATCGGTGGTTAAGAATCTTCGATTAACCTCAGCGGAAGGGGTAACAGCGTTCGAGCCGAAGGCCGATATGGATTTTTCTTTCGTTGCTGATACGGCCAAAGATATTGTTAACGTTACTTTCATAAATGCGAAGGCAAGTTTTGGGCAGGTCAGCATAAAAGATTCGGTCGTGCCGTTGGGTAAAAAAGCGCAGAAATCGATGGAGCTGGCAGTTTCCGCGAACGATGTTGACCTTGAGAAGCTTCGGCCCTTTGCGGTGCTGTTTGGGTCTTTGCCCAAAAAGATGCAGTTGTCGGGAATCGCTAAATCGAATATCTCTGTCAGCTCTAAAAAAGGCAGCTATCGGGTCGTGACTGACTCGACGAGAGTCAAGAATCTTAAGGTACTTTATCCGGGACAGGAGCCTCTTGAGCAGGAGCAGGTACTGGTTATTTTCGATGCTGAGATTAATCCGGCTGAGAAATCCATCGCTGTTAAAGAGCTACAATTGATTAGTCCTCAAATAAAGGTTCGCAAAGGCAATTTCATTGAAACGACTAAAGAGGGGACGACGAAATTAAAGGGACAGGTGGATTGCGAATATGACTTGTCGGCTGTCAGCACTATTGCGGGGCCATTTTTGCCGGAGGGTCTTAAGTTTAAGGGTGAAAGGAAACAGACTATTGAGTTTTCCAGCGAATATCCTGCGGGTAAGAGAGCGGAGCTGTTGGCGAATCTGAGCACGGAAGGCAAGCTGGGATTTGATTGGGCCTATTACAAGGGGCTGACTTTTAGCCCGGCCGAGGCCGATATTGAGATTGTGAAAGGTCTCTTTACTATTTCTCAGTTTTCGTCAAAAGTTAACAACGGGACATTTAGATTTGTCGGCGAGGCGGATTTCAAGCAGAAGCCGAGACTGTTAGTGACGCTGGGACCGATTCAAATAGCAGAGGGAGTTCAACTCAACGATGAGATATCCAGGGAGTTTTTAGTGTATGTAAGCCCTATTTTCGCGAACGCGTTCAACGTCAGCGGCGCGGGTAACTTTAATTGTGAACGGCTTGCGCTGCCGTTGCGAGGTACACCAGAGAACGAGCTTGAAATAATCGGCACCATCTCGGCGGACAATGTCCGTCTTTCGGCGTCGGATTTGCTCAGCCAGCTTCTTTCCTTGGGTGGCTTAAGGCTTAGAGACCAAAATATTAAAGTGCATCCGACAAGATTTGTTTTGCAAAACGGCTTTCTTCGATATGACGATATGCAGGTAGATGTCGGCGACAATCCGGTCAACTTCAAGGGCGTTATCGGGCTGGATAAGAGTTTGGATATGATTGTGACTTTGCCCTATACTCTGGATGGCAGGACGGTGAGAGTTGGTGAGGAAGGAGTCGGGGAAAGAATTTCGATACCACTTAAAGGAACAATCGACAAGCCCGAACTTGATGTGGGTAAGCTGCTAGAGCAGCAATTGAAGCTGCAATTGAGGCGGCAGTTAGAGGACCGGCTTAAAGAGAAAATATTTGAGGGTCTTGGTGAATTGCTTAAGTAAATGTGGCAGCGAGTCCAAACCAAGGAACATTAAAAGTTGAATGTTGAAGGGGACAGTTATGTTAAATCTGAAAGAGGTTTTGTCCACTCCTTACGCAGAGCTTGGTAAAGCAAGTCGCTTTGCGGTTTTTCAGATAAAGCTGTGGTCGCATTGTGCGAGACTGTTAAAGAAGAACCGGGCCGGTCAACAGGCGGCGGCACTTTCATATCACACTATCTTCGGGGCCATTCCGCTGGCCATCGTGATGCTGTTGATATTTCAGTCGTTTCCCGCCTACAGTGACATCGGCGAAAAAGTAAAAGACTTAGTTTACGATGGGCTTAATCTAACGACTATCGAAATTGCTGCTGCCGGGCCTGAGGGCGGCGAACAGGCCGAAATGCTCACAGAATATCTTGATGGGATAGTGGGACAGTTTTTTGAGGGGGTAAACAAGGAATCGATTACGCTAATCAGCGTGGTGATTGTTATCTGGGCTGCGCTGGCTTTGCTGTCAACGATAGAGCGGGCATTTAACAATATTTGGCATGTTGGCAGAGGGAGAACCTTCCTGCAGCGAATGATTAATTATTGGGCTCTTTTGACTCTTGGGCCGCTGTTTCTTGGTGTCGGTATCTACATCAGCGCACAATATTCGGCGGTGGGGCAGATACATCAAACGATTCTATCGAATGTTGCTCCGGTTTTGCTGTCTTACCTGATATCGACGGCGGCTTTTTTCTTTCTTTACTTTGTTTTGCCGAACACAAAGGTTCAGGCCCGGGCCGCTATTTGGGGTGCGGCGGCGGCGGCGTTGGTCTGGAGTTTTGCAAAGTGGGGTTTCGCCCAGTACGTTACGGAATTTATCCCTTATAGCAAGGTTTACGGGGTCGTGGGGCTGGTGCCGTTAGGTGTTTTGTGGATTTATATTACATGGCTGATTGTGCTGTTCGGGCTGCAGTTGACATTTACTACCCAGCATCTAAAGAGTCTTGACGCTGCTGAGATTGCGGCTGTGAAGAAAAGAGAGGAATATTTCATAGCCAATGATTTTACGGCCATCAATATTGTGCGTGAAGTTGCGGCTGCGTTCGAGGCGAACAATGCTCCGGTCTCATCGGAAGTTATATGCAGCAAACTGGATGTTCCGGCTGAGTTCGGCGAAAAGCTCCTGGCCCATCTTGTTAAGAGTGGGCTGTTAATGAAAACCTCGGACCCGAAGGTTGGTTTTGTTCCTGCAAAAGAACCAGCCAATATCAGACTAAGTGACATCGCGGCAGCCGTAGCTGAAGCTGGTTTCGCCCAGTCAACAACAGATCAGCCGGCCGGTCTTGAGCAAATAGCTCGGTCGCAACGGAATGTTTTGGCGCAGTACAGCTTAGAGCAAATTCTCAAAAGTGAGTAGAGTGGCTAAAACAGCTTAAACAGGTTATTCGCTGCGTTGTAAATAAACATCAGTCCAAAGGCGAACATGGCCAGTGAGCAAATCATCTGAACATTACGCTGCATACGGGGGCCGAGTAGCACAGAGCCTTTGAAACTTGCCCAGGACAGGGCCTGCAGCCAGAGGCAGTCGCAAAGCCAGTGAACAAGGGCAAATAATGCGAAGGCCCAGATTCCAAATTCTCTGGCGGTTGTCGCAAGAGCCAATCCTACCGTAGCCCACCACAGCAGAAAATAAGGGTTACTCGCTGATAGTATTAACCCGGCAAGGACCGGTTTGTCTCCGCCTTTTTTTGCTTGCGAACTGTCTATTTGTCTCAAGCCGATTAGCATCGTAACAGCCATTATTAACAAGACTACGCCGCCGGCCAGTCCTATGGCAATTTGAAATTTAGACGATTTAAGCACTTTAGCAGCTCCCAGCATAATCAGAACCATCAAGGGAAATTCAATGATGATGTGGCCGAGGGCCATAAGTGTACCGGCATACCGGTTTCGACCGCCAATCGCAATAGCTGTGGCCGTTACCGGCCCCGGCTGCATAGCACCCGAAAATGATATAACAAATACCTGAAGTAAGAAAAACAGCAAGCTCATCAAGTCACCGATTTATTCGCCGATGATTTTTACGAGGACTCTTTTTTTTCTTTTTCCGTCGAATTCGCCGTAGAATATCTGCTCCCACGGGCCGAAATCAAGCTGGCCGTTTGTGACGGCTGCGACGACTTCCCTGCCCATTACGCTGCGCTTTAGATGGGCGTCGGCATTGTCCTCGAAACCGTTATGTCGATACTGGGAGTACGGCTTTTCGGGCGCCAGTTTTTCCAGCCAGACCTCAAAATCGTGATGCAGGCCGGATTCATCGTCGTTGATAAAAACGCTGGCGGTAATGTGCATAGCGTTGCAGAGCACAAAGCCCTCTTTGATACCGCTTTCTTCAAGGCACTGCTCAACCTGCGGCGTAATGTTGATAAATTCGCGCCGACTTTTCGTATTGAACCAAAGTTCTTTTCTGTAAGTGTTCATAATGTTCTTTCTCCCGTTCCAGGTAGAATTAGAGCGTGCTTCTTATCAGGTCTAATCGGCTCTTGGCATCTGCATCCGAGAGCTTCTTGAGCTTCTCACAGGCATATTGGTCGCAATGTGCGCAGTTTTCAATTTTCTTGCCTCGTGCGCATTTTCTTATTTCACATTTCTTGCAGTCTGAGAATAATCTCCCGCCTTCTGTCTTGCACCCGTCACAGTCGGTAATATCTTGCAGTTCATATTTTAGATCGTACTCTTTACATTGGCGGGCAATTTCTACCCTCATTTTCTCTTTTTTTTCTTCATTCTTTTCCTTTGTTGCCCAATAGATGGGGCAACCTTGGCAAATCAAACCACAATAAGCAATTATCTCATACATCTTTTTCTCCTTTTCTGTCGTGGCGTCGGTTTTCGTCAGGTTTGCACAACCCGAAAGACTCGAACAACCGATAACCAAACCAGTTCCATAAGTTGCACCAATTTTCAAAAAAGTCCTTCTATCTTGTTTCGCACCCATAACATTGTCTCCTAATCACGCGAATATTAGTTTTTCTCCAGTAGTTTTTGATATACTTCTTCGATAGTATCGACCATTTTTTCGGGTGCGAATTTTTCCTTTACGGAATCGCGTCCCTGTCGGCCGAGCTTTATTCTCAATTGCTTATCTTCTATCAATTCGGCGCAGGCCTTTGTTAATTGCTCGACATTCTTTGGCTCAATAAGACGTCCTGTTGTTTCGTTTACCACCTCCCTTGCGCCATCGACATCGAAGGATATTGCCGGCTTGCCGCACAACATTGCCTGGGGCAGGGTTCGGGCAAGGCCTTCCCTTAGCGAGCAGTGGACGAGGATATTCGATGATTGTATCGCGAGCGGTATCTGGCTTGGCGGCAAAAGGCCGGTGAATTTGATTTTGTCTGCCAAGCCTAATTGGCGGACCTGGTTCTTAAAATGGTCGCTCAAATTTCCGT
This sequence comes from uncultured Pirellulales bacterium, assembly GCA_964597535.1. Taxonomy (GTDB): domain Bacteria; phylum Planctomycetota; class Phycisphaerae; order Sedimentisphaerales; family Anaerobacaceae; genus CAZQYB01. The sequence goes on along the minus strand of CAZQYB010000040.1, from coordinate 10,134 downwards.
CTCCGACGAAAAGCCAAACGGCCTTATCGAATCTTTTAGAAAGCTCTTTGGCAGATTCGATAATGTATTCGTGTCCCTTGAGCATAAACAGCCGGGCGATGCTAACGAGCACAATGGCGTCTTCCGCGATTCCATATTTTCGGCGAAAATCCTTTTTTTGCTGCTCTGGTATTGGCTGGAGGAAATCATCCTCTTCGATAGCGGAATACGCGGTGCAAAATTGTTCCGGTCGGCTTATACCGGCGGCGTTCGCCTGGGCGGTCATTGCATCGGCGACGCTAATGAAGAAATCCGTTCGCTTTGCAGCAGCTTTTTCGACGGCAATGTAAAACCTGTTGAGCCATTTGCTTTGATAGGGATGGAATGCGAGGCCGTGAATTGTATGAACCACTGCAGGTAAGTTTTCTGCCCATTTTCCTTTCAATGCATGGGCGGCGAATCTGCCGAGAATGCCCGCCTTGGCTGAATGAGTGTGGACGATGTCGGGCTGGAGGTGCTTAAGGTGTCTTTTGATTTGGTAATAGGTTATGGTATCGTATAAGGGACAGATTGCGCGAATCATTTTAGGTATGATGATTACACCATATTTTTGATTTTTAGTTTGTTCGAAGAGTTCACCTTCGGGCCCTATGGCGGGGCCGGTGATGAGCGTAACATCGTGCCCTCGCTGCGTCAGCAGTTTGCAGGTTACGAGGGTGTTTTCCTGGGCACCGCCGAGTATCAATCTTGTTATTATGTGAACGATTTTCAATATTTAATCCACATCAGACACAGTCCGGCTGCCGGTGCGATTGGGCCGGCAGCTTTTCGGTTTTTTGCTTCGAGAATTTCTTCCATTTTTTCGGGCGGCCACCTGCCAGTCCCGACTTCGATAAGGGTTCCAACGATATTTCTTACCATATTATACAGAAAGGCATCGCCCTGGACATCAATATATACCCAATCGTCCTCTGCGGTGACATCGCAGCGGAAGATTGTTCTTACGGAGCTTTCGCGTTTGTCTGCGGCGGCGGCGAAGGATTTGAAATCCTTTTTTCCGACCAATTTTTTTGCAGCCCGGGCCATCGCAGCGGTGTCGAGGTCAGTGGGCAGATGCCAGCAGTGCCTTATTTGTAAAACGGGCCGGGGCCGGCCTGTAAAAATGGTATAGCGGTATAATTTGCTTTTGACCGCACCCATCAGGTCAAAGCTGACAGGGACTTCCACGGCCTCTGTGACGGCGATGTCGGGCGGGAGCCGGTGGGTAATTGCCTTGGCGAGGTTTTCGGTTGGTATGGGTGAGTCGATTTGTACGAGGGCGACCTGGCCGAGCGCGCTTACGCCGGCATCGGTTCTGCTGGTGGCGTGGACTCTGACTTCGCTGCCAATTAGGTTTTGAATTGCCTCGGTAAGTACGCCCTGAATTGTTTTCTTTCCCGGCTGAATTTGCCAGCCGTGATAGTCGCTGCCGTCGTAGATGACCGTTAATTTTATATTCCGAACTGCCATTAAGGCAATTATAGCAATTTTTCGGCAATCTGGACAGCGTTCAGGGCAGCGCCTTTTCGCAGCTGGTCGCCGGCGACCCAGATATTTATGCCGCGGTTCTCAGGTATGGACAGGTCCTGGCGGATTCGGCCAACGAAGATGTCATCCTTGCCGGTGGCGTCTATTGGCATCGGGAAGCGATTGTTTTCGCGGTCGTCTATCAGCGAGACTCCGGGCGCGGTGCTCAACAAGTCCCTTGCCTGGTCGGGGGTGATTGGGGCGGTAAATTCAAGATTGATGCTTTCACAGTGCGCCCTGAAAACGGGGATGCGAATGCAGGTGCAGGTAATCGCGATGTCAGGACAGTCGAAAATCTTCCTGGTTTCTTTGACCATTTTTACCTCTTCAAGGTTGTAGCCGTCGGCATCGAGCTGCGAATTATGGCTGAAGACGTTAAAGGCAATCTGATACGGGAAGGCGCTGCAGGTTGGCTGTTTGGCGTTGAGGATTTCGCGAGTTTGGTTTTCGAGTTCGCGCATTGCCGACATTCCCGCGCCACTGGCGGCCTGGTAAGTGCTGACGACCATTCGTTTGACGGGATTTGCCTTGTGCAATGGCCAAACGGGGACAATTCCAATAATTGTCGAGCAGTTTGGATTTGCGATAATGCCCTTATTCTCCCGGATTTTTTGCGGATTTATCTCAGGAATAACCAGAGGGACATCGGGGTCCATTCTAAAGGCCGATGAGTTGTCCACTACAACTGCGCCGGCTTCAACTGCGGCGGGAGCAAACTCCTTGCTTCTGGCACCGCCGGCGCTGAACAAGGCAATATCTATGCGGGCGAAGCTGTTTTTGGTCAGCTCCTCAACGATGTATTCCTTGCTTTTGAATTCGATTTTCTTGCCGGCCGAGCGACTGCTTGCAAGCATTTTCAGGGAATCAAATGGGAAGTCCCGCTGCTCGAGGATTTTTAGAAATTCCTGACCGACCGCTCCGGTCACTCCTGCAATTGCCAAGTTACGACCCATAACCAGCTCCTAAAAATGTTTACCTACACATAACAAGAGGCAGCCGAGATAAGGACTGCCCACAAAGCTTCACAAAACCAAATACAATGCTGGATTATAGCACTTCTGGCACGAAAATGCAATAGTCCTCCACTAATATATGGTACTGACATTTCCCATTTAAGCCCGTTAGAGGCTTACAACGAAACATTTTTTTCCTCAAATCAACATATATTTATAAACCATATTCATCAAGCAGAAAAATTAGCTCACCACGAAGGACGCGAAGGTCGCGAAGTTTAAGTTAAATAGCTCTGCCATAGGTAATCAAAATGACCATTGTAGGCAGGGCCTTCTATAAGCTCTATTCTGACAAATTTTATTTTTTCTCCCGCACTACGCTGAGTGCGGGGCGTTTCAATCGATTGCTGTCTATTTTCTATTTACGAATTTGGGCAGCCACATAGGGCTGCCCCTACTTCATCTGGGAAATGCGGGAGTGTTTATTCTTTTACTGTGGTTGCTGCTGTTTTTTGCCAGAGTTCGGCCATTACAGAGGCGGTGATAATACAAATAAAGACAAAAATCGCAGCCGGCATCGCCGCTTTTTCACCAAAATGGTCCAGAGCCAAAGTTGTTCCCAGGCCGGCATTTTGCATCCCGATTTCAATTGCGAGGGTTCGCCTTCTTTTGATGTTCATACGAAAAATCGACCCGACACTATAACCTGCCAACATTCCGTAAATATTCAGTATTATACCTACAGCCAGAATAATGCCTGTGACATCCGCTAAATAGTCCCTGTTCAGGGCTATGACCAGTGAGCATATAAATATTATAAACGTCACGGATATAGCGGGAAAAATCGGCACAATCTTTTCTAATTTTTCTCTAAAATAATGTCTTACACCAAACCCCACAAACAACGGCAGTATCACCATATAGATGACGTCCCAAAACATATCGAGGAAAGGGACATTCAATTGCGACCTTGCGAGTAAAAAAGTCAGGCCGGGCGTTAGTAAAGGACATAACAACGTTGAAACAGCGGTCAGGGATACCGAATAAGCTGTATCGGCTTTAGCAATATAGCTCATCACATTACTTGCCATAGCGCCTGGAGCAGAGCCGGTCAATATCAGCCCGACCGCAATTTCGGGCGGCAGACCGAATAACCTGGCCAGGAAAAACGCCCCCAACGGCATAATACTAAACTGGGCACAGGAGCCAATCAAAACGATAATGGGCTTTTGCAAAATGCGCTTGAAATCTTCGGCTTGCAGGACGGCGCCGATTCCGAACATCGTCAGACCAAAAAAGAGTTTGTTGTAATCTCTCAGCGCTTTGAAAGGGCCAGGCCAAAAGTAGGCCACGATGCCGAAGAGAATCACCCAGGCAGCAAAATATTTTGTGTAAAAAGTTAACGCTTTCCTGAACATAACCGGCAAGTTTAACGGCGTGTTTCGGACGTGACAATATATTTATTTACCCTTGATTACGTTGTCTTTCTATAGAGGAAGAGTCGATACGATTTAAATTTTTTGAAGTTTTCCCCGGTTCTGTCCCCACCGAAGTATTTGTCATTGAGCTTGTTTAATCGCTTCCGATATCTCCATCTGAGAAATTTAGACGAGATTGGGTATCTCCTGCCCAAAAAGCCAAAGGCCAAATGTGCAACAGGCCTACCTACCTTTTTTATTGCGTCGTCCAATATATCAACATTTGGCGCTGTCTCGTTCGTGATATCCAGGTCCTTAACAAGTTTTAAGGGGTACTTTGCAATGAGGTCATAAAATTTGTTCAATTTACATCCTCCGCCCAGCCCCATATTCCCCTTGATATCTTTTCTGAAAACATCGCATATTAACATATAGCTATCGTTATTTAACAGTCTCAAAGTATTTTTCAGCCCCTGTTCCAAATCGATATATTGAAAACTTTCAGCAAACAAGATTAGGTCGTATCGTTTTTCCGTTTGTAGCTGCTCATAGCGGCATTGATACATATTACTTTTGTCTCCAAGTAATTCACGAGTTTGCTCAGCAAGAAAGGCGCTGGGCGAAACACAATCTACCTCATAGCCCATATCGAGCAGAGCTTTGGCAATTTGCCCTGTTCCGCACCCGACATCCAGGATTGTTTTAACTCCGTCCGGAATATGTGAAATAAGGAATTCTGCATATTTTTCCTGAGCTGTGTGTAAATTGGCTATATCTACTTCAAGCTCGCCGGTCCAATATCCGTAATGGAGATTTTCTAATTTAAGGAAGTATTTGCCACAGATAGAGCCTATCTCTAAACCTATTTCACGAGAAGTACCGGTATTCATCTTTTTCACATTAATCGTCCCATGCCCCCGAAACACCCTTTGGGACTGCGTCGTCGCTTTTTTATAACTTCGACCCTAATCCCATTCCTGCACAGTCCTCCCCCCGCAACAGCGGAGCCAGACTACTGTACTCAACATCATTTTGCAACATATTTATCTTTTGTGTCGTTGCCGCAGAGGAACCGGCCCCGGTTTCGCACCCCTGCCGCCCTGCAGAAGCAGTCCCCCAGACGAAGAATAAGGACCCCGATTTTTGGCCGGACGCTAATTATGTTTAATGCGAGAGGCATACTTTGAGCGGGCTTAAAATGCCTGAGGAAAAGTTTCAAGCAGCAGATTTTTATTTTTTGGGCACTTTTAGTACAACCAAACTGGTGCCGCGTTCCTGTTTTATTCGAAGGAGAACTTTTCCCTCTTTGGCGGCCTTTTTTATGGCGTTATTGAAGTCTTTCGTATTCTTGACCTTTGACCGGTTAACTTCCATAATCAGCGTTCCGGGTGTGATACCTTTTCGTGCGGCTTCCGAGCCGGGCTCAACTTTGGAGACCACCACTCCGGTCATTCCTTTATAGCCGAGACGCTCAGCAAGTTCGTCTGTGAGTTCCTGCACAGTAAGGCCCAACTGCTCGAGCACATCCGGCGGGGCGCCGGTTATTTTGCCCCTTGGCGGACGTTTGCCGAGTTCGACGGTGATAGTTTTTCTTTTTCCATCTCTGAACACGACAATTTTTACCTTAGCGCCGGGTTTTAGCGCTGCGACGCGATTGAGCAGGTCATTGGCTTTTTTAATTTTCCGGCCCTCGAATTCTATGATGACATCGTATGGTTTGATACCGGCTTTGTCGGCGGCGGACCCCTCAGTAACATCCGGCAGAACGACGCCTTTAGTATCTTCGTCGAGGTCTAACAGGTCGGCGGTGTCAGGGTCGAGGTCCTGTATATTAACGCCCAAGAAGCCGCGAACAACGGTTCCAGTATCAATAAGTTCCTTGTATATATCTTTTGCCATATTTATGGGTATAGCAAAGCCGATTCCCATATTTCCGCCGCCCCGACTGATGATAAAGGTGTTGATTCCGACTACCTTTCCATCGAGATTTAGCAGTGGCCCGCCGGAATTGCCGGGATTTATGGCGGCGTCTGTCTGGATAAAATTTTCATAGCTGGTGATACCAAAACCACTTCTGCCCTTAGCGCTTACGATGCCGGCGGTTACGGTGTGGCTCAGGCCGAACGGATTGCCTATGGCAAGGACCCATTCCCCCACTTCGAGCGTATCGGAGTCTGCCAGTTCGATGTAGCTCAGGTCTTTTTTGGTATCGATTTTTATGACAGCGACATCGGAATCCGGGTCTGCGCCGATGAGTTTTGCTTCGACCTCTGGATTTTCTCCGACCTTCACCATAACCTTATCTGCGTCGCCGACGAGATGATTGTTTGTAAGGATATAGCCATCGGCTGAAATAATGAAGCCGGAGCCCTGTGCCGTCTGCGGGTATTTGTGTTGTGGTGAGCGTTGGCGGCGGAAACGCCGACGGAAGAAGCGGTCGAAGAAATCATCGTCGAATGGGTCAAAGGGCTCGCCAAAGGGCCAATCGGGTATTACTTGGTATTCCTGCGTGATGGTTTTTTCGGCCTTTATACCGACTACCGCGGGCGAGGCCTTTTCGGAGATTTTAGCAAAGGCTTTGCCCATCTGGCGCAGAGTATCAATGCTGTTTGTATCCTGAGCAAAGGCCGACAATGGGACGATAAAGAGTAAAACTATGAGTAGAGCTGAAGTTGCACGACAGTGCAGAGTTGCTTTATTTCGTCTGAAACTTAAAATCTGCATTTTTAATCTCCCGGTTCTTTGTACAATTAATTAAGGCAACTATCAAAGCAGATAATCAGGCTGTGATAAAAAACGATTTATACCGCACCTATTTAATTTTAACGCCCGCCACATTATATAACTCCATAAGAGCAAAAGGATTATCTTTTTACATAAGCGCACTTTTAAAATAGGTGCGGTATTAGTTAAACTTTCTACGATTTTATTATCAACAAGTTCACTGCGTCAAAGGTTTTTTGGCTAAAAGTAAATAATAGAAAGCCCAGGGCAAGAGCCAGGGCCTTCTATAAATATGGCCAATATCTGATGACGTTCAGTTTTATCCGATTTCCTCGTCTATCCAGCCGAGAAGCTCTTTCAGGTCGTCGAGGGTTATGTCACCCATGTGCGCGATTCGGAAAGTCTCCTCCTTTAGTTTTCCGTAGCCGTTTCCGAAGACTGTATTGTGCTTTTCCTGGATGGCGTTGATGGTTTCAGCGACGTTGACGCCACGAGTATTTTTGACTGCTGTGAGCGTGTTGGAGGCGTACTTTTCCTCAGTGAAAATGGCAAATTTCTCTTTAGTCCAGGCCCTTACAAAGTCGGCCATTTGCTTATGTCGCCGCCAGACGTTTTCCATCCCCTCGGCGAGCAGTTTGTTGCACTGATAGTTGAGCGCCATAATGTGCGGAATGACGGGGGTTGAGAGGGTTTGGTTTTTGGCTGCTGCCTTAGCGATTAGTTGAAAGTCGAAGTAGTAACCTCGTGCAGGGACATCTTTGCTTTTTTCCAGCGCTCGATTGCTGACCACAGCAACGGCCAGTCCGGGCGGAATTGCAAAGGCCTTCTGGACCGAAGTGAATGCTATATCCCAGGCGAGCTGGTCGAAGTGCAGCGGTAAGCCGACCATACCACTGACGGAATCAACAAAGACAAGAACATCAGGATATTTTTCTTTCATCATTTCGCTGATTTCATAGACCGGATTCGTAAGGCCGGTGCTTGTTTCGTTGTGGACGAGCGTGACGGCGGCGTACTTGCCGGTTGCGAGCTTTTCATCAATCATTTCCGGCAGAATTGGTTTGCCCCAGTCAACTTTTAATTCCTCGACCTTTCTGCCACAACCTTCAACTACGTTTGCCCATTTGTCACTGAAGGCGCCGCAGCAGGTAGCCAGGACGGTCTCGTCCGGAGCGACGCAGTTGCGAATAGCCGCTTCCCAAATGCCGGAAGCTGATGATGTGGACAAAAAGACGTTTTGGTCGGTGAAAAGAATTTTTTTGAGCATAGCAACCGTTTCGCCGTGGAGCTGAGCATACTCTTTGCCGCGATGTCCCAGTGTCGGACGGGCGAGCTGCTGTAAGACGTCCTCATTGACCTTCACCGGCCCCGGGATGAATAATCTCGGCGGGTTTTTCCAATCTACCATATCTCAACTCCTTTTCTTGCCATTCCCGCGGAAGCGGGAATCTATACTATTTTTACTAATGGCTCCCTGCTTTCGCAGGGATGACGTTTGGGTCGCCATTACAATTTGTTAATGGTTAAACCCGTGTACATCTTGGGATAAAAGAAAGTTGACTTTTGCGGCATTTTTTCGCCGACAGCAGTGACCATTTGTATCTGCTGCATTTTTGTAGGGTTAACAAAAAACACCGCTTGCTTTTGGTCTGTGTTGACTTTCTCGATTGATTCATCGACGGCATTGCCTACGTCTTTTATATATTCGATGTTACTGCCGCCTGCAAGCTCTTTTTCGCCGATGCCCAGCAGTTTTTCCAATATCAATTTGTGCAGCACGGAAACATCGAGCGACCTCCAGGGCCTGCTCATATTCGGTGCTGCCGAATCCATTGCTTGTTTGTTTTTTAGCACGGCCACGTAGAAGGCATTGTCACCGCCGTAGATTCCGAATGCGTTTTTATCGCTGTCGTGCCCGGCTTTCATCCGGGCAAAGACCTTTTGCTTTGTGTCGGCTTTGGCCCGGGGCGAATCAGGGGGATATTCGGTAATTTCAAAGTTTTCTCTCAGGGCAGTAATTAAATTTTCAAGACGAAAGTTTTTGAGATTACCGACAAGACGATGGGTGGCGAGGATGGTTAATCCGTCCTGGCGGATATTGACGAAAGAGGTCATTTGATAAGCGGCAGCAGGATTGGCGGTTTCTTTGTAGTAGTTCAGGGCCGTCTCATAGCGGTGATGGCCATCGGCTATGATACAGTTTTTATCGAGCATTGTTTTTGCAATTGCATCGCTATCGTCTTTGGCGGTTATTGCGAAGAGCCGGTGCCGAACTTGTTGTTCGTCGGCACAGTCGATGAGCGGTTCTTGCCTGGAGGCCTTTTCGATGATTTTGTCCGCGATGTTTTGCTCATCTTCGTAGAGCATAAAGACAAGGCCGAACTTTGCGACAGTTGCTCTTTTAAGATTGAGCCGGTCTATTTTCGGCCCTTCGAGAGTTTCTTCGTGCGGTCTGACGGCTTTGCCGAATTCTTCGAGTCTGGCTAAAGCAATGAAGCTGCTGCGTTGAAGATTGCGTCCGGCCAGTTCAAAGTTCTGCACGTATGCGTAGATAGTTTCGTCCTGGTCCTGCTTTAAGACACCCTTTTTTACCCATTTATCAAGATAGTCGGCGGCCCTGGTGTACTGGTTATTGTCAGCGTTGTCAGAAGCAGTTGTTTCCCCCTTTATTATCCGCACGATATTATACTCGCTCTTTTCATAGAGCTTCTGCTGCTGGGCTGGGCTGATAACGTCGTAGGGAGGAGCGATGCAGTTGCCAACATCTGCCACTACATTAGAATCAAACCTAAATGCCTTGAACGGCTTAATTTCCATAGTTATGTACCGGAAATCCTTTCTTAGCTCTTGTGCTAATACTTTCTTCAAAGTTCGCTTATAAAGCTTTCAAAGAGCGGAATGATACTAAAAGTGTGGGAAATTGTCAAGCGTAAGCGACATTCTTTTGGGGCTGGTGTGCGGGGTGATAAATTGCTTGCGGGAATGGGAAATGGCGGTTATTTTACGTGTTCTGTTTTGACGGCAAAGGCGTATCCAAAACCCTTAAAGATTATATTAAGAACTTTTAATTTACTCAAACTGACCGTTTGCTGTTTTGAGATTGCCACGGCCTGCTTCGCAGGCCTCGCAATGACAACCATCGGCGCAGTGAATAAATCAAATTGGTATAATAGGTCTGCCTAATCTCCGTTTCGCTGACCATTGGCTTTTCTATACAGTTTTATGGAGCTTGGATGGGAAAAGACGGTTTCCGAGATAATCTCCCGGCTAAAGGCCGCCCGTGGTGAGGGGGTGGTAAAGGTCGCGGGGACGTGGGGGTCGTTTGCGCGCCTGCTGGCCGCACACGTATCAAAAGAACTCGGTCGGCCAATTTTATACATCTGTCCGCATATTGACGATGCCGACAGTGCAGCCGACGATTTGCACACCTTCGGGGGGCAAAAAATCGATGCTCTACCCGCCTGGGAAGGCGCAGAAGATTTAGCGGATGCCAC
>CAZQYB010000039.1:0-18418 GCA_964597535.1 uncultured Pirellulales bacterium | reverse complement strand
CACTATTCACAAATCACTGCTTCTATTCTTTCTTTTTCGGCTTTGCGATGGATTCCCGCATTGAGGTATCAGCACCTATATTTTTTATTCGATAATAGTCCATAATGCCGAGGTTGCCCTTCTGGAAGGCCTCAGCTATGGCCAGCGGGACTTTTGATTCGTTTTCTACCACGAGAGCCCTCATCTCCTGCTCGCGTGCTACTGCCATTGCCCTGCGTTTTTCCGCCTCGGCCTTTGCTCTTTCCAAATCGGCATAGGCCTGGGCCTTCTGGAGTGCGGCACCGATATTCTCGCCTACATCGACATCGGCAATATCAATAGACAAAATCTCGTAAGCCGTTCCCGCGTCAAGCCCCTTGGACAAAACCGACTTGGAAATTTCGTCCGGATTTTCCAGAACGCTTTTGTACGTTATGGCACTGCCGATTGTAGTAACGATTCCTTCGCCGACACGGGCGATAATTGTTTCCTGAGTTGCACCGCCTACCAGCCGTTCAATATTTGCGCGGACGGTAACGCGTGCCTTTGCTTTTAACTGGATGCCGTCCTGAGCGACTGCGTCAATAGTACCTCTGCTCTTCTCCGGGTCGGGGCAATCGATAACCCTGGGGTTTACGCTGGTCTGGACGGCCTCGAGGATGTCACGCCCTGCCAGGTCGATTGCGGTTGCCGTCTGCAAGGATAAATCGATATTTGCCCTGTTGGCGGCGATTAGGGCACGAACAACGTTTGGAACGTTGCCGTGGGCCAGATAATGGCTTTCCAAATCCCTGGTGGTAAGTTCTAAGCCCGCCTGTACTCCCATTATCTTGCTCAGAACTATGGTCCTGGCATCGACCTTCCTCAGCCACATTCCAACAAGCTCAGATAGTTTTACATTAGCTCTGGAAAAGAATGCCTGTAACCACAGTCTGGCAAACTTTAATACAAGTAGTAAGATTACTAAGCCAAGAACCGCGAGGATGATTACGACTATTATTCCGATGACTTTTCCAATATCCTCAACTGCCAAGATTGTATTTGTTATATCATACATTTTTTTGTCCTTTCATTAAGTTTCTTCGACCACACGAACAGTTAGCTGTGTTCCCTGCACGTGAATAACTTCAACCTTTCCACCTTTATCAACATAACCGCCTTCGGCTACACATTCAACCCTTTGTCCGGAGAAATCGCACATTCCCACCGGCCGCAGCGGGGTTAGTACAAGACCGACGGCACCAAGCAGCTCTTTTAGTTCGGTAGTATCAGGTATGGCATCGCCGTGCTGTCGTTTCGGGGGTGTGAGTGTAACGGCCTTACCGAATCTGGTTTTCGGGAATATTTTGTAAGCGATTACCAAAACCGACGGTATCATTACAAGGGCGGCAAGTACGCCTATGCAACCAGCAGTTTGGCTGTAATGGAAGAAAATCGCAATGCCGCCAATTAAACAGGCGAGCGCACAAATACTTATCAGCCCACCGCTTGGCACAAACACTTCAGTTAGTATCAGGGCAGCACACGCGAAATACAAAAAGAAAGCAAAAGCAAGCCACCAACCCATTAGCTCATCCCTTTCCAGATTCAACAGCTTATTAGTTTAATTCTCTGCAGTTCTGACTATAACTCTGTTGCCGCAAATTTCGATTATCTCAATTTTGGTTCCTTTGTCAAGGAACTCGGCTTCAGCAACGACATCAATTATTGCATCTCCGAATTTTGCTTTTCCTGTGGGCCGTAGTGTTGAAGCTACCTCGCCGAGGTCGCCCACATTTACGCTCAGGATTTCACTTTCAGGTGGTGCGGTCATACTCACTTCCATTTCAGTGCCCTGCTTTGCCGCCGTCGGCGCAAGCGTGAGACCGCTAAGAAACTGCAATTTAGGCAGGTATTTTGTCAACAGCCACGCCGAGAGAATAAATCCCAAAAACCCAAATAATAAGCCCAAGACACTACCCAGAAATAAATCCCAGTTTTCGGGTCCTTCGGGCCAGGGAAGTCTGCCAGGCGGATTTTTGATGAGCATACCAAATAATCCGATGAAGATACACATTATCCCCAGGAAACCAGCGATGCCGAAGCCGGGCAGTACGAAAATTTCCACCGTCAGCAGGATTATACCCGTGACAAATAATGCTACTTCCATCCAATTAGCCAAGCCGACAAGGTACTTACTGCCAATTATAACTGCAAAACATATAACCGCTGCCAGGCCGGGCAAACCGACCCCAGGTGTGTTAAGTTCAATATATACCCCTAACAGTGCAATCATAAACAGCACACCCATTACTGCCGGATGATTAACCTTCCGCACCATCTCTTCCGACCAGTTTGTGCGCAGCACCATTGGAGGGCCGGAAAAAGTCACCCCATCACGTTCGGCCAAAAAGTCAAGCACCGCCGCCCTGTCGTTGACGACCGCCCTGGCTATGCCGTATTCAAAGGCGTCAGAGGCGGTCAGCGTTAGAAGCTCCTTGTCACTAATGATTAGTTTTTTGGCTTCAAGAGCGTATTGATTTGGGTCTTTTGGCATCTGCTCATCCTCAAAGAATTCATATTCGCCGGTTTGCAGATTTTTCACCCTGTAAACTTTTTTGTGTATGCTTACCATAGCCTGCAGCAAGGCAGCGGGGTAGTTGTTTGCTTTTGCTGCACGGTCAAACGTCGAACGTATAAAGCTCTCGGTTTTTTCGCGCTCGGCACCCTCGAGCTTCTGACCCAATAGAATCGGAGCACTGCAGCCTATGGTGGTATTCTCAAGCATTATTATGTCCTGACAGGAGACACTAATCATTGCACCGGCAGATATGGCCTCGGTGGTCACATAGGCAACGGTATGGGCTTTTTTGCTTATGTCGAGTATGAAGTATTTGGATATTTCATCCGCCGCCGCAACCAAACCTCCATACGTGCTTATCTCATATATTAAGTATTCGGCGTTTTCATTGAGAGCTATTTTCGTTCTGCGCTGGATGGATTTGAACAGCCCTTCATCAATCAGGCCCTTGCAGATAATTACCGCAGCTTTTACGCTCGGTAAATCCTGTCGAGAGTTATTCGGCTCGGCCGTTATAGCCGGGGCCTGGAACAACAGCAGAGACAACAAAACAATCACGGTTTGTCGAAGCGAATTCTTCATATTAAGAAATTGTACCTTTATATTGCGGGATTGGCAATACTTTATTTCGAGCAGCGGCTCACCAAAATAACCATTTGGCGATGAGGTAAAACAGGACGGTCAATGCTGCGGCAATCGGGACGGTTGCAATCCATGAAGTAAAGATTGCCCCGACTACTTTTCGGTTGATAGCGGTGATACCACGGGCCAATCCCACACCTAAAATCGCGCCAACTATGGTGTGGGTTGTCGATATGGGAAGGCCCATCTTCGAAAAGGCCAGCACCGTTGCCATACCGGCTATGTTAGCTGCAACACCACGCGAAGGGGTAATCTCTGTTACCTTGGTCCCGACCACACGCATTACCCTGTACCCGAAAGTAGCCAGGCCAATAGCAATACCGAGACCGCCGAGGACCAAAAACCATATACTCACAGAGACTTGCCCAGGTATTGAGTTGTTCCTGACGATTTCAACAACGGCGGCGAGCGGCCCGACCGCATTGGCCACATCGTTGGCCCCCTGCGCGAACGCTACCGTACACGAACTGATGATTACCGGCACAACAAAGGCTTTCTCCACCTGCGTCAGTTCCTGCTCCATAGTTAGCACCCCCCTGCTGTTACGATTTCTTCCGATAAACAATGCTGATATACCTGCGGCGATAAGTCCACCCAAAACACTCAGGGCGATTGCCCCGGGAGCATCAAGGTCAAGATGTATGTTCTCCAGGCCTTTATAAATAATGGACAAAATTATTATGGCAAACGTGAAAAAGACACAAACCGGAACGCCTTTCCTCGCCGCCACCGCTGGTTTCTCAGCCGACAGGATATAACGCGAGATTAGTTTGAATATGACAAAGGCCATTATCCCCCCTGCCAGCGGCGAGATAAACCAACTGGCTACAATCGCGCCCAGTTTATCCCAGTGAATGTGCCCAACTCCAGCTTCCAGAATTCCAAATCCGATAATGGCTCCGACGATGGAATGCGTGGTAGAGACCGGCATGCCAAAGTAAGTGGCCAGATTTAACCACACCGCCGCAGCGAGCAGCGCGCAAGCCATGCCGCGGGCAAGCATATAGGGGTCATGGGTGAAGGCCTGCGTATCTATTATCCCGCTGCGAACGGTATCGGTAACGTGGCTGCCGACAAGGACAGCTCCCCAGAAATTGCAGATGGCGGCCAGGACCACCGCCCAGAAGACAGTCATCGCTTTTGACCCAACCGCGCACGCCATCGAATTCGCCACATCGTTGGCCCCAATATTCCAGGCCATATACAAGCCAATGATAATTGCCGCGATGACGAGGATTTCCATAAAAACAGCGTGCTCCTTTGGGTGATGACCAACTATTTCTTGCGAATGATGAGGCGCAGGTACTTGGCGGTCTTCTCGGCGTTATTGGAGACAGCGCCGAGTGCTTTACAATACTTGTCGAGGAAAACGAGGGTGAGGGGGTCAATCTTGTCCTCCATACTGTAGAAACGCCGGGCAAATTTTCTTTCAAGCCGGTCAACCTGCCATTCTTCTTCGCCAATTCTTTCGATAGCTTTCATCATCTCCGCGGCTTCCCTGCCTCTAAAGGCGGCCTCGGCAAGGACAGAAAGCTTCTCGGCAATATTCATCAGGTGTTCGCTGATGTTGATAACCCGCTCCACAAATGCCAGAAAGTCAGTTTTTAGTTCCTTTGGCACTTTGGTCTTGCGCAGCATCAGCACAACGGCGAAATCCTCCGCTGCATCCGCCACATCATCCTGATAGGCCAGGAACCGGCTTAACTCCGACCGCCCTACCGAAAGAAAGTACATCTTGGTAATATTATCACGCAGCGTCGTTTTGATCTGGTCCGCCTCATGCTCGGTCTTCGACATCAGGTTGTGCAATTCCTCAATCTTTTCATAGTCCTCATCCACCAGTGCCTTCGCCAGAGGGCGCAGAAGCTCAACACACGTATGCACCTTTTTCGAATGCTCGTGCAGTTGAGCAAATACTGGTGGGGCGAAAAACCTGTTTAAAACTCCCATTGGTCTCTCCTTTAACAAACAGGGGTTAACATTGGCCGTAAGCTCAAACCAAGAATATCCGAAGAATTCAATTTACTATTCACAAAATACGAATTTGTATGGTAGTTGTAGCTTATTTGCTTCGAACGGTCAAGCGTGTTTTTCTTCTGATTAGTGGGGAATATGACCTTTGCTTACTGAGCTTTCATTTGGGCCCCGTCCCACTGCAGGCCCCCTATCACGGCCTGGGCGATGTTCGTAAGGTGGTCGCCGATTTTCTCCACATTGTCAACAAGGTCGATAAATATGAGCCCCGCCTCAGGTGAGCAATCGCCGTCCGTCATACGCTTCACATGGCTGCGGCGAAAATCCATCTGCATCCTGTTGAGATTATCCTCGTTGACAAGGGCCGCTTTGGCCGATTCAACATCATTATTTTTCAAAGCCGCTGAAATATAATCGAACATTTCGTTTGCCTGGTTTTTCAATCGGGCCGCTTCGGTTTGCGCAGAATCGCTGAATGATAATTTCTGTTCAATCTTTCGCTCGGCGATTTCGGCAATATTGACAGCGTGATCCCCGATACGCTCGAGGTCGTTGACCGTGTGCAGAAGCACCGGCAATTCCACCGACAACTCAGCCGAAATCTCTCTTCTTGAAAGTGCTGCCAGATATGAGGTTATTTCAAACTGAAAATTATCGACAGCGTCCTCTGCCTGCTGCACCAGGCCGAGTTTCTTTCTGTCATCGGCTTCGAGGCCGTCGATGGCCTGGTTAACGGCTTGTTTTGCAACCTCGCCCATCCGTATAATCTCACGTCTTGCCTGGTGTACCGCAATCTCTGGTGTGTTAAGCAAATGTTCTTCCAGGACAACAGGTTTTGATACAGCATCCTTGGCCGTGGGAGGTACCAGCTTCGTTACCAACGCCTCGAGCCAGCCGATAAGCGGGAGAAAAACAAGCGTATTGAATACGTTAAACGTGCTGTGGGCAACCGCTATGTGGACCATAATCGTGTATTGTGTGAGCTTGAGCGGGGTAATCCACTCCACGATGTCGGCAAACCAGCCTATCCAAACCAAGGGGAAGACATAAAGCACGCCGATGATGTTAAACAACGTATGCCCGCGAGCTGTCCGCCGGGCAGCCAACGACGTGCGAATCGACGCTATTTCTGCTGTAATAGTGGTACCGATGTTATCACCAAGAATAAATGGTATTGCAACTCGTAATGCTGTAGGCCAATCACTGCCGAACGCCCCGTTGAATGCAAGTATTTGTACCATCGCTATCGTAGCCGAACTGCTTTGGAGCAGCATAGTGATAATGGTTCCCGCCAGTACCGCAAGGTATGGTTTGTCCCCAAGCCATATTAAAGCTTCGTGCACCTGCTGACTGTCTTGCAGCGGACCGAAGGCTTCTTTCATAAAATCTATGCCGGTAAACAAAATGCCGAAGCCAAGTATTATCTGACCAAAGTTGCGGGTTTTCTGGGTTTTGCCGAGCATTCGTATCAGAAATCCCACGCCGATGGCCGGCAGCGAATATGTGGTAATCTTGAACACGGCCAAGCCTGAGACCAGCCACGCCGTAAAGGTTGTTCCGACATTTGCACCAAGAACAATGCATAAGGCCTGCTTGAGTGTCATCAAACCTGCATTGACAAAACCCACTGTCATGACAGTCATTGCTGAGCTGGACTGTATAAGGCAGGTGGTGATAGCACCGATCAGTACTGCGATTATTCGGTGCCTGGTGAGTAATGTGAGCAGTTTGCGAACTCTCCGGCTCGCGGCTTTTTTCAACCCCTCCGACATAATCCCCATGCCGAACAAGAACAGCCCCAACCCCCCTACCGTGTAGAAAATCATATCTTTGACCATATTGACCTACAGCCCCTGTCAAAAACAAAAGATTTATGACTGCGCGGCAGTTTACTATGCTCTCGTTTAACTGGTCAATCAAAAAAACCAAAAAATGCAAAATACAAACTCGCGGAACGGGTTTCCTTAGTCCGGCCTTCTCGTCCTTGATTTTGACTATGCGAGCCTGCGTAAAATCTCCACCCCCTGCTCTATCTTTTCGTCGGTTGTTGCGTAACTTATCCTGAAATGCGTATCCTTTTCGCTGAATACATTTCCCGGTATGATAAGCACGTTGTTTTTAATTGCCTTCTCGACAAACTGTGTAGCCGAGCCGCCCGGCGCTTTAACAAATGCGTAAAACGCCCCGCCCGGCTTTATGAGTTCAAACTTGTCCTTTAGCCCATCATAAAGAACGTCCCTTTTTTTCCTGTATGCTGCGACTAAATCGCTGACGTCATAATCCAGAGCAGCGACAGCAGCCTTCTGGAAAGGCGTTGGCGCACAAACGAAGGTATATTGCTGTATCTTGGTCATCTCCTCGATTATGTCTTTCAAGGACTCCTGAACTGCCACATAGCCAAGCCGCCAGCCGGTCATCGCATAGGCCTTGCTGAAACCGCGCAGCAAAATGGTCCTATCACAGCAATTCGCTATACCTGGATAGTCGCCGTCATAGCAGAACTTCTCATATATTTCATCGCTCAGAATAAGTATATCTTTTTCCGCTGCTATCTCAGCAAGCGCCTTTATTTGTCCTGCCGAATAGACCACACCGGTCGGATTGCAGGGCGAATTGACTATAATTATTTTGGTTTTAGCCGTTACCGCCCTGCCGATTGCTTCGACGGGGAGCTTAAAATCAGGATAGGTGTCAACGAAAACACATTTGCCGCCGAGCATATTGATTATATGCTTGTAAATCACGAAATAAGGGTCTGGTATAATCACTTCATCGCCCGGATTGATAAGTGCCATAAACGCTAATAGCAGCCCCCCGCTCACGCCACTGGTCACAAGTACTGTCGGCTTCTCCCAGCCGAACTCCTTTTTTACTTGTCCGGCGATTTTTTCCTTCAGGATACTGTCACCCGCCGTCTGCGAGTATTTATTCTGCCCTGCGGTGATTGCCTTTATCGCCTCTTCTTTCAGCGCATCCGGCACATCGAAGTCCGGCTGACCGATTGAGAAATTTATCGGGTCTTTCATCTCCGCCGCCAGCGCAAACACCTTTCTGATTCCGCTTGAGTCGATTTTGCTTGTTCTGTCTGCGATATATTTTCTCATTTGCGACTATAATAGCCCATCCCACTCAAATAAGCAATTGCGAATTATCGATAATCAGTCAAAACTACCCCCCATACCCTTCGCAATTCGAGATTCCTTGGTTGATATTTGTTATGGCTGTTCCGTGCGTGACACAATAGTCTCAAGAACACTCAGCCCCCAGTTTATCGGCGGGTCGTCTTTTACTTTTGCGTCCCCGGTTTTTTTGCTAAGAAAGTGGCTCAAACAGGAAAGAGCTGACTGGTGACTTTTTTTAACTTTCTTTCTTTTCAGTTTCCGTGGTTTCGGCTGCTTCGGTCGGCGCTTCAGTGGCGGCAGCTTCTTCGGCTACTTCAGCTTTTGCTGCTTTTCGGCCGGTGTGACTCTTGTAATGCGCGACCTTCGGCAGAGCGAGTACAGAATCATCTTCAGACCACCGCTCCTCATCTTTTAGCTGCTCAATGCGCTCGGCTCGCGTCAAAACGTTTCGGTGCCTGCTCAATGCCCCCTTGATTTTTAATGAACGGTCAACAGACATTCGAGAACTCTCCTAAAAACTACTTTTTAATTTTTTCGCCGTAGGCGTCGCTAAATAACCTCGGAGCGAAACTTTCATAGCCCTGCGGAGCTTTATACCCTGCCCCTATTTCTATTATTCTCTTCTTCGCAGCCGCCCCGTCAGTTCCAACTCGTTTAGGGTTCTGATATGTATTCTTTGTCAGCAAAAAGTGCCGGTCGCCGCGTTTTTGGATTACAGTTTCAATGCCGTAGGTCAGAAAATATCTCTGAACGTGCTCCAGGTCCCTACTTCTGTGATACTGCTTTATCACAATACGATGGTCACCTTTAGCTTTAGCCGACACATCCGTCCCCTTCGCAGCCGTAGCCGTTGCTTCAGACTTTTTTCCCGTCGGCACTGGTGCCGTCCCTTTGGCGCTTGGGGCATTTGCGGGTAATGTATGCTTAGTCCTGCCGCTATATTCGCCAACCCTGAAAGCAATTAAGACCAGCAGAATAACGCCCAGAAGCAGCGCAATTGCAAGCTGATACGGCATTGATACTTCAATTCTGCCGGCGTTAAATTGCACGATTCTCGGTTTTTTTCGCCATTGCGATACCCAATCGGGCATTGACGCAGCGGATTTTTCCGCACTCGGCTCACCTTCTTCGGACTTTTCCGGATGCAATTTCTCTACCGCCCTGCCGTGGCCCGGCCTTAGCTTGGTTTTGCCAATCACCTCGTAAAGAGCCCTTTTCCTGCGAGTACGTGCCATAGGTCCTAAATCAATCTAATTTCCCAAAACATTCTGTAGAACGGTGCGGGGTACCTGATTCCCGGTATCCTGCCGACGGTCAACAAAAGCTTATCAAATGTTTTTACAATATTTTAATCGGAATTTCAATGATAAACTAACAATATTCTGGGATTTCCAGGGAACATCGTATCCCCTTTAGAAGGACAAGACGTATGACCTGGGATTGTTGTCAGAAGCTAAAAAGGAGGTGGAAAGGCAGCGGATAGCCCCTGCTGCGCGAAAAAGCTTGAAAAAATAAGCCCCCCCCCCCAGGAGACCATTACGGCTTTGTCTGTTTTGTCTTGATTTTTGTGGTTCGAGATTATATTATATATTTATACTCTGGAAAAATCGGACGGGAACAGGCAGGTCCTGTCGTGGTTTTTTTGCTTCGGAGGATATGTCCGGAAAATGAAGCTGGATGTGCAATTAGGTACATTCACAGACGGAGGACAGGTCGATGCTTAGAAAGGCAAAACGCCGGCGAAGAGGGAATTACATTATCCCCGATATGTTTGCTTTGTTCCTGACGATAGTTATTGCAGCTAACGGTGCACTTGCGGACACTTCAGGCAAAGGCGTCATGCTGGACGGTGGAGCGACGATATTGAGCAGTTGTTCGGGGCCTAATGAGTACGGCGAAAACCACGATAATGTTACCATTCCCGATGCCGACGCGCCTTTTTGCGGCGATTGGGTCTACAGCGAAATTCCCATCTCAGGAGGGCCGGGGGGTGCTATAGTCACGTGTGTAGATGTTCATTACGAAATCATTCATACCTATGTGGGCGACCTGGATGTGGACCTGAGTGATGAGGACTACTTAAGCTACTGGTATGACCTGTGGGAAAACGAAGGCGGCGGCGCAGATAATATCAATGAAACTGAAACTGGGATTACGACATTCAATGGGAAATTGGTGAACCAAGTGTGGCTCCTGTGGGCGATGGATTGTGGCTATTTGGATACCGGTCATATCGACTATTGGTGGATTAAAGTATATTACGAGGACATATCACCGCCGGCTAATGACGATTGTAATGATGCCATAGCGGTGACAGAGGGGGTGCCATACTCCGGTTCAACAGTTGGTGCGACAGAGGATGGGCAGAGCAGTTGCAGTTACAATGATACGGCGGATGTGTGGCATTCATACGCACCCAATAATCCTGGTTTGGTTACGATAAGTCTTGCCGGCAGCACATTTGATACGACACTGGCTGTTTTCGATGGGTGCGAGGGGACGGAGTTGGCGTGTAACGATGATACCTGCGAGGGTCTTCAATCAGAAATTATGATGACGGTAACCGAAGCAAGCACTTATCTTATCCGTGTAGCCGGATACTACGGCGAGGCGGGCGATTATACTCTTACCGTTACCAATAGCGGCTGCGATTTACCGCCTGAGCCGAATAGTCCCAGCCCCGCGAATGATGTGAACAATGTGTCGCTCCAGGCGATACTGTCCTGGAACGGCGGTGAAGCGTATGCATCCGGTGGGATTGAAGCAACTATGTCTTCGGAAGGGGCTATAACGCCGAAGGTCATTTATGGCAGTGACGACCGTCTCGACGAGTATGAGGTGAACGACGCCAACATTTTAGCAGCCGGTGATTCGACCGTGGCACTGGTGTCCTTGTCCGCGCTGGTTGACAACAATGACGGGACGTTCTCGCTGCCGAGTGAAACCTACGCCGAGTGGTACGAGCGGATTGACCCAATATGGACTGGTAATCCACTTTGTTCTGATGAGCCGTTTCGCGACCAGCTGAATCCGGCCTGGTGCTCAGGATTCTTAGTGGCTCCGGATATTATAGCTACTACGGGTCATTGTGCATGCGAGGACTACTGTACGGATATGGCTGTTGTATTTGGTTTCGTTATGCTGGATGCCAATACCCCCGTGCTGACAATAGACGAATCGCAGATTTATTACTGCAGCGAAGTTATTGCGCGGCAGATAGGAGACCCGGACTGGGCACTTATTCGATTAGACAGGGAGGTAATCGGTCACAGTCCGTTGGGCGTGCGTAGCGAAGGCATTGTGGCTGACGACAGTGGGCTGATTGTGATAGGCCATCCGATAGGGCTTCCAAGAAAATACGATGCAGGGGCAACAGTTCGCGAGAATACGGCATCTGGGTACTTCCAGGCCGATTCGGACACCTACGGCGGCAACTCGGGTTCGGCGGTCCTCAATGCTGATAGCCTTGAGGTGGAAGGCATTCTTTACGGCGGCAATCCCGATTTTGTTGAGGATGGGGACTGCGACCGTTCCAACGTGTGCCCGAACACAGGCTGCCCTGGTTGGGAGTACGTTACCCGCACCACGGAATTCTCCGCTTTGCTCGGCTTGCACAAGTATGATGTATATCTTGAGAGCAATAGTCCGCCGACGGAACCGGTATGTAGCGATATTAACGAGCCGGTGTGTGACCCGACGCCTGAGCCGAACGCATCGCTGAGGCCGTGCACAATATATTACTGGCAGGTCGTCTCGAAGAATTTCTTCGGCGAGACCGAGGGGCCGGTTTGGTCTTTCACAACGACATTTGCTCCAGGGGATTTCGATGAGGATTGCGACGTTGATTTTGATGACCTGGCAGAATTAGTGCTGTACTGGCTGAAAAATGAGCCGTCGGTAAATATTACCGCTCCGGATGACGTGATTGACTTTTCAGACTATGCTGCGTTGGCCGAGTACTGGCTGTGGTCCGATGAGCCATAATTTCATCACGGGTGATGGTTTGATACCGAGGTTCGCCTTAAATTCAAGAGTGTTGGAATTGGTACAGTAAACATGCCCAAATCCGGTATGGGGGTATAAGGGAAACATCAAAAAAAGTGTGAGTAATTTGGTCTCTGCGCGCATAATAGTTAATAGAAACTGGTACCAGAAAGGTAAGTTCGAGTGACAGGCGAACTGGAACAACAAAGCTGGGCGGGGATAGCGAGAGGCGATGCTGATATATGGCGTGAGTTTATCAGCAGAGAGATACCGCAGCTTTACGGTATGTTTATGAGGCGCTGGCCAAATCCTTCGCTCGCTGAAGAGCTGGTTCAAAAGACGGTTTTCGACGCTGTGCGGGGATGTGGCGGTTATGACCCATCGAGGGGCAGTCCTGATGAATGGATATTCGGCATCGCCCGTAACAATATCCGCCTCGAGATGAGAAGGCGGGCAAACCGGCCGAGCGTTGACGGCGATATCAGCAGATACCTTGAAGCGATTGACAGCGAGCCGCTGCCCGATGAGGTGCTCGAACAGAAAGAGACCGCGGTAATCGTCCGGACAGCGTTGAGCAAATTGGAAAGTAAAGAACAAGCGGTGCTAAAAACAAAGTATGTTGAAGGTTTGTCAGCACGTGACATTGCTCAGCGGATAGGTATTACAGAAAAGGCGGTGCATAGTTTGTTGTATCGGGCGAGGATTTCTCTTCGCCGCCAACTTAAACAAACAGCACCTCTTGATAAGCAGAGGCAAAAATTATGAAACGAAAAGATAAAAATCTTGAAAAGAATATTTCGCGATTGGTCAAACTGACAGGTGATTCAAATGAACCCAGCGAGGCCTTTAGCAAATCGCTGACAAATGAGGCTCTCAGTAAACTCGCGAAGTCAAACAAGGCTCGGCAGCAAGATGGAAAGCATAAACTAACAAAAACCAAATGGCCGAGGATACTCGCGTATGCGGCGTCAATCCTTATTGTCTGCAGTATAGTGATTGCCTTAACGATGCCGAGGCTGCAGAAAGCCAAACCTGCAGCTTGGTCGCTCGCCCGCAAAATAGCCTTTAATGGGGGTACGGTTGATAGTGAAATATCAATATCTGGCAAATCGGTTGCGGTCCTGGAACCGGCGAAAGATTCTGTTCCGCAGTTGAGGGACGAAAGTGGTGCAAAGCTTGCAAAGGCAAAGGATAAGCGGCCGGTGTCCAGCCCGAGAGATAGTTATACTCTGAGCGCACCGAAAATAACAAATGTAACGGCGAGTGAAGTATCTTCAACATCATCTAATATCCGTGTTATGGGAGAGAGAGAAGGTGGGCCGATAGCATCAGAATGGAAGCCCCTGGGAGGAAGTGCAGGACGTAAACTGGCTTTTGTCGGCACGCCCAAGCCGCCCAAGCCGGAACCGGGTCCGGGCGGTTACCCGATGGCGCACGGCGGGACTACGCCGCCAAATGGTGAAGCTTTTGACGGGGTGTTCTTTAAGAATTACGGCGTGAATCCCTTTGTTGATACCGAGGACGACCATCTGTCCACTTTCGCAACGGATGTCGATACCGGCAGCTATACGATTGTCCGCAGGTTCCTGCACGATGGACATCTGCCGCCGGAAAAAGCGGTAAGAGTTGAAGAATTTGTCAATTATTTCAAATACGATTACCCCGCACCGCAGGAAGATGTCTTTAGAGTGTATGCTGAGGCTGCGCCGTGGAAATTCGGGACCGGGCGGAAGAACAGCTACCTGCTGCGGCTGGGCCTAAAGGCAATGCAGATAAGTGAGGAGAACCGTAAGCCGGCGGTTTTAACATTTGTGATTGATGTATCCGGGTCAATGAATCGAGAAAACCGCCTCGGTCTGGTCAAAAAAGCGCTGCGAATGCTGGTAGAGAGGTTGAGAGAAGAGGACCGAATAGGGATAGCCGTTTACGGCAGCCGGGGCAGAAAAGTTATGGGCCACAGGCGACTCGACGAAAAGGATGAGATTTTGGCCACAATCGAATCACTGCATGCCGGCGGCTCAACATACGCCGAGGAAGGAATTCGAATCGGTTACGAAATGGCCGAGAGCGCATACAGGAAAGGCTATATCAATCGCGTTATCCTTTGCTCGGATGGCGTGGCTAACGTCGGCCAGACCGGAGCTGACGACATTCTGGAAGTTATCAAGAAAAAGGCGGAAAAAGGGATTACGCTTTCGGCTATCGGTTTTGGGATGGGCAATTATAACGATGTTCTGATGGAGAGACTCGGCGACAAGGGTAACGGACACTACGCTTATATCGACACCATTACTGAGGCGAAGCGGATTTTTGAGGACAACCTGACCGGCACCTTGCAGGTTGTCGCCAGAGACGTCAAAGTGCAGGTTGATTTCAACCCGGCGGTTGTAAGGAGCTATCGGCTGATTGGCTATGAGAACAGGGACGTTCCCGATGATAAGTTCCGAGACGACAAGTATGACGGCGGTGAAGTTGGAGCCGGCCATTCGGTGACGGCCCTTTATGAATTGAAGCTGTGGCCTGACAAAGAAGGTACCGTGGCCACCACTTATGTCCGCTATAAAGACGCCGATACTATGGTTGCGACCGAATTCAACAGTTCCATAGCTACCGAAGATTTTACGCCGTTGGCTGAGAAGGAGATTGACACGGGCTTTACAACTGCTTCGACTTTCAATTTCAGATTGGCCACTGTTAATGCCGAGTTTGCGGAGATTCTGCGGAAAAGCTACTGGGCCAAAGGGGCAAAATTGAGTGATACCCTGCACCGTGCCCAGGCCGTGCTTCACGAACGGCCCGGCGACGCCGACATTATCGAGCTTGTTGATTTGATATCGAAAGCCAACCAACTGATGAGAAAAGCGGATGTCGAGTTAAGCGGAACTGAAGACGACGCGAATGAAAGGTAGTACCACAAAATGAGGTAGTCCCTCATGATATTGGTAAACATTTTTTGCGTTGATGTACTTCTAAAGCCGATTCCAAGACGTTGTTGCGCTGCTCGGCCCAGTTGCAACTTTGGAGGCTGCTGACATGCACCGGATAAAGAACATATTTTTCAAAACCGACCAAACTTCGTTCGTCAAGCCCAACGCCATCGCTGGTGTCAACTCCAGCTTGACTACACCAACCTGCAAATTCGACGGGGCTTTGGGGGTGGAAGTTTTCGCGGAACTGCGGCGGAGAAAGGATTACTATTAGGCAAACGGTCGAATAAATTCCGAGGCCAAAAAACGTTCCTCTTTTATGGGTGCAAGCACACAAAGAGGCGAAATTGATGCAGATTTAAGGCTGATTGTGGAGCGGTGGCCGAAGCTATCATTGGAATTAAGAGTAGCGATTGTTAGAATGGTGCGGTGAAAGCAGACCTTTTTGAAAGGGAGAAACTGTGAATCGGGGACACGGTTTTCGAGGAATAATACTTGATTTGGCTATAATTGCTGCCATTTTATGCGCGGGTGCTGGCACTGTAATAGTTTATTACGAGCACTATTTCGGACAAATAGACCTCGAATGTAAGCGAGTAGACTACATAATAAAACATGGCCTGGACAATTATAATGTCCGAGCTGTGAGGGCGGGCGCTCCTATAGTGTTTAAATTTAGCCTTATTGATATGAGCAATGTTAATGGGTACGCAGACCGAATAAAGAAATGGGCAGTAAAGGGCGACTACGTAGGAGGTTTTATATGTGGACATCCACCAAAATATTATAAAGATTATAAAGCGGCAACGGTCGAACTGGACAGGCTCTTAAAAAGTTTTTTGATAAATTTGTCCACATACGAATTAGTAGGAATGTGTATCCTATCAGGCACAGTCGGTGGAGTGATTGGCTTCTTCGGGATATGGTTTGTTTACCTGCTTCTTCAGTGGCTCGTTCCCAGCTTTGTTGGTGAGAAACCAAAGAACGAGCAAAAGAGCAATAAGTAAATCAGGACGGCCCAGCGGCAATAGTTAAAATGGTGCGGTGATGTTAACTATAATGTTGAAGTAAGACCCAAAATGACAAAACTGGAGACCCAAAGACCCATCGTGTCGATGGGTCTTTTTATTTTGCCGATGTGAGAGGTACTTCGCAACTTCATTGAGCAATTGGTTCAGCAGTTTGATTTTGTTCTGACAAACAGAGATTATTGTGAATTTTTTTGTTCGAGAAATGCTTCTAATATTTCTGCGGCGGCGATGGCATCGAGGCGCTTCTTTTTCTTCTTTCTGCTAAAGTCGGCAGAAGCCAACTTTTCGGCGGCGCTGAAAGTGCTCAATCTTTCATCCTGAAAATGGATGGGAATATTAAGGACTTTTTCCAACTGCTCAGCGAACTGGAAGACAAGTTTGGCCTGAGGGCCGGCGGAGTCGTCCATATTCAAAGGCAGGCCGATTACAATGGCTTTGACGTTTTCGGCCTCGACTACTTCAGCAATCTTCTTTGGCAGGTCCTTTTGTCCCTCGATTACAGTCAGCGGCGAAGCAAGGGTCTCGGCTGGGTCGCAAATTGCCAAACCTGTGTGTTTGGCACCATAATCTATTGCCAGGTACCGCATTTGGGTTACCCCCGTCAGTATTTGGTTGGTTATCATTCATTCTGCACGGCGGACATTACAGGAATTTTTCGCCGGCCTGTTGCTTTATCAAATCGAGCAGTTCCTTTAATTTCTCTGTCTTGTCAATGTGGCATACGAGCGTGGCGTCAGGGCTGTGGGCCACGACTATGTTTTCCAGGCCGATGGCGGCGATTAAATGGCCGTGGTCTTCGGTGACTACGATACTGTTTTTGCATTCGAGAAGCTGGCTTGTGCCGGCTACAACGATATTATTGTCCTTGTCGGAACTGATAATATCAGCGAGAGCAGCGAAGGAGCCCATATCAAACCAGCGACAATCCAACTTAATCACATAGACCTCGTCTGCTTTTTCCATAACTGCATAGTCAATGCTGATTTTGGGCAGTTTCAGGAACCAGTCCTGGAGTATTTGCCTTTGATTGGGGCTGTCCCAGCCTTGCTGAATCTGGCGCAGCGGCTCGGTGGCTTCAGGCAGAAACTTTTCGAGATTGGCCAGGATTGTTTTGGCCTTCCAGACAAACATTCCGGAGTTCCATAGGTATTGGCCGGAGCCCAGATACTCGTTTGCGGTCGCTTCATTCGGTTTTTCTTTGAATGCTTCCACAGAATATATTGTGCTCTCATAGTCCGGATATTTCTGAACAGCGCCGCATTTTATATAGCCGAGCTGGGTGCTGGCGAAGGTCGGCTTGATGCCGAAGGTGGTTAAGTGGTCCGGGTTATTATTTACAAAGGTCAAAGCGTCCTTGATGGCCTGCTGTAGGGCATCTGCCGGCTCTATTAGCTGGTCGGCGGTAACGACAGCCATCGTGGCGTTGGCGTCATACTTGGTCAGGATGCCGGCTGCCAGACCAATGGCTCCGGCAGTATCCCTGACGGCCGGCTCGGCGATAACATTATCATATGGCAGTTCAGGAAGATTTTCACGTACGAGGTCTGCATAGCCGGCGTTTGTGAGAATGATTATATTTCTTATGTCAAAAATTGGTGAGAGGCGCTCGAAACAACGGCGAAGAAGCGTTTGGCCGTCAAGCAATTTTAAGACTTGCTTTGGCCGTTTTTGTCGGCTGAGGGGCCATAATCTTTTCCCTGTGCCCCCTGCCATCACCACCGCATAATCCATTGCTAACTCCTTTTACCTGTCGGAGAATCGGCTAAGCACAAGTATATCAGAGCAGGTACTCTGCGTCAATCCTGGTGAGAGGTAAAATTTGCTTCGCCAATTTTTCGTAGCCGGCCCTGCCCATAAGAGCAAAGGTAGCTTCCTTGCCCAGCTCGACGGCGGGCTGGTCATAAGTGTTGATGCCAAACAATGCACCTGCGAAAGAAGTCGTTACCTCGTACAAATAAATGAACTGGCCGACGGTGTAAGCGTTTACCTTATCGAAAAGCAGCGTAAGGCAGGGACGGTTGTCTGTCAGAAGCGCATACTCGGTAGCCTTCTTTTCGCTGTTAATTAGCGTGCTTAAATCGGCGCCGGCAAGGAACCCAAGCTCAGGGGCGCTGTCGGGAGCCGGGCCAATCTTGAGGTCCCTCTCGAAATTATTGACCTGCAGGAAAGTGAACAATTTATCGTTAGGTCCTTCACGGT
>CAZQYB010000038.1:0-18855 GCA_964597535.1 uncultured Pirellulales bacterium | reverse complement strand
TGATATTATTATGTGCAGGCGTGCTGTTGGTAAGCAGCGAGTGACGACATCGAGGCTTACTATGTTGCCAAGCCCAAACCTTCGGGTTTGGGAGGCAATGTGCGGGTCCGGTGGATTTCGGGCACTCGGGTGATATGGAAGAATGGTCCTGCCGGGAAAGAGCAGACCTTATCGTGGACGAGACATGGAGAGAGGGGAAGACGCCTTGGCGATGGTAGGGTTGAATGGGTCACTACTCAGGATCTGGAGGAGTCGGTCGATATATTAGTCTCACTACAACCGCAAGAAGGTGGTGCGGGTGGATTACCACCAGCAGCTTACGTTTTGATTATTGGGAGCGCTGGAATAGTCATTGCAGCCGTTGTCCTCCTGCGTAAGAGGGCACGTAGCAACAGCAAATAGCGTTTCAAAATGGAGAGTGGCTTTCCGCCCTGTTTGCAACGAAATTCGTTACTTTGTTATGCAGATAGAATGAGATTTTGGGCTCTTCGGAATCTTGATATTGACCGTCTTGACATTGTCCGAGCCATAAAAACAGCCAGGCCCATAATACCATCCCTCTTTCGCCGTATCCCCCTGTAAGATGGGGTCTGCGACATAGCCGGATTTATCTTTAATTTTCGATAGCTGCTTTGAATCGACAACCACAGAGGCCGGCTCTTTCTCACAATGCACCCATACCTCATAGGCAACGCTGGATGTGCTAATCGAAATATCTATCTTTGTTTTATCTTCCGAGCACTCAAACGTCGTTTTCTTAATTGGGCTTCTGACTGTTTCGCAATCATACATCACACAGCTTGAACGGCTGCCCTCATCCGGATAAACGTCGAGAGTAATCGGCTCCGGCGACTTTTCGTAGATGTAACTCATATCCGGCATCATAGGAATAATCGCCCCTGCCTTGACGAACATCGGCAGGCCGTCTTTTCCGTAAAGCGGGGCCTTCACCGTAACAGTTTGGCTGCCCTTATACCGCCTGCCCGTCCAATAGTGCACCCATTTGCCACTCGGCAGATAGACGTCCCATTCGTCCGCTTTCTCCAGCACCGGTGCCACGAGAATTTGTCGGCCAAGCATAAAATGGAAGTCTTTGTTATACGTCTTTGCGTCATCCTGATAATCAAACACTAAAGGCGCCAATATTGGTCGGCCTGTCCGATGCGCCTCGATGGCACTGGAATAAAGGTATGGGTGCAAACGGTAACGCAACTTGAGATAGTAGCGAATCAAATCCTGCTGCTCAGGCGATAACAGCCAGGGCAGCTTAGCGCTGCGGTCACCATCTCCCTGGAACTTACAGATTGGCACTATAGGAATCACGTTGATTGTCCTGCGGATAAGGTTTTGCTCCTCAAGAGGGTCCTTTCCTCCTCGGTCCACGAAGCCTCCCAAATCGACCGAAATGGACGAATATCCGCTCAGCCCTCCGTTACGAATAAAATTCAGGTCAACCCTCAAAAACTCGATGCCGTGAGAGAGGTCGCCCGGCCACGGAATAATATACCGGTGTCCCCCAATCGGCCCGCCCCTACTGATGACTGGCCGACCGTACAAACCCAGCTTCTCCATACTTTCAACGACATTTTTCGCCCACAAAGAACCGAACAGCTCGTGCGACTCATAACCGTTTGCGAATGTCTCCATTCCGGAGTACTTGTAGAAACGTTCCGAGTTGTCCTGCCTCCAAAAGTCCATACCATCCCTCACTCGCGGCGCATGTAGAGACCCGTACTTTTTCAGGTTCTCCTCAACCGTAGGGTCATACGTCTTCCAATCGTAAATATCATCGAAAAGGGCACAGCTAAAAGCCGTCTTAAAACCTTTCTTGTCGATATGTTCGTACATTTGCCTGTAATTCTTGAAGCTCTTGTCCCAGGCAAAATCCTTGGCCAATGCCTGGTGGTCCATAATTAAGACATCGCACGGCCAATCCCCCTCGCGGTACTTTTTCGCAACCTCCATCATAGTATCAGCCGTCCAGCTGCAGCAGTGGTGTTGGATGTGTCCGAAGAGCCACTTCTCAGGAAGGATTGGCTCGCCGACAATACCGATATAGCTTTTCAGCACATTCTCAAACTTCGGGCCGTAAATCAGATAGTAATCCATATCCCAGCCTTCTTTGCCGCCGCTTGTCCCCTCAAAGGAATACTCCCCGGCCGTCGTGCCCATCTTAAAAGTAACATCATCGTCAAGATTGTTGAAAAAGATTCCGTACCCGCGACTGCTCATAAAAAACGGCACCGGAAATCCGCCCGTCCACTTCTTCGTTTCCAGCTCCTCCGCGCAGCAGGTCATCTCGTGTCCCCGCATATTAAGAGAATGGTTATGTGCGCCGAAACCGAAAAAGTGCTCATCATCGCCCAGACACATTGTCTCATAAACCTTCGGGCCCAGGTAACCCAGACCCGCATTGACAACGCCTTCCTTCTCCATTACCAAAAGTTTCCCGGAGGCGTCGTAAAACGCCAGCCTGAACGGCTGTTTCCTGACCTTGACGATGAGTTTCCCCGCCCGAATCGTATAGACAAACCCCTCCAGGTCATAATCAAAACCCTCCGAAATTTTGTACTGTACGCCCGGCCAGTCGTATCTGACAACCGCATAGGGGCCGTTCTCGTTGAGGTGCAGGTCGTCAGCGGCAAACTCTTTGCCTGCCGGCGCCATATGCACTCTGACAAGGTCCTCCGTGAGGAAACTCAACCTTACCCTGCCGCTTTCGCAGTTGAACGTGATGTTATGACCATCCTCCTGGTAAGAGCCGACTTTGCCCATAATAGTATAGGCCTGGGCGGTATCTACCTGGCCGACAAGCAGAATGCCGAAGAATAAAAATATAAAAAGTGTTGGTTTTCGACCGTTCTTCCCCCTGTAAGATGGGGTCTGCGACTTAAACATTACTTCCTCCTTCTTGTCACACTAAAGGACTTCAATCGAGATTTTTCATACGACAGATAACAAACCTTAGAATCCGCCCACACGACACACCGATTTTACCGCCCCCGCCGATTGAGTCAAGGATTTGAACTACCGAAACGTTATAATGTGATTTGAGGCCGACATTGTTGCTGTCTATGGAATGCCTGCGATGCGGAATCAGACGTCGAGGTTCTGCACTTCGAGTGCGTGGTCGCGGATGAAGGTTCGGCGCTTCTCCACATCGCCGCCCATCAGAATACTAAAAAGCCGGTCCGCCTCGCCGGCGTCGTCGAGCTTGACACTCAGCAGCGTCCTCGTAGCGGGATTCATTGTAGTCTCCCACAACTGCTCGGCGTTCATCTCGCCCAGACCCTTGAAGCGTTTTATCTCAATTCCCTTACCGCCAATCTGTCTAATCGCTGAACAAATACGCCCCAATGACGCAACATCGTAGTTGTCCTGGCCGTTGATTAGCTGGAACTTGGTCGCCAGCAATTCGCCGGATACTCCCCTGGCGGGCTTCAAAAGAAAATCGTTCAAGTCCAGCCCGAACTCCGCCTTGAGTTTTTCGTTTATCTGATTTATACGGACTACCTCGTGAAGCTCCTCGGCAATGATTACTTCTTCCTCCTCTGCCTGGGCCTTAATGCGCCCCCGCAGTTCATCGAGACGCTTTTCGTACTCGCTCTCCTCGTAATAAATCTCCTCCTGTCCCTCAACGCAGATGCGAAACCGCGGAAGCCCCCCCCTGTCAGATGGGATCTGCGACTTGCCGCCATAATAGGTCTGTACGAAATCGTCAAACCTCACACCGCGCCTGCCCAGGATGGCTATAATACGTTCGGCCTCGGCGAGGGCCTTCACAAGGCCCGCAAGCTGCTCGTCCGATACCTTCCGGGTACTGTCATCGTCTCTGATAACAAGTTCAGTGCCTTCCAGACCGCGGGTAACCATTCGCTTATACATCTGATTTTCGCTCAGAACATATTCGGATCTCTTCTTACCCTTCGCCTTAATCTCATACAGCGGCGGCTGGGCGATATAAATCATCTCGCTCAGAAGTAACTGCGACATTTGTCTGAAGAAAAACGTCAGCAGCAGTGTCCGTATATGAGCGCCGTCAACGTCGGCATCGGTCATCAGTATAACCTTGCCGTACCTGCACTTGCCCAAATCGAAATCATCGGCTCCGATGCCGGTCCCCAAAGCGCTTATAATTGTCCGGATTTCCTCGTGTGCGAGCATCTTTTCCAGTCGTGCCTTTTCAACGTTAAGTATCTTTCCCTTGAGCGGCAGGATTGCCTGTATATTTCTATCCCGGCCGGCCTTCGCCGAGCCCCCGGCCGAGTCACCCTCCACAATAAATATCTCTGTACTCGCTTTTTCCCTGCTGGCGCAGTCCCATAATTTGCCGGGCAGGTTTGCACCGCTCAACACGCCTTTGCGCCTCGTCAACTCGCGCGCCTTTCGCGCTGCCTCCCTTGCTGCCGCAGCTTGAATTGCCTTGTTCAAAATCCGCTTCGCCTCGGCAGGATGCTCCTCAAGAAAATGCCCAAGCTGCTCATTAACGGTCGTCTCAACGAAACTGCCAACCTCTGGATTGGTTAGCCGAACCTTCGTCTGCGCCTCAAAATGTGGGTCGGCGAGCTTCACCGCCACGACCGCCGTCAATCCCTCCCGCAGGTCATCTCCGGTTGTTACCTGCCCATTCTTCAATAAGTTATTGCTGCGGGCGTAATAATTCATTGTACGCGTCAACGCTGTTCTAAAGCCCGAAAGGTGTGTGCCGCCGTCGATATTCCGGATGTTGTTCGCGAATACCAGCACATTTTCGGTATAGCCGCCGCTGTACTGCATCGCCACCTCACAGCTCAGCATCGCCTTGGCGTCTTCTCTGGCAAAATAGATGACGTTGTTATGGAGTATTTCTTTGCCCTCGTTGAGGTGTTTAATAAAGGCCTTAATCCCATCGTCAAACTTGAACTCCTCTTTTTTGCCTTCTCTATCGTCCCTGAAGCTGATATGTAGCCCGGCGTTTAAGTAGGCCATCTCTCGTATTCGCTTCAACAGCATATCGTATTCGAAATCTGCATCCCCGAATATTTCTTCGTCCGCCTTGAACGATATTTTTGTACCGCGCTTATCGGTCTGGCCAATTTCCTGCACAGGCCCCTTTGCAACCCCTCTTACACACTCAAAATGATAATGCTTTCCATCTCGATAGACATCGGCTTCGAGCCACTCGCTAAGAGCATTGACCACACTGACCCCCACCCCATGCAGTCCCCCTGCGACCTTGTAACTTTCAGAGTCAAACTTTCCGCCGGCGTGCAAAGTCGTAAGCACCACCTCCAGAGCGCTCTTTTTGGCCTCTTTGTGCTCTTCGACCGGTATGCCTCTTCCGTTATCCTCAACCGTGCAGCTGCTATCTGGTTGAATATGGACACTCACGCAGTCGCAGAACCCTGCCATTGCCTCATCGATAGAGTTGTCCAGTACTTCATATACCAAATGGTGTAGTCCGCCGCTGCCGCGGTCGCCGATGTACATATCCGGCCGTTTGCGCACCGCATCCACGCCCCCGAGTATCTTGATGTTACTGGCATCATATTTGTGGTCTTTCATACTTCGCCGCTCGCCGTTAATATCTCATTTCAAAGCCGACTCAACCGACCGTTAATTT
This sequence comes from uncultured Pirellulales bacterium, assembly GCA_964597535.1. Lineage (GTDB taxonomy): Bacteria > Planctomycetota > Phycisphaerae > Sedimentisphaerales > Anaerobacaceae > CAZQYB01. Next base: position 13,253 of record CAZQYB010000038.1, on the reverse strand, counting down.
AATCTTTTTAATTCGGGCCCCTGGGCACCCCTGTTGCAACTCTTCAAGCAGCTGTGAGCTGCACCACCTCAGCTCGCTGGCGTACGCTGGCGAATCTACCAGCACCGTTAATTGGCCGCCGGATATATCCGTAATTTCGCAGTGTCGTCGAAGCTCGACCGGCAGTAGTTCACGCCACAATGCATCTATCGATTCAAACCTCGCCTGCCGTGGCGAAATCCGCTCCTCCATAAGCTCGCTTAAGACAGCGCCCAGTCTGACTACTCTCTTTGAGTTCGGCTTGCCTCGCCGCCTGATAAGGTTGCGTGATTGCTTACTCTCGTACATAACCTGTCTTGTCCCCCGTCGCTCGCTGCTCCTGTGCCGCCAAAAACCTCATCCCCGGGCCGCAGACTAACCCAGGTTAATCGGCATTATGACATAGACGAAATCTTTCCCGCTTTTTATCAGGCCTGGTCTATCCGGCTGGCCTAACGCCAATTCAAATTCCGGCGTTTTGATGACCCGCAGCACGTCTATCAGGAACTGCGGACTAAAGCCAATCTCAATCGGCTCTGCCTTGTAGTCAACAGGCATATTAACTTGCGCATCGCCGGTCTCCGGCGCTCTGCCTGAAAATACCATGCTGTCTTTTCCAATTGACAGCTTAATCCCCCTTGATTCCTTACTTGTCAACAGCGCTGAGCGACGGACCGCACTTAACACCGCTTCGGTTGAGAGTGTTAATTTTTTGTCGTAATCGGTTGGAATTATGTCCTCGTACTTCGGAAAGTTTCCCTCGACGAGGTTTGAGCTTATAACCACATTTGCACAGCTAATAAGTATCTGGTTGTCGACAAGCTTAAGCGCAACAGTGTCCTTGTCCCCGCTGCCGATTCTACTCAACAGGGCCATTGCTTTGGCCGGCACTATTATCTTCTCTATCGCCACCTGCTTGGCTGGGACCGAACTTAGGTGAACTCTGCTGCGAGCCAGTCTCCTGCCGTCAGTTGCGACCAGCGATAGCTTCTTGCCGCTTAACTCCCACAGGATACCGTTAATTGCGTAACGACTGCTCTCCTTGGCCGCAGCAAAAAGGCACTGCTCTATCCCCTCCTGAAGTTTCTCTAAAGCAATCTCCAGCCCGGTTCCCGACCCAAACGTCGGAACCGGCGGGTACTGACCCGCCTCTTGACCATAAATCGTAAAGTGACTATCAGACCCTCTTATTTCACAGGTGCCTTCGGCGGCCTCTAAGGACAGTACGTCGTCTGCGCTCTCACGCACAATAGCTGCCAACTGTTCGGCCGGGACAATAACCTCGCCCGCCTCGTCAATCTGAACCTCGGAGACTAGATAATTGACGCCTACTTCTAAATCTGTTGCGCAAATCCGTACTTCGTTCTTGTCGGCCTTGATTTGTACGCACTGTAAGATTGGCTTGGGCGTTCGGCTTGGCACCACAGAGGTTAGAAGGCCCAGGGCGTCGCTGAGTGCTGCTCTATTAAAATTCGCTTTCATAATATGCCTCTGTATCAAAGAGTGTAAACAGTTACAATTTTGGGGTTTTACAATTATGAATAAAACCTAAAAATACAACCGTAGCTTACACAAAAATACGTGCCCGCACAACCTTTTTTTGTGAAAAACTTGGCCAATTCGTGAAAGCAAAATAGTAGAAATATTGTGTGTTTTTCCCCTTGACAACTTGACTGTTTTATATATGATTTACATATAAACAATATACCTATGAACTAAAAGGGTAAAATAAACATCTTGAGCTAACGCACGAAAAGATATTGGTTTTTTAACCATATATTTCTCTCTGTGGTGTATAGTAAAGAGTTTGTTTCTTCTGAAGGTTTTTTGAAGGGTGGAGTATATTAAGTATTATATTAAAGGAATATAGTAGTAGTAGTCATATATGCGGTGAGATTGTTATGTTTTAGGCGGGAGAATGAGCAAGTTTTTATTTAGTAAGCGGTTGCGACAGAAATCTTGTAAATTACAGTGTGGGTAAGCCGTTAAGTTGCCGGTAATATTACTCAGGGAAAGTAGCGCCGCCGGCGGCCTAATAGTAAATAGTTGTTAATTACTCCGCAACCAAACAGCTTTACCAACAAGCTCTCCACGGGGACGCATAAAACAAGTTAGCGCTCCCCGGTATTTACTATTGGTTTAAAACCGAGTATATTAAGCGAGACAAAGGGCCGACTAACACAAACACTATGGAGGCAAATATGGACGACCAAGGCCGGCAGGAGGTGGTACTGCCAACAGGGGCAAAACAGTATGATATTGGACCGTTGCACAGTGGGCGCGGGCTCTATCTTGGCATTGACATCGGCTCAACCAGCAGCGATGTAGTGGTACTCGATGACGCTGGCCGGGTGCTGTTTAGTGACTACCGGCGTACTAAGGGCAGACCGGTACACACGGTGCGCTCACAATTAGACGAGCTCTTCAGGCACATAAATCCTTTGGATGTTGTTCTCGCGGCAGCGACTGGCTCAGCAGGCCGGTTTTTGGCAAAATTACAGGGCATTCCTTTTATAAACGAGGTTCCCGCCCAGGCGGCAGCTATATATCAATTATATTCACACCTGCGGCAGGCCACGATAATCGAAATGGGAGGGCAGGATAGCAAGTTAATTTTCCTGGCCGCAGAGCAGGGCCGGGTACGAGATTTTACGCTTAACACCGTTTGCGCGGCGGGCACAGGTTCTTTCCTTGACCAGCAGGCTCAGCGTCTTGGTATAGACATCGAAGGAGAATTTGGGCGGATGGCCCTGGAGAGCAAAAGCGTCCCCCGAATGGCGGGACGCTGCTCGGTCTTTGCGAAAAGCGATATGATTCACCTTCAGCAGCAGGCAACACCAACCTGCGACATCATAGCCGGGCTATGCCTTGCGTTGGCGAGAAACCTGAAGAGTAATTTGGGCTGTGGCAGGGAGTTTATCAAACCAATCGTATTTACGGGCGGAGTGGCAGCCAATATCGGCGTGGTCAGGGCTCTGGAACGGGTATTCGAGTTGGCAGAGGGTGAGCTTCTGGTCCCGGATAAACACTTTTTTACCGGCGCTATTGGCGCGGTGCTTGTTGCTAAAAGTAGGGCAGACCGAAAAAAACATAACAGCCGGGTCCAGCTCGAGAAAATTGACAGCTTTCTTGGGCGGAAGGGTTCGATGTTGAGGGATGCCCCGCGTCGGAAACAGTTGAGCAGGCCGACTCTCCCGCCTCCTCAAAGTCCTGTTTATGAACACCTGCTGTCAGAAGCAACCGAGCCGATAGATGCCTACCTTGGAGTTGATGTTGGCTCGCTGAGCACAAATGTTGCAGTTGTTGATAAACAGAAGCGCATTCTTACCAAGGCATACCTGATGACAGCAGGCCGGCCTTTGGAGGCAATACGCCGGGGCCTCGATATGGTCGGCAGGAAGGTAGCCGGCAAGGTAAAGATTTTAGGTGCGGCAACCACCGGCTCAGGCAGGTATCTTACCGGTGACTTTATAGGGGCTGATGTTGTCATAAACGAAATCACCGCTCAGGCGGCAGGAGCGGCCATCGTTAATCCGAAAGTGGATACGATATTTGAAATCGGCGGACAGGACAGCAAGTATATATCGCTGAAAAACGGCGTCGTTGTGGATTTCACAATGAATCACGCCTGCGCAGCGGGAACAGGTTCGTTCTTGGAAGAGCAGGCACAACGGCTCGGCATCAACATCGACCGGGAATTTGCAGACTTGGCCTTTACCAGCGAAGCGCCAATAAAACTCGGCGAGCGCTGCACGGTGTTTATGGAATCCGACCTGTTGAGCTTTCTCCAGCAGGGAGCTAAAACCAGCGACTTGGTGGCGGGCCTGAGTTATTCGATTGTTGCTAATTATCTTAACCGCGTCGTTGGTCGCCGCAAAATCGGGGACAATATCTGCTTCCAGGGCGGCACCGCCTTTAATAAGGCCGTATGGGCCGCCTTTGAGGAGGTAACCGGAAAACCCATTATGGTTCCCGACCATCACGAGGTTACAGGCGCTCTCGGAGCAGCGGCTATCGCAGCAGAGTATATGGATAAATCCGACCGGGAGCAGGCCAAAACCGTCGAGAGTAAATTCAGGGGCTTTGAAAATCTCGTCTCCCTCGAGTACAGCGTCGAGTCCTTTGTTTGCGAGCACTGCCCGAACCATTGTGAAATCAAGAAGGTACAACTGCCGGACGCTGAGCCATTATACTACGGCTCACGCTGTGATAGGTATAATATCAAGAAAAAGATGGATAAGACAAAACGGCTCGGCGCCTTCGACTACCGCCGGCAGGTACTGCTTGGATATGCGGGGTTAAGTGACAAGCGGAAAAGACCGGGCCAAACCGGAGCGACAATAGGCATCCCGATGGCCTTGGTTGGCTGGCAGTTTTTGCCGCTGTTCGCTCGATTCTTCAAAGCGCTCGGCCTTGAAGTAATCCTCTCAGGCCGAACCAACAAGCAAGTAATTCGTATGGGAGTCGAGTCTGTTACCGCTCAGCCCTGTTTCCCTGTGAAGGTGGCATACGGGCACATCGTTGAGTTGATTAATAAGAAAGTTGACTATATCTTCCTGCCGAGCATAGTATCGATGGCAGCCGATTTTCCTCAGAACAAGCACAATAAGCTGTGCCCCTATGTGCAGTCGCTCCCTTACCAGGCCGAAGTCGCTTTTGCAGGCCGGCTCGGGCAAGCAAAAATCCTGACCACCCCGATTTATCTGGACGAAAGTGCAAGGTTACTGCGAAAGAGTTTTGTTGCGCTTGGTAAAAAGTTGGGGTTTTCCACATCGGCGGTCCGCTCTGGGGCCGAAGAAGCGTTTGCTGCACAGGCCGGTTTTGAACGGGACCTGAAGGATAAGGGCAGGGAGATTATAAGCCGGATTGGGGCCGACCAAAAACTCTTTGTACTCATCTCCCGCCCGTACAACGGCTGCGACGAAGGCGTGAACCTGCAGTTGCCAAAAAAGCTCGCGGACCTCGGCGTAAATGTCATACCTATGGATATGCTCGACCTGCATAAAGCAGAACTTAGTAATAAGTTACTGCACAAGCAGGTTTATTGGGCGTATGGTCAGCGGATTTTAAGGGCGGCCGAAATAATAAGGAGTGACCCCCGCCTTTTTGCAATATATCTTTCAAATTTCAGTTGTGGACCCGACTCCTTCCTCCTGACCTTTTTCAAGGACATAATGGGCAAAAAGCCCTGCCTGCAATTGGAGATGGATGAGCATTCAGCCGACGCCGGTATCATCACCCGACTTGAAGCGTTTCTTGAGAGTCTGAAGAACTATCGTCCCGAGCGACAGGTGCGGGCTGCGAAAACCCCGGCGCCACCCCGCCTTAAAGCGGGGCAGACCCTCTATATCCCATATATGGGCGACCCCTCCTACGGCCTCGCTGCCTGCCTCAGGGGGCACGGACAGCCGGCCGAAGTTATCCCCCTGGCGGACGAGGCGGCGCTTCGGCAGGGAAGAGCATTCACCAGCGGCAAGGAGTGTCTGCCCTGCGCCATAACCAGCGGAGATATGCTCAAACTGCTCAAATCCGACGGCATTGACCCGAAAAAAGTGGCCTTCTTTATGCCCACCGCCTCCGGACCCTGCAGGTTTGGAATGTATAGTTGTCTGCAGCGATTGATTCTAAAATATGCCGGCATCGAGGGCGTGCCGGTTATCGCTCCCGACCAGGATACCAATTTCCACAAAGCGCTTATGAGCAACGTTGATGGCATATCTGCGACCGCATTCTTGAAGAGTCTCTGGACCGCCGTCGTCGGGGTGGATTTGCTCCACAAGCTTATTATGCGCATTCGACCTTTCGCGGCCGACCCGCACCACGCCCGGCAGGTGTATCAGGCACTGCTCAACCAGTGGTTACAAGCCGTTGAAAATCGCCGAACCCACCCCGAGTTATGCCGGCTGATGGGTACTCTCGCCGAATATTTCGCAGCGATAAAATTAGTTCACAGCACGCAAAAGCCCAGGATTGGAATCGTCGGCGAAATCTACGTCCGCAGCCACCCCTTCGCAAATATGAACATAATCGCCCGCCTTGAAGAGCTTGGGGCCGCCTGTGATTTGGCATCGCTTGCCGAGTGGGTTTACTATGTTAACTTCACCCGAAAAAATATGGCCCGACGCAGACGCCAGTGGGCTGGCCTTCTTACAAACATGGCAATCGACCGCGCCCAGCACAAAATTGAAAGAGAGCTCGCCGCGCCTCTGGAAGAAAAATTCGGCAGATTCGCCGAGCGGCCCACAGAGCACGTCATCGAGCTGGCGGAGCCTTATATGCACCGTTCGTTCGAGGGCGAAGCGATATTAACTGTCGGCAAAGCGATTGAGTATTATCATGATGGCTTCGACGGCGTCGTAAATGTAATGCCCTTTACCTGTATGCCCTCGACGGTCGTCAGCAGTCTCTCGTTGCGTGTAAGTGCCGACTGCGGAGATATGCCCATTTTAAATTTAAGCTTTGACGGCCAGGAAGACCCAACCCTGACCACCCGCCTTGAGGCCTTTGTCGAGCAGGTCCGTCAGAGACAGGAAGCTGCCGCATCCTTCGCTCAAGCCGCCGCTACAGCGAGCTGACAGGCGGCGCAATGACAACTCCCCAAATTGTGTGAGACAGAGCGATACTCTGTTACACGAAGCGGAATTTCTAATGGGGCGCGTTAAGCTTAACCATATTTTTGGCCATCTCGACGACTTTATTACGAAGCGCTTTTGGCGCGAGGACCTGTACTTGGTCGCCGTAGCCGAGTATCCACCAGATTATTTCGCCCAGCCCATCGACCCGGAACTCCATAGTCGCCGAGCCGTCACTGTTACGCGTAACCTTCTGTGTGCTGTGCCATTGTACCTCGGTAACATTATCGGCTACCTTCCGCAGGAATCGCAGTTTGATGTTGTAGATTCTCCCTTCCGGTATCATTGACCAGGCCCGGCCGAGATACTCATACATATCAAAGTCGGCGCCGTCTACGAAGCATTTGTCTAATATTTTCATTTCCCTGATGCGGTTGAACTTGAACGTGCGAATGCTCTTGTGCCGGCTGGAATGTCCCAGCACATACCACGCCCGGTGGTTGTATAGCAAATGATATGGACACAGCGTAACATCAATAATTTCGCCCTCAAAAAGTGAATGGTACCGGATGTTTACCTTGCGTTTTTTTGCAATCGCCTTCTGCAATTGTGCGAAGGTTTTATCAAGCAGGTCCATCGGCGACTGTGCCCCGGCCCTGGTCGAGATATTCCGCAGGGCTGTGTTGCAGTATTGTCTGATTTTGGTGGGCAGATTGTTCTCGATTTTCAGAGCGGCCAGCAGCGCCGAATTCTTGAACGGCAACTGCATCTGATTTCACACCTTGTGCACCAGCAGAAGCAAACTCATTGCATCCTGCAGGTTCAAATCTTTAGGCAGCAGGAAAAACTCAGGGTCCATTTTATAGCCGCCGGTTCTGGCGTCGTAATGATATAGTACGCCGAGACTCTGCAATTCTTTCAGGTCGCGGAAGACCGTCCGCCGGCTCATCCCGAATATCTCTGCCAAATCACCAGCGGCATAGCTCTTGCCTGCCTGCAATGTCGTTAAAATCCGCACAACCCTGCTGATTCTGCTGGTTTTCATAGACCGGCCTCTTGAATTAATTGTGTTTTCACTCTCGCTCCGGGCCCCCATCGTATGGCTTAATCCAGAACCCCAAATGCACTTTTTGCATTTGGCAGCCCGCAGGATGGAAGCCCGCTCGACTGTCGGTGGGCATTATGATTATATGGCAGATGTGGTGCTGGTGCCAAACCGTAACTTCGGCCTGTGCCCTGTGTCCTTGGCCCCATTATTTTGCCCCTCTTTTTCGCCAATCGGCGAGGTTGAACGCCTAAATAATCACCGATTTTGCATTGACAACCGGCCTGCCGAATGATATAATATTTCTGTAGAAAGTAAATGCCGACAGACATAGGGCACGAGAAACCAACAGGGAGAATTGAAAATTTGGGGACCGTGCTGAATTTCGTAGAGGAAAAAGTGATGAGAAATATAAAGAAAAGTTCGAAGATCAGGATGATATTGGGTATTATTCTGTGTGTTTTGGTCTTCCTGCCCTGCGGTTGTGGCCGGCAACTGGGTGAAACCAACGCCGAAGCGCGAAGAAGGCATATTCGAAATGACCGTATCGCCGGTGATGCAATGAGGGCCGACTTTGACAGCATTATGCTGTGGGATACTCCGACCGGGCTAACAGAGAAAAGGATACCGTAATTCGTATTTGCGCAATAAATATCACGCACAGCGCACGACGAGAACAAAGGGATTTGATTTGTGGAAACGCTCATCGACTACTTCGGCAGGGTGGCAGGATATGGGTGGTGGCGCGTTGCTATTGAATTGTTTCTTATCGGCCTTGTTATTTACTGGGCCGTCGATTTCCTCGAAGGCACCCGCGGAGAAAGATTGTTCCGAGGAGTCATATTCATTCTCATTGCCGGCTTCCTCGTCTTAAAGCTCGTCGTCGGGCGGTTTGCTTTCGATAGACTCCAGTTCCTTTACAGCTACTTTTTGATTGCGGTCCTTATCATTGCAGTCGCAGGATTCCAGCCGGAAATTAGAAGGGCGCTTATACGAATAGGCCAACCGGGCTTCCTCGCCTTTTTCTCCCAGCAGTTGGCAAGAACCACAGAAGAGATAATCACTGCCCTGACCGAGCTGGCCGCTTCTAAAACCGGTGCGATTATTGTCATTGAAAAACGTGTGGCACTGGGAGAGTTTATAGAAACCGGGGTTAGAGTCGATGCACGGGTTACCTCTGCATTGCTCAAGACCATTTTCCAGCCGGGCACTCCGCTTCACGATATGGCCGTTATAATCCGCGGTGATAGAGTAGTAGCAGCCAGGGTACAACTGCCTCTGACTGAGGCGGACAGCGTCAATGGTATTGACCTCGGCTCCAGACACCGAGCCGCCATAGGCATAACCGCCGGCTCAGACGCCACCTGTCTGGTTGTAAGCGAAGAAACCGGCGATATCTCAATCGCTCAGGGCGGACAGTTGACCGGAAACGTAACCGAGGCCCAGCTAAGAACGCATTTAACCACTGCAATGCACGAGAGAGTGTTCGCAACTACTAAAACCTGAAACGCAAAGTGGGCCGGAAAGAATAAGTGTACTTGTGAGCTCTGTTATAGTTTTTATCGTTTCGTCTTGATTTAGATGGCAAGAAAAGTCAAATACGGAAAAGTAATAATTGTAGTTATCATAACGGTCTTGATATGGGTATGGGCGGACCTGGCCCAGGACGAGACCTTCACTGTTCCCAACGCTACAATAAGTATAGCCAAATCCGTCAATCCGGGTCTGTGGGTCAGTTTCTGGGAGGAATCGTCTGTTTCTTTTGATGATATTATGCTCAAAGGCCCGGCCTCCAAAATCGCCGATGTAGAGCGAGAACTAAATGACGGCTCGTTGAGCTTTGCGTTTTTTTTCGACCCCGCGCAGGAAGAAGCAATGACAACTCCCGGGGAGCACTCGTTGAATATTCCGAGTTTCTTAAGGAAAACTGCTCAGATAAGGGAGCGGGGGCTTACTGTCGAATCCTGCAAACCGGAGTCAATTACCGTCAGCGTCGTCAAGCTTATCCCAAAAAAACTCAAGGTACGATGTATTGATGTGGACGGACGTGCAATAAAGGATGCAGTTGTCGATCCGGCACAAGTGGATATGTTTGTGCCCGAGGGCTGGGAGGGACAGAAACTCATCGCAGATGTTCAGTTGGCGGCCGCTGAGATTGAGCAGGCAAGACAGGGACCTCTTGAGAGCAGACCTTACATTCTGCTGGCCCCAGACCAAATCCGTGAAGCGCCCGAAAGCGTAAGAATTACATTGCCGCCGCAGGAAGAAAAATTGCAGGGCTATAATATAACATCGGCGACTATCGGATTTGTTTTTAGTCCCGTCCTCCAGGGGAAATACAAGGTCGATTTGCTCAATCCGCAGGATATGGCAATGGTACGCATCAAGGCAACCGCCGACGCTAAAAGCGCCTATGAAAGCCAGCAGCCCTTCCAGATTCTATTGTATATCCTCGACGGCGACCAAAAGAAAAAAGGCGGGCAAAGCAAAAAAGTTGTTTACGATTTGCCGCAGGAGTTCGTCGGCAAAGGTGAAATTGTGCTGAACCAACAGCCTGTTACCGCTCGATTTGAGCTGGTGCCCCTCGCTCCTGAACCCGGGCCGAGTCCGGGCCCGTAAAGAACGCTATCACCGCCTCAACCGTCATCCACAACGCCAACGCAAAAATGCTGCCTCCGACCGTAACAAGAAGCCAATTTTGTTTTTCAAGAAAAGTTATTTCGTTTTTCACCATTGCCCAACTGGTAATTACCAGCATTATGACGCAGGGTATTGCGGTAAACAGGAATTTTAATCCGCCCTTGTGTTTGAGATAATGTGTAATCACCAGCAGGGCGAGGGCGGCAAGGAGCTGGTTCGATATGCCGAACAGCGGCCAGAGCTTCATAGCTCCCTTTCCGTCTGCACCCGTAGCAAAGGCCAGCCCTGCCGCTGTAAGCACAGCGAAACTCGTTGCCGTCCATCTGTTGGTCAAATATGGAATTCGCAAATCGCTCGCCAGTTCGCTTACCACATAACGCTGGATTCGTACCGAGGTATCGAGCGTTGTGCCGGCAAACGATGCTATGAATACACCCATCAGCGTAATGCCGACCATTTTGGGCAGACCGAGCGAACCCATCATATTGGCTGCACCAATAACTACCGGTGCAATTTTGTCCGACAGCCCTTTGACTCCCATCCAGGAACTGTATTGATGCAGCCAGGCGGCCTTGCCTGTAAGGATTGTTCCGCTATCGACTTTCAAAGCCATCCCGATGCCGGCTCCGACACAGAGAATAACCAGCATCGCCAAAACGCTTTCCATCAGCATCGAGCCGTACCCGACAAACTGACAGTCCGGCTCTTTCCCAACCTGTTTCGCACTCGTCCCTGAGGCAACAAGTGAATGAAAGCCGCTAATGGCGCCGCAGGCAATCACCACGAACATAAAAGGCCATATTGACAGTGTGTCCGCCGGCAGTGAGCGGTTAATGGCAGGCGCAACAAGAGCCAGTTTCCCCCCTAAAGATGCTACTGCTACGCCGCTGGCCAGAAGACCCATTGCGACAAATAACTGCCAGGCATTGATATAATCCCTCGGCTGCAAAAGCATCGTTACCGGCAGCGTCGAAGCCGCCCACGCATAAATCAGTAAAATTATCACCCATAATCCTGTGGAGGGAATTCCGAACATAGTGCCCAGCGTAACAGGCATCAAACTGCCAACCACAATGCAAAGATACATACCAGCCACGGCAATAGCTGTTGCAGCCGGGATGTTTGCACCTCTTTTATACACCGCATACCCCAGTGTCATTGCGATAGGTATCTGCAGCCACACCGCAATAACCGAACTGGGAAAAGTGGTAAAGACCGACGCAATCACAACACCGAATATCGCGATAACAATCAACAGACTCAAAAACACAACAGCAAAAAATATAAATCGCACCCGAATGTTGATATACTTCGCGGCTATTTCCGAAATGCTCTTGCCCTGGTTGCGCATTGAAACAACAAGCGAGCCAAAATCGTGAACGGCACCCATAAAAATACTGCCGAAGAATATCCACAGGATTGCCGGCAGCCAGCCCCAGATAATCCCTATCGCCGGCCCGACTATCGGCCCCGTCCCCGCAATCGACGTATAGTGATGACCAAAAATTATCCCTTTCTTTGTCGGCACATAATCCACACCGTCCCTGAGTTGCTCTGAAGGCACAGGTGCGCTCTTGTCGAGTTTGAATATCTTCCTCGCCAGAAACCGACCGTATGTATGGTAGGCTATCAAATACCCCCCGCCGCACACCACCATCAGTAAAAGGGCATCCATTCCGGTCTCTCCTTTAAATTACTCTCTGTGTGAGCGGGTCAGCAGCCGTATCGGGACCTCGTCTATCGGCAGAAGCTCTCGCAATCGGCCTATAATAAATCGACGATAATTTTCCTCAAACAGTTCCGGCTTGTTCACGAACATAAGTATCGTAACAGGGTTGACCGCTATCTGCGTGGCGTAATAAATCTTTGGCCAGCCGGCCTTGCGTTTGGCCGCACCAATTTTGCTCGCCTTTATTATTTCAAATGCCTTGTTCAGTTTCGCAGTCGCTATCCACGTTGTGCCCTGCTTGAAAAGCTCAGCCGACAAATCCAGAACGCTCTGAACATTTTTCGCCTCTGTCGCAGTCGTAAAAGCTATCGGTGCATATCTTAACCCCGGCAGTAGCTTTGTCAAATATTCCTCATAGTCACTGGTAGCGGCGCTGCCCTTGGCAAGGTCCCACTTGTTCACTATAAGGATGCAGCTTTTGTATTCTTCCGCAATAAATCTGGCCACCTTTTTATCAACCTGCGAAACCGGCTCAGTCGCATCTATCAAAAGCAGCACAACATCGGCCCGACGAATCGACCCCGTCGCCCGAACGTAGCTGTAAAACTCAATGCTGTCAGCTATTTTGCTTTTCTTTCTTAACCCCGCAGTGTCAATCACGACAATCGTCCTGCCGTCCTTTTCAAACCGCACGTCAACAGCGTCCCGCGTTGTACCCGGACGCTCGCTCACAATCACTCTTTCAGAACCCACCATAGCATTGACAAGTGTGCTCTTGCCCGCGTTGCGCTTGCCCACTATCGCAATCTTCATCGTCGGCTCCGCCGGCTTCGCCGATTCGAGACCCTCAAGCTCCTCAAAGATTTTATCTAACAGAACCGCCTTATTGAGATTGTTCTTTGCTGAAATGCAAAGAAACTCCCCGAAACCCAGCTTCGAAAACTCGCCCGCCGCCGGAAACATCGTCGCCATATCGGCCTTATTGGCAACACCGATAACGTCAAGCTCGTTTTCGCGCAGAAGCCGCCCTATCTGCTCGTCTAACGGTACAAGCCCGTCACGAATATCAACCATAAAAACCACAAGGTTTGCCGACTCAATCGCCCGACCGATTTGCCTTTCGATATGGCTGCCCAAATCGTCCCTGTCAACTATCCCGTATCCGCCGGTATCGACCAGCTCAAAGTAGTGCTCATCTCTGCCGATGATGGTACTCACGCGGTCCCTCGTGACCCCTGCTGTCGGCTCAACGATACTTATCCTCTCGCCCGCCAGCGCATTCAAGAGGCTGCTCTTACCCACATTAGGC
>CAZQYB010000037.1:0-18962 GCA_964597535.1 uncultured Pirellulales bacterium | reverse complement strand
CAACGACGTACTGATGTGGAACGACGCTACGCCGAAGGCGTGGAGAGACGACTGGCACCACTTTGCCTTCATCAAGGATGAGGGTGAAGGGTCAGGGACAATGAAAATATACTTTGATGGCCTTGAAGTGAAGTCGAAGTCAGGTACGCTTGATTCCCTGGGCTATGCCTTGAACGGATTGGTCCGGCTCGGAGCATATATTACTAACGACTCCGATTATGAGGGCAAGATGGACGACTTTAGAATCTATAACCGCGCTCTGTTAGCAAAGGAGGTAGCAGCACTATACAGGGGCGCTGACCTTTCGCTCGCCTGGGGTCCGAGGCCGTTCGATGGCCAGCCGGATGCTATGTGGGATGTGGATCTTACATGGCAGCCGGGAGATTATGCAGGAGATACACACAATCTCTACTTCGGCACCAACTGGGACGAGGTTAACGAGGCCAACAGCGCCTACCATCCCGATGTGAACTACAAGAACGTAAATGACACCACTTTCGATGTCGGCCTTCTTGAACTGGACACTACTTACTACTGGCGGGTTGACGAGGTCAACGACGCCTGCCGGCCTGAGCCGTGGAAAGGCAGGGTCTGGCGATTTACGGTGGCAGACTATATTGTTATTGACAATATGGAAGATTACACGGTCATCAGCGGTGACTACCCAATAAGTACTAGCCAGGTGGGAGATTTTGGATGGAATTGTGGGTACCACAACTATACCGGCGCAATCCTTGACCTTGCGTACATCGAATCTACATGGGCCAAAGTCTGGCACGGCGGCGACCAGGCAATGTACTACTTCTACGACGTGGGCAATGATCGGGGCTGCGGGTACTATTATGGTGAAATCTCAAACCATTATGAGTTCGACCCGAATGATTGGACGGTCAAGGGTGTTAAGATGTTGACGCTGTGGTTCCACGGGGATACGGAAAACGCTACAACTGGTGTTGAACAGATGTACGCTGGTTTGGAAGACCGCGATAGCAATTATGCGGAGGTCCGATATGGAAACGCTGAAGATGAAGAGGTAAATGACATAGCGATCGCGGAGTGGCAGCGGTGGAATATCCCGCTGAGTGAATTCACTGATGTGGGCCTTAAAAGTATCGAGACGCTTTATATCGGCTTTGGTGAAAGGGGTAATACGGTGCCCGGTGGTAGCGGTAACGTAGTTTTCGATGATATCTGGCTGTATCCTCCCACCTGTGTTCCTTCGCGGCGAAAACCCGAGTACGATCTGAACGACGATTGCATCGTTGACTTTGGAGACATTGAGTTGATAGCAAACGACTGGCTTAGAGGTGATATTAACTTCCCCGAAGTAAGCGAGCCCTGCGACGCCAACCTGGTCGGCTGGTGGCAGTTCGATGAAGGTGACAGCAATATGGCCGGCGATTCCAGCGACTACGACAATGACGGTGTGATTGAGACGATAGATAAGGACGTGTACTGGGTGGCCGGGCGTAACGATGTGAACTACGCGCTTGACTTTGACGATGGTAGAGTCCTGGTACCGGATGCGGAGGAGCTAAGACCGATGCATCAGGTCAGCGTGTGTGCCTGGATTAATTATTCCGAAGGGCAAGACAGTGCTCGTGTAGTGTGCAAAGGTGCAGATAACAAGGAAGCTTTCGACCTTGAGGTAGATGGCTTCAAGTTGGTGTTCCTCGTGCGTGACGGGAATGATCCTAATGCCGAGAGCTATCCAAAACATGCTGTAGAGAGCGGTGAAGATAAGCTTGAGAATGATGAGTGGATTCATGTAGCCGGGACATACGACGGCAACAGTTTGAAGTGCTACATAAACGGTGAAGTTGCGGATGCGAACAACGACGTAAATGACATAAAATTCTTGTCCCAGGACCCCAATGGTTTGGCAATAGGTAACCGTTCGGATGCTAAGAACAGGCCGCTTAAAGGCACGATAGATGATGTCCGCGTTTACAACTATGCTCTGTCGGCACAAGAGGTCGCCTACCTTGCCAGTGACGGCACGCACTTGGTATTACTGAAATCGGTCGCCAATTTGTACAATCCGGAGCCGAAGGGCGAGAGAATGGTTGACTTCAAAGACTTTGCTAAAATCTCGGATACCTGGCTTGAAGAGAAGCTGTATCCGGAGTAATCGGCGATTGAGAAAACACTGAGTATAGTATAGCCGATAAGTTTGCGGCAATTCGGGGCCTATACATTTGGTATAGGCCCCGTTACTTTCCACAATAAACATGCCAGGGGAAAGTTAGTTGAAAATCCGTATCACTACCGTGACAACCGGAACAATGGAATAATGCAAAAGGACTACGAGCTTATTTTGATGCCTTTTCAGTATCGGCACAGCGCTTGCAAAAAACGTGTCGGTAGTCTAATATGTATTTATAGCGATGACGAAAGACCGGCAGAAAAAACCGTCTAAGTCGTAAATGAACGCTGACATTTTTCCTTGACCTTCACCCTCAAAGAATCTACGATTTACCGCGTTAGTGACACAGGCATATATATATTTTGAAAATGTCTTACTTTTTTTGAGATGAACCGAGCACTTTTACTGAGCGAAGAAAGGAAATCTATATGGGCAAAGAGAATAAAACAGACACTAAGCAGAAGGGACGCATCAGCCGACGAACCATCCTTCAAAGTGCCGGCCTCGGTGCTGCAACCGCAATGGCTTTGACTCTTTCCTCTTGCGCTGATAAACGTAAGGGTATGAAGATGGCAGCCACGAAAGGTCGTATCAATCAATCCATCGTATACTGGTGTTTCGAGAAGTACTGGGATGTTGAGAAGACCTGCCGGATAGCTAAGCAGCTCGGCTGCAGGAGCGTCGAGCTCGTCGAGCCGAAGAACTGGCCGACACTAAAGAAATACGGCCTGGTATGCGCGCTCACCGCGTCGCACTTGTTCATAGAGGGTATGAACAATCCCCGGTATCAGCCGATGTGCATCGAAAAAATGCGCAAGGCCATCGATGACTCCGCCGCCGCCGGCTTCCCAAACGTCATCACGTTCACCGGCTCTGCAGGCAATATCAGCCGCGATGATGGCATCAAGAACTGCGTCAATGGTTACAAGAAAATCATCGGCTACGCCGAAAAGAAAAAAGTCAATCTCTGCCTGGAGATACTCAACAGCCGAGTCACCGAAGAGATGAAGGGCCATCCCGGCTATCAGGGCGACCACACCGACTACTGTATGGAGATTATCAAGCAGGTCGGCTCACCGAGAATGAAGCTGCTGTTTGATATCTACCACGTGCAGATTATGGATGGCGACATCATTAGCCGCATTCGCCAGTACAAGGACCACATAGGCCACTATCACACCGCCGGCAACCCCGGCCGCGGCGAGCTCGACGACAAGCAGGAGATTAACTATAAGCCGATTATGGAAGAAATCGTCAGGTCCGGCTACACCGGCTATGTCGGACAGGAGTTTATTCCAACCCGCGACCCGCTTGAAGGCCTAAGGCAGGCCGTTGTTCTGTGCGACGTATAATAGGGAAATCGGTTTTCAATAAACCTGATAGATTCTTTTGACGTTCTCGGCCCAGATGGCCGCTTGTTCACCTTCTGAAAGTTGCCGCAAATAATCGGTCACAATTTGCATAACTTCCTTGTATTTGCCCGCCACAGTGCACACCGGCCAGTCAGAGCCCACCATAATCCTGTCAGTGCCGAATGCTTCCAGCACAATGTCCATATACGGTTTGAAATCCTCCGGCTTCCAGTTATGCCAATCCGTCTCGGTAACCATACCGGATATTTTGCACGAGACGTTTGCAAATGATGCGAGGCGATGAATGTCGCTTTTCCACGGCTCAATCTTGTGGTCTTTGATGAGCGGTTTGGAGATGTGGTCGAGAATAAAGCTTTGCTCAGGGAATTTGCCGACCAATTCGCAGGCGACCGGAAGATGTTTCGGAAAAAGCAGCAGGTCATACGTCAGGCCGTATCGATGAAGTCTGCTGATACCGTGAGCAAAGTCGTCTCGCATCATAAACTTATCGTCAGGCTCATCGTGAACAACATGGCGTACGCCGCGCAGTCTCGGATGATAACAGAACCGCTCTAACTGTAACTCCAGTTGCGGACTGCGCAGATCCACCCAACCTACTACCCCCTTGATAAATGCATTCTCATCAGCCAACTTCAGCAGCCACTGCGTTTCTTCGAGACACTGGCGAGCTTGGACAGCGATGGTGCCGTCGATACCGTTTTTCTCCAGCAGGCTGGCAAGGTCAGCCGGAAGCCGGTCGCATTTAAGCGACTCCATACCGGGCCCCATCCAGCCGTAGTCGCGGTCGTTATAGTGCCAGAAATGCTGATGTGTATCGATTTTCATTTGCTCTTGTCCTTCTCCGTATCTTTGCTGCGTTCCATTCCAAGTGTTCGCTTTTCAATCGCACCCGGGTCGTCGTTCTCCGGCAGTCCTTCCTTCCAGTAAATGTTCGCCACGGGTTTTATCATTTCGAGAACCTCCGCCAGAAGGTCAGGGGCCGGCTCCGTGCTCACAATCTTGATATTCGCCTCGACGTGCCGCACCTTGCTCATACCAACCAGGGTTATAGAGACATCTTTGTGAGCCAGCGCAAACTGCATCGCCAGGTCCGAAATCGTTATGCCCCGTTCGCGGCAGAGTTGTGCAACCTTTCTTGCTGCTTCAAGCACTCGTTCGGGAGCTGGATGCCAGTACGGCGCACCCTTTTCAGTCAAAACACGCATGTGAAGCGGCGAGGCGTTGATTAAACCGATACCACGCCGCATAACCACAGGCGTCAGGATATCGTCCATAGTCGTATCCATCAGATTGTAGCGGCAATAGCTAAGAATCGTATCAATGTCTTCGCTCTCTGGGCCCAAGGCCTCGGCGATTTCCTTCAGCGGCGTCAGTGGATAACCGGTGATGCCGATAAAACGTATCTTACCCTGCTCCCGCAGCTTGAACATCGCGGGAATTGCCTCGCCAATAATTTGCTCTCTCTTTCCGTATTCCACATCGTGAATCTGGTAAATATCGACATAGTTGGTCCGCAGACGTTTTAGACTCTCCTCGATGGAACGCATTATGCGTTTGGCTGAGTAATCGAAATCGGTAATATCGTAACGGCAGGCCTTGCTTGTCAGAATGACCTTGTCGCGCTTTCCTTCGAGAAATTCACCGAGCCGCGTCTCCGCCAACGTTCGACCGTAATAGGGAGCAACATCGAAGTAGTTGATTCCCTGTTCGATGGCGTAATTAACTGCTCGACGACCTTCCTCCGGGTCGATAGAACCGAATTCGCCTCCCAGCGGCGATGCGCCAAAGCCGATAATAGAAACCTTCAAACCTGTCTTGCCCAACGTCTTGTAAATCATTTCACCCTTAACGCCTTTCGGTCAAAAACTTCTTAAATGCAGCTATCGTCTGAGCAGCGGCCTTGTCAGAATCCGGATACGGCAGCGCTTCTGCTGAGGCGTACCCATCATACCCGATTTCGCTTAACGCCCGCGCCACCTCCGCCAGGTCTATATGTCCCATCCCTGCCGCTCGACGGTTGCTGTCCACAAAATGAACATAACCAATGTAGTCGCCGAACTTGCGTAAGCAGGCCGCAATTGATTCCTCTTCGATGTTCATATGAAACAGGTCCGCAAGCAAAAGGACATTTTTGCCCCCCTTCTTGCTTTCGCAAGAAAGCAGGGGGGTTGATTTTATAAGCTCAACACCGTCAGCAAGCCTGTTAATCAAATTGGTCTCGTAGCGGTTAAGCGGCTCGAAAATCAGATTGACGCCACAGGCAGCCGCAGTTGAGCCAAGCTCACTAAGCCCCTCGGCCAGCCATCCCAGCGATTGTACGCGCTCGACCCCAGTCTCTACGCAGCCTTGCATAGAGCCAATAATAGCTGGCGCCCCAAACCGAGCTCCAAACTCTATCATACTGCTGATAAAATCACGTGCCTTCCGGCGAATTCCCTTGTCCGGACTGGCAAGGTGTAATTGATGCAGAACTCTACCGGCGCCGGTACCCACCGCCGCGAGTTTCACACCATACTTGTCAAGAAGCCCGGACAATATATCCGTATCAACTGCATCGGCTGATGATGTGAATAGTTCCACAGCATCGAAACCCGCCGCCTTGGCCTTGGGAATACTGACTTCCAATTCGTCCCAGTAAATCCACGGGCCGCCAGACAGCGACCGAACAAGCGAAATTGTAACGCACGGCTTTATCATGATATTGTTCATTGTTCGTCGATGAACTATCAACTATCCTCCATATTTACCATAATCTTGGTTACATCGGCTGGGTTTTTGCTCCAGTCGGCCAGCGCCTGACCGGCTTCCTCCAGTAACACAACCTTCGTGACAACATCGTCCACCGGAAACCCGCCGCTCTCGAGCACCTCAATGACACGCGGAAAGTCCCCAAGGCAGTTGCGCGAGCCGAGAATGTCCAGCTCTTTTTGAACGAACAGCTTTGTCTCATATTCCACAGGTGATTTCGTGTAACCTATGTACACAACTCTGCCGGTAAAGGCCACCTCTTCAACTGCCGCTCGAAAGGTCTCCGCCAGCCCAACCGCCTCGATGACCACGTCCGGGCCATTTCCACTTGTCAATTTGCGTAAGGCCTCGCGCAGGTTAGACTTGGCGGAATTAATCAGATGACTTGCCCCGGCCTTCTGTGCAATTTGAAGTTTCCTGTTATCTATATCCACCGCGATAACCTCAGCCCCGCGCGCCGAAGAGCCCAAAACTGCTCCCAGCCCCACAATCCCACAGCCAAGCACGGACACTTTGTCCGAAGATGAAACTCGGCCACGCTCCACCGCGTGAAATCCCACCGTCAATGGTTCGACAAGCGCAAGCTCCTTGAGACTCAACTTCTCAGATGCAAAAACGTCACGCCAGCCAGCGGTAATATAGCGGGTCATTGCGCCGGGCCGACGCACTCCCATCGTCCGATTGTCTCGGCAGGCGTTAGGCCGACCACGCCTGCACGGTACACAGTGCCCGCAGCTTTGATAAGGCGAAACCGTAACATTCATACCCGGACGAAACTTGTCCGGAACTTCGCTGCCGACCTCTTCGATTATGGCGCCAATCTCATGACCAAGGATAATCGGATAATGTTGCAGAGGGAACGTACCCCGAAACGAATTGAGGTCTCCGCCGCAAAAGCCGACCATCCCCACGCGAAGCAGCACTTCATCTTCGGCTGGTTTCGGAACATCAATCTCTCGCAGTTCAGTTTTGCCCGGCTCAACAATGTACAAGGCCTTCATAATAGTCCTTTCGCAGAATTTACATATTGTTCTCCGGTCTTCCCTCGAACCACATCTTGTTCTTGACTGGTGCGACCAGCTCTTCGATTTTGCCCAGCAGCTCGGGCTCGTTTTTGAAATCCAGAACCTTCACATTTTGCTGAACATGCCGAAGCTTTGACATTCCCACAATAGTCGTCGCTGCATAAGGACAGTCCAGGGCAAAACGCATCGCAACATCTGCGACATTGACGCCGTATTCTCGGCACAGGGCCGCGATCTTCGGCCCCATTTCCAACACCTCTTTTGGCGAACGATGCCAATCCGGAGGACCTTTCTCCGTCAGCAGCCGCTGATGGAGCGGCGAAGCATTGATAAGCCCGATACCCTTCTCTCGCGCGAAAGTAGCGAGCACCTCGGCCATTTCGTCTTCAACCAAATTATAGTGGGCCCAGGATAAAATTGTGTCCACCTCGGCCTGGCTCGCTATATGATGCAGGTATCTGACCGGCAGTCCCGTGATTCCAACAAACCTCGCCTTACCGGACTCCTGAACCTTCCTCGCCGCAGGTATCGTTTCGTTTATCACCTGTTCCTTCCCGCCAAACTCGATGTCGTGGACCTGATAAACATCGACATAATCTGTCTGGAGCCGTTCTAATGATTCATCGATACTCTCCAGTACACGCTTGGCCGAAAAGTCAAAATCTTCAAAATCGTATCGGCAGCATTTCGTCGCCAGGATTATCTTGTCACGCTTTCCCTTCAGCGCCTTACCCAGACGCTCCTCAGCCAGCGTCACGCCATACATAGGCGCCACATCGAAATAGTTGATACCTTGCTCGATTGCGTAGTGAACGGCTCGAATACCCTCGGCCTCATCCGTTTCGCCGAATACATTGCCCAGCGGTGAGGCGCCGTAACCGATAATTGACACGCGAATCCCTGTCTTGCCAAGCGTTCGGTATTCCATCTTTCCCATTCGCTTAGAGCTTGATGGTCTCCCACCGTTGGTTCCTGGCGGAAGACAAAACTTTTTCGCAGACGATTTGTGTTGCCAGGGCATCCCTGAAGTCCGGACACGTCTTCTCGCCTTTCTCAATTCCGGAAATGAAATCAGCCAGCGTGTTGATATGGAAGTGCTCATAGCCAATCCCGCATCCGGGCACCCACCAGTGTTTCATATAGGGATGGTCCGAGTCCCAGGCCTGGATTTTGCGCCAGCCGCGGACGTAACCATCGTCGCCGTAGTTAAAATAGTTCAGTTCGTGGGCATTTTCCAAATCGAAGGCGACCGAGCCCTTTTCGCCATTGATTTCAAAAGTGCTCTGGTTCTTTCTGCCGCGGGCGTAGCGGGTGGACTCAAATGTCGCCAGAGCGCCATTCTCAAAACGCGCCAGAAAAGCACACGCATCGTCAATCGTAACCGGCATAATCTTGTCCGGCTCATCCTGCATCTTTCTTTCTTTTATAAAGGTTTCGGTCATCGCACTGACCGACGACATTGGCCCTATCAGCCACATTGCCAGGTCGATTGAGTGCGCCAATAGGTCACCGGTGACACCACTGCCCGACACCCTCGCATCCAGACGCCAGAGCGAATCGCCGCCCTGTGGAACGTTCGGGTTAATGGTATAGTCCTGCAGGTATTTTGCCCGGTAATGGAACACACGGCCAATACGACCCTCATCGACGATTATCTTGGCCAGGGCGATAGCCGGAACCCGGCGGTAGTTGAACCAAACCATATTTGGTTTGCCGGATTTTTCGACCGCCTCTGTCATCTCCCGGGCTTCATCGACATTCATCGCCAGCGGCTTCTCACAGGCAATAATCTTACCGGCTTGAGCCGCCGCCATAACAATTTCATAGTGCAGATTGTTGGGCACACAAATATCAACCAGGTCAACATCGTCCCGCTCGACCATCTTGCGCCAATTGGTCTCAACACTTTCCCAGCCCCAGTTGGCCGCGAATGCCTTGACTTTCTTCTCATTGTTATCGCATATAACCTTCAGGACCGGCTCGTGTTCGAGGTCAAAGAACTGGCCCACCTTGCGGTACGCATTCGAGTGCACACGCCCCATAAAGCCGCATCCAATCACCCCGACATTTAGTTTCTTCTTCATTCTGTCATCTCCTTTACCAGATTTCTCAGAAAGGTAACACCGTCTTTTGCCGCCGTCTCCGTCTCCGCGCAGAAACAATAGTCGGCACACCACCACTTCATATCGCCAACCAATGTTCTAATCGGAGACAAAGCAGCCTTGAAATCGATATGTCCCTCACCGAAGGGCGTATGTGTGCTGGTCTCATCGTTATGAAGCGTGCCGTCGGAGTCAATCAAATGCAGATGACCAATCGCGCTGCCCAGAAACTCAGCATACTCCGCCACTCCGCCGGCCAGTGTCTCTTTCTCGCCGGTTTGTCGCGCGCCAACCACCGCACCCATATAGGCGTGACTTGTGTCAAACAGGAGTTTGAAATTGTCACTGCCCACTGCTTCCACGATTCGCTTGACCTCACTCGGCTTGTTCAGCCAGAAGCCCGGCTCAAATTCCCACACAATCAGCACCCCCGACTTAGCCGCCTCTTCCGCCGCAGCGTTCCACGTTTCGGCCAGTTTGGCAAAGCGCTTTTCATATTCATCTTTGTTTAGCTCCTCCGACGGACTCACCGTGTCCACGCGCATAGTCTCGACGCCAAACTGTTCACAAACGAACAGACATTTTCGTACCGTCGCCAGATAATCTTCTGTCTCAACCAGTGCTGGCGGAACCTCAGTTAAGTCCGGCGCATGGCCGGAAATTCCCAGACCAAGCCCTTCAATCTTCTTTTTGAGCTCAGCACACTTGGAGGCTGTGTCGTAATCGTCGTGATGAGGATGTGGCCGAAATCCGTTCAACTCTATCCCATCATATCCCGCATCCGCGGCGTATTTTATGACCTTCTCGAACGGCCAGGGATTACTCGCAAAAGGCCCGAAAGAAAATGCCCAGCTTCCTATCGATATTTGCGACATATTCATTTTGTTACTCTCCTTTCTCGTCCATAAAACGGCTTCATAAACGCCGTGGCAAAAGCACGGCTGATGCTGCTCCAAAATAGCCTTGTTGCGACCCTATTTACACCCGTTGTTGCGGGGTGTCAATTTTTTTCTCTCTAAAGCCCGAATTCAACTCTGATTTAAGGTTGTTTTGTTGGACCAAATCTATATAATCCTGGAAAGGCTTGTTTCCGTAGGAGGCAATAGATTTTCGTAAGCCCGTTCATGGTGAATTCTTGATTGAAAGGGACAGGTATGAAACTCAATCGAAAGTTGAAAATGGGAATGGTCGGCGGGGGGCCGGGAGCGTTTATCGGCGAGGTGCACCGCAAGGCCGCACGTATGGATGGAGGCATCGAGCTGGTCGCGGGGGCATTCGACATCAACCCGCGCAAATCAAAGCAGATGGGACGAGAGCTTTGCATAAATTCCAGGCGGGCTTACCGCAACTACACGGAGATGATTGAGCGGGAGTTGAAACTGCCGAAGGGCGAAAGAATAGACTTTGTCTCAGTCACCGTACCGAACAACTGGCATTTTCCCATCGCAAGAGATTTTCTCAATGCCGGCTTCCACGTGATGTGTGAGAAGCCAATGACATTTAACGTAAAAGAGGCCGGGGCCTTGCATAAAATCGTCAGGCAGTCGCGTCTTATATTTGGACTTATGCATAATTATACGGGCTATCCAATGGTAAAACTCGCACGTGATATAGCGAGGCAGGGCGATTTAGGCAAAATTCGCAAGATTGTCGTGCAGTACCCTCAGGGCTGGCTCTCGACCCTGCTGGAAAAAACAGGCCAGCAGCAGGCTGCCTGGCGCACAGACCCAAGGCAAAGCGGCGGCTCCGGTTGTATGGGTGACATCGGCACACACGCCGAGAATCTGGCTGAATATATTACCGGCCTGAAGATAAGGGAAATCTGTGCAGACCTGACGATTTTTGTCAAGGGCCGAAAGCTCGACGACGATGGCAACTGCCTCCTGCGATTTAATAACGGTGCCAGGGGAGTCCTCCACGCAAGTCAGATTTCAATCGGCGAGGAAAACAACCTGGCCATCTGGGTTTACGGCGACCAGAAAAGCCTTGAATGGCATCAGGAGCATCCCAATTATTTATATGTTAAAGAGCCCAACGGGCCTGTGCAGGTCTGGCGCCGCGGCAACGACTACGTGGCAGACAGAAGCCCTGCCGCAGGCCGAGCGACACGTCTTCCCTTCGGCCATCCCGAAGCTTTTATTGAGGCGTTCGCAAATATCTACTGCAACTTCGCCGACACCGTCCGTGCAAGGATGACCAGGACAAAACCTGACCCTCTGGCACTGGATTTTCCCACCGTCGGCGATGGCCTGAGAGGTATGCTCTTTATTGATACACTTCTGGCCAGCAACAAAAGCAAGCAGAAATGGACCAAAATGAAAACCTAAAAAAATAACTCGGGAGGACTAAAAAATGAGCAGACCTGTAACACTCTTCACAGGACAGTGGGCAGATTTGCCCCTGGAAAAATTGGCGCAGAAAGCGGCAGGCTGGGGATATGACGGCCTCGAATTGGCCTGCTGGGGAGACCATATGGATGTTAACAAGGCCGTTGCAGACAAGGCCTACTGCAAAAACCAGCGGGCAATTCTCGAAAAGAATAAGCTTCAGGTTTTCGCTATCAGCAATCACCTGGCCGGCCAGTTGGTCTGCGACCTGAACAATGACAGCCGAAGTGACGCATTTGCACCGCCTGATTGCGCAGGCAATGCCGAAAAGAAACGGCAATGGGCTGTCGAAACTATGAAGAATACCGCCAGGGCCGCGAAAAACCTCGGCCTCAAGGTCGTCAATGGCTTCACCGGCTCATCAATCTGGCACTTTTTGTATAGCTTCCCGCCCGTAACAGATAAGATGATTGAAGAAGGGTTCGCACATTTCGCAAAAATGTGGAATCCGATATTGGATGTGTTCGATGAGTGTGGCGTCAAATTCGCCCTTGAAGTGCATCCGACGGAAATTGCCTTTGACATCATCACCGCCAAACGCACATTGGAAGCAGTGAATAATCGCGAGACCTTCGGCTTCAACTTTGACCCAAGTCACCTGCACTGGCAGATGGTTGACCCCGTTTGTTTCCTCAATGAGTTTTCAGACCGTATTTACCACGTACATATGAAGGATGCTGCACTACAGCTTAATGGCCGCACAGGCATCCTGGCCAGCCACTTGAACTTCGGCCACCCCGAACGAGGCTGGGATTTCCGCTCGCTCGGCCGCGGCGGTGTAAATTTTGAAGAGATTATTAGAACCTTAAACCAAATTGGTTACACCGGCCCACTGTCGGTAGAGTGGGAAGACAGCGGTATGGACCGTGAACACGGCGCAAAAGAGGCCTGTGAGTTCGTCAAAAAAATAGATTTTAAGCCTTCGCAGGTGGCCTTCGACGCCGCATTCGATAAATAAAAACTTCGCATTAAAGGATAGTTGCTGATGGTTGACAAAAATGATATTGGTCGTCGTCAATTTCTAAAAAGAGCAACAAAAGTTGCGGCAGGGGCGATAGCATTTCCTTATATCGTTCCTTCATCAGCACTGGGCAAAGCCGGCACTGTTTCACCGAGCAATCGGGTAGTGGTCGGCTGCATCGGTGTCGGCTCTCAGGGCCGTGGTGTTATGCAAAACTTCCTGCACCAGGACATTGCCCACGTCGTCGCAGTCTGCGATGTAAAAGCCAACAGGCGAGAGGCGGCCAGGAAGCGCGTGGATGAGAGCTATGGCAATACGGGATGCGCGGAGTATCACGACTTCCGAGAATTGCTGGCACGTGACGATATTGACGCGGTTATGATTGCTACCACGGACCACTGGCACGTGCTCGCCGCGCTGGCGGCAGCCAGAGCTGGCAAGGACATATATCTGGAAAAACCAATGGGTCTAAGTCTCGCCGAAGACCAGGCACTGCGTGCCGCCTGCCACCGCTACGGAACCGTCTTTCAGTTCGGGACACAGCAGCGCTCGGATTGGAAATTTCGTTTAGCCTGCGAACTGGCGCTGAACGAGCGAGTCGGTAAAGTCCATACTATCAACGTACTGTCCCCCAGCAGCGTCGCGGGCGGCTCAATGAAACCCGTGCCGGTACCGCAATGGCTGGATTACGACTTTTGGCTGGGGCCGGCTCCTTACGTACCCTATACCGAGGAACGCTGCTCCAACAAACTCTGGTGGTTTCATTCCGACTACGCCATCGGCTGGATTGCCGGCTGGGGCGTCCATCCGTTGGATATTGCCCTCTGGGGCGGCGGCAAAGACCTCACAGGCCCCGTCGAGCTCGAAGGCACAGGAACTTTTCCCGCCGATGGATTCTGTGACACCGCTGTTGATTGGAACATTGTCTTAAAATATGCCAGTGGCGTAACAGTAAACTATGCAGGCGGCCCCCAGCCGGAAAAATGGCGGCAGCGATATGGTCCCGACGCCCACGGCGTGGCTTTCGAGGGCGCCGAAGGATGGGTACATGTTAACCGTGGCCGCATCGTCGCCCATCCAAAGTCACTGTTGGACTCGGTGATTGGTCCGAACGAGATTAACCTCTATAAAAGTAACCACCACGTGAGAAATCTCCTGGACTGCGTAAAAAGCAGGGCTCAGACCGTATGTCCCATTGATGTGGCTGTGCGTGCAGATATAGTATGCCAGCTCAGTGACATCGCCATCCGCACCCGAAGAAAAATCAAGTGGGACCCGGAAAAAGAAGTGATTATTGGTGACGAACAGGCCTCACGCCTGCTCACTCGCTCCATGCGAAGTCCCTGGCGCTTATAAGAAAGAATTTTGTGGAATGTAAGGAGACTGTATAAATGGCAAAGGTATATATCGGAGTCAATCTTGAGTTCGTAAGACACGAAGACAAGCCGTTCGAGTGGGCCATCGAGAAAGCCGCTGAACTTGGCTATGAATACGTCGAGCCGTGGGTTCATTGGGGACGGGAACTACTTAGTGAAGCGGGCTATTATATGAGTGTCTCACTGCTTGACGACCCATATCGGGTCAAGCGCGCGTGCGAAAAAGCCGGCGTGAAACTTTCCGGCCTGTCGTCGCACACTGCGCTTTGTAAGCCGGAGGTCAGCACCGAATACCTCAAACAGGCAATTCGTTTTGCAGCCGAATGTGGCGCGCCGGTGGTTAACACGGATGAAGGCCCAAAACCTGACTGGACCTCTGAAGAAGAAGACCACGTATTGATTAAATACGTACTGACCGAAGCCGCAAAACTTGCCGAAGCCCGCAATATTCTCATCGGCCTTGAGCCGCACCAGCAATATAGCCAGCATCCTGACGGTCTGGACAGAATTTATGGGCTCGTTGACTCGTCGGCTATCGGAATCAACTTCGACACCGGCAACAGTTACCTCTGCGGCCACGACCCCGTCGAGTGGCTCCAGCGCGTAAAGGATAGATTAGTTCACCTGCACGCTAAGGACATTTCGGTGCGGCAATCAGAGGACGAACGCGGCAAGGTTACCGGTACGCCAAGCGGCTGTGCCTGCGGCGAAGGTGTTATAAACTGGAAAGAAGTTATCGAGCTATGCAAAAGTACACCGCGTGACATCGTAATGAGCGTCGAGTGCGGCACGGTCGAACAGGCGGAGCGAAGTATCAAATACCTTAAAGAGTTAGTATGATAATCTACGCAGTCAAAACCAAAACAGGAAGGTAAAAGTAAATGAAGTACACAGGTAAAATTACGATGCGTGTGTTGGCACTAATGGGTGTGCTGCTGTTGTTAATAGGGTATGTCTGCTCGTGCAGTAGATTTCAGCAGCAGCCTGTCCGGAAGCAGCAGGGAAAAATCAAGGTCGTCGTTATCACCGCAGGGCACGGGTTCAAAAAAGAACCATTCTTTGCAATCTTTGATAGCTTCGGCGACATAGAATACACCAGCGTACACCTGCAGGACGACAGCGAGATATTCGAAGACATAAGCAATTGGGATTACGATGTAATGGTCCTGTTCAATATGACACAGAAGATTTCCTCGAAACGCCAAAAGAACTTTGTCAAACTATTACGGCAGGGCGTCGGCCTCGTCGCAATGCACCACTCGATAGCAGCTTTTCAGCAGTGGGGACAATATCGCAAAATCATCGGGGCTAAGTATTATTTGAACGATATGGTTGAAGACGGAATTGAGCATAAAGCGAGCAAGTACAAACACGATCTGAACTTCACCATACAGGTCAAGGATAGGGAACATCCGATTACGCGGGGAATGAACGATTTTACAATTTTTGATGAAACGTACAAAAACCAGGTATTCGAGCGGGATAATCACGTCCTGCTGACTACCGACCATCCGACAAGTGATGAGTCGCTGTGCTGGGTAAGACGGTATGGCAAAGCAAAGATATGTTATATTCAGATGGGCCATGGTCCCGATGCCTATAAGAATGAAAACTACCGCCGGCTCGTAGCACGGGCAATCAGGTGGTGTGCCGGCCGGCTGAACGAAAATTAAGGCAGGCAGAAAAAGTAATCTTTCGTACTGATTTTAGCGGGATGTCAAAAGAATTGGAGGTTGTATTATGAAAACAAGACAGCGTATTACGCGGCGCAGCTTTCTGAAAAAAACCACGGGCCTCGCCGCAGGCACGATAGCATTTCCTTATGTTGTCTCTTCGTCGGCGTTGGGTAAGGCCGGCACCATTGCTCCGAGTAATCGCATTGTAATGGGTGCCATCGGCGTTGGCTCTATGGGTACGGGCGATATGCGCGGTTTCCTGAACAAGCGGGAAGTACAAATGGTGGCCGTCTGCGATGTCGACAAAAAGCATTATGACAGGGCCAAGAAAAACGTGGACGACAAATATGAAAATAGCGACTGCAAGACATACCTTGATTTCCGAGAGCTGCTCGGACGTGGCGACCTCGATGCTGTCCAGCTTGCCTTGCCTGACCAGTGGCACGGGCTGATTTCTGTTGCCGCGGCTCGGGCAGGCTTAGACATCCACGGCCAGAAGCCGTTGGCCCGTACCGTCCACGAAGGTCGGGCCATCTGCGACGCCGTCAAAAGATATGGTGTGATATGGCAGACCGGCAGCCAGCAGCGCTCGGAAGGAAAATTCCATCACGCCTGCGAGTTGGTTCGCAACGGCCGAATCGGCAAAGTGCATAAGGTTGAGGTCGGCCTGCCGGACGGCAAAGGCATAGGTCTGAAACCGCTAAAACCAGTTCCTGAGGGGCTCGATTGGAACTTCTGGCTTGGGCCAGCGCCCAAGAGACCATATTGGGGTTTTGGCGATAGCAGGTGTCACTGGAATTGGCGGTGGATTATGGACTACTCCGGCGGACAGCTTACAGACTGGGCAGGACATCACATTGACATCGCCCACTGGGGTTTGGGCTTGGACTATACCGGCCCTATTGAGATTGAGGGTAGGGGAGTCTATCCCAGGGACGGACTCTATAATGTCCCCATCGCCTACAAATTCACCTGCAAGTACACCAACGGTCTGGAGATGATAGTCGCCAACAGGAGCCGGCAGCCTAAAGGTATGGGAGCTGTCTGGTACGGCCAAAAGGGCTGGATTCATGTCAATCGTGGCGGCCTTCAGGCCCAGCCCCAGAGCATCCTAAAAGAGGTCATTGGCCCTGACGAGACCCACCTCTATAAGAGCGACGACCACAAGCAAAACTTCCTCGACTGTGTTAAGAGCCGTCAACAGCCCATCGCGCCTGCAGAAGTTGCCCACCGCTCCATCAGCGTCGCATTGCTTGGTGAAATCGCTATGCTCACCGAACGAAAGCTCAAATGGGACCCTGAGAAGGAAGTTTTCCTCAATGATGAACAGGCCAACAGAATGTTGGCTCGGCCGATGCGCAGTCCCTGGCACTTGTAATACCGCACCCACTTAAAAAGTGAGCTTCTAAAAAGGTAGTCCTTTTGCTCTTATGTAGTTTATAATTTGGCGGGAGTTAAAATTAAATAGGTACGGTACGAACAGAAAAAAAGAAAGGAATAAAAAATGAAGCGAAGCTCAAAAGTCATCAATGTAGTATTGCTTGCCCTCTGGTGTTTCTCGCTGCTTACGAACATCTCGAAGGCCATATCGCCGGAGGAGCTGCGGAAAATAGAAGATGCAGCGCCGGCAAAAGCAACCGCTGTCCCAAAGCAGCCCCGAAGAATGCTCCTCTTCGACCTGTGCAACGGATA
Organism: uncultured Pirellulales bacterium; assembly: GCA_964597535.1. Taxonomy (GTDB): domain Bacteria; phylum Planctomycetota; class Phycisphaerae; order Sedimentisphaerales; family Anaerobacaceae; genus CAZQYB01. The sequence continues at coordinate 1,476 of CAZQYB010000037.1, read as the reverse complement.
CAAACACAGCTCGATTCCCTATTGGAACGAAGCGCTGGTGATTATGGGGCACAAAACGGGGGCCTATAACGTCGTAATCAGCAATGATATGTCAATATTTAGGCCGGAGAACCTCGAGAGCTTCGATGCAATCTGCTTAAATAATACCACCAAGCTCGATTTCGAAGACCCCAACCTGCGCAAAGGCCTGATGGATTTCATTGAGGGTGGTAAGGGTATTGTGGGAATTCACGCGGCCACAGACAATTTTTACGACTGGCCCAAAGCGGCCGAAATGATGGGCGGACAATTCTGCGGCCATCCCTGGGGGGCAGGCGGAACCTGGGCGGTAAAGCTCGACGACCCAAATCATCCGCTCACGGCAGCTTTCGCTGGCAAGGGCTTTAAAATAAAAGACGAAATTTATCGCACAAGTCCACCGCTCTATTCGCGCACCCGTCAACGAATTCTGTTGAGTCTCGATATGACGGATGAAGCCACCCACAACGTAAAAGGTCTCAAACCCAGCGATATGGACACCGGTATCAGTTGGGTCAAAAGCTACGGAGAAGGACGTCTATTTTACTGCTCGCTGGGCCACAATCACCACATTACGTGGAATCCGGCTGTACTGCGGCATTATCTCGATGGCATCCAGTTTGCCTTGGGTGACCTGCCGGTTGGCACGGTTGGCATTACTCCCAGCGCTCAAAAGCGGTTAGATGACTTGCTGCCGAAAATTGTCACGTATAATTACGGCCGAAGCCGCAAACCGCTTACCAAACTAAGCAATATTGTGCGTAACGCATACGATTCGCCCGAGGAATTGAAACTAATTGAGACGTACCTGCTGAAGTTGCTGCAGTCAAATGTTACCCCGGCCTGCAAGCAGTTTATCTGCCGCAAGCTCAGCATTATTGGTACTGAGGAGGCCGTGCCGACCTTGGCGAAGATGTTGACCGACCCGAAAACCTCGGATATGGCTCGATACGCACTGGAGCGGATACCCGGCTCGGCGGTTGATAAGGCGCTGCGGGATGCTTTGGGCAAAACAAGAGGCAGAGTTAAAGTTGGGATAATCAACTCGCTGGGCGAGCGGGGTGACAAACAAGCCGTATGGCAAATCAGCAAACTGTTAGGTGACACTGATAAAGAGATTGCATTCGCCGCAATATCAGCGATGGGCAAGATTGGCAGCAGCAGGGCAATTATGATGTTGGAAAGAGCCAGGTCAAAAGTGGCCGCAGAGTTGCACCCCGTCTGGGCGGATGCTTACCTGATATGTGCGGACAAGTTCTTGGCCAAAGGCAACTTGAGAAGGGCGCTGCAAATCTATAAGCGGATGTATGTCCCAGCCGAGCCGGTGCCGATTCGCATTGCAGCGCTGCGAGGTATTGCCACCGCAACGCCGAAAAGAGCGGCTAAAGTTATAGTTGATGTCATCAGAAGCGACGACAGGCAAATGCAGACGATGGTTATTGGGCTCCTGAAAGAAGT
>CAZQYB010000036.1:0-19159 GCA_964597535.1 uncultured Pirellulales bacterium | reverse complement strand
GTGCTTATCTGCTCAAAACCTTCGGCGGTGTCAAGAATGTACGTAATCTCTTCGGCACTTAGTTCCCGTACCCCGAGCAGATGTTTGCGATGCCACCTGAATTGTTTGTTCTTTCTTCTTAACGCCATAATCTCGTATCTCGTGAAGCGTGAAGCGTATCTCGTTCAAAAAAACAATTTTTACTCAATGACGACTTCGTCTTTTCCATCCGATTCGACAAGATTGACCTGCACCAATTTGCCGGGGGTGACGTCAGTTTTGTAACCGGCATAGTCGGCCTGTATAGGAAACTCTCTGCCGATTCTGTTCACAAGGACAGCTAATTTAATCGCTTTTGGCCTGCCTAAATCGATGAGGGCATCCATCGCCGCCCGTGTTGACCGGCCGGTATAGAGAACATCATCGACCAAAATAATGATTTTATCGTCTATATCAAAGCCAATTTCGGTGGTTCGAACCTCCGGCTGGGTTGTACCCTGCGGTGAGTTCAAGTCATCTCTGTAAAGCGTTATATCCAGGGTTCCGTATGGGACATCTTTGCCGAGCTGGTGTGATAATCGACTCGATAATCTCTGGGCCAGAATTTCTCCTCTGCTGCGAATACCGATTACAGCAATATCCAATTCAACTGGAGTTTCAGAAACTATCTGATTCGCCAGACCGACGAGGATTCGCTCAACCTGTCCGGAGTCTAAAATAACTTTCATAACTGCAACGCCCCTTTAGTACAGATACAGCCGGAATATCGGCCTAAGTATAGCAACGAGGGTACGATAAGGCAAGATTTCTGAATTAAGTTTTCAATAAACCGCTTTTTCAATACTGAAAACGCCATATCGCAAAAAAACAGCCGGATAATTTACTTGAAAAAAAAATCGTTTTATGGTATTATACTAACAATAAATCAATGGCAGAGAGGGTTCTTACCACCACCTATGGAGGAACGGGATGGTGCAAAGTGCTAAAAAATGGTTTTGCTCGGGTGTGGCTGTCTGTGTGGCGGTACTGTTTGTATATACGGGTACTGTCGCCGGAGCGGAGGGTTTGCAGCCTGACAAACCTCTGCAGCCGCAAGGTTTGAATCACGCTGGAATCTATGCGTTAAGACAGTTAGACCCCACTTTGACGGGCTCCGGCGTCAAATTCGCCATCGTTTGCCGAAGCATTACTTATATCGAGGGCGAACCACAAAATGATTACCAGCCAAGTGTTGAGCACAACTGTTTCAAAGGTAAAGAATTTGGTTTTTACTACCAGGCCGGCCTGGAAACCGGCGTCTCACTTCATTCAACTGCTGTCAGTTCTATATTGCTCGGCGAGGATGCTAATGCCTTTCATCCCCAGTTGGGACAATTCTACTATCAAGGCGCAGCGCCGGGGGCTGAGGCCGATATCTACGAATTTTGGCATTTCTTAATCAATAATGTATTCCCTCAATCAGCACCGGATGCAGATATTGTAACTGCGAGCATCGGCAACCAATTTGAAGATTGGTGGACACGGGGCATCGAATCGTTGGTCGAGCAATACGGCCTTATTGTCGTGGCCGGTATAGGCAACGGCACCAATGCTCACGACTCTCCTCTTTATCCCGCTGCAGGGGCAAACGTTATCGGTGTCGGTGTTGTTGACTCTGTGAACACAGAAAAGCTCGCGACGAATTTGGCACATTTCGCATTAGCGTACTCGGAGCATTCAAGTTTCGGCCCGACTGCAGACGGTCGATGCAAGCCTGATATCGTTGCTCCCGGCGATTGTCTGGCCGCCGATAGCAACAAACCCAACAGTTACGAACCGATGGGCAGCTGGTCAAGCTTCTCGACACCGATAGTTGCAGGCGCAATCGGCCTGCTCGTTGAAAAGGCCAAGCAAGACCCAAACTTGAGTTCTGCTGTTTCACCAGAAGGCGGAAATTGTGTAATCAAAGCCATTTTGCTAAATTCCGCAAAGAAATTACCCTACTGGCACAAGGGCCGGCTTGAAAAAGATGATGACCACCGGGCACCGCTTGACTATATTCAAGGCGCGGGTATGCTAAACGCTGTTGGTGCATACAAACATCTGGTCGCAGGGATGAGCAGACCCGGCAATGTTCCAACAACCGGATGGGATAATAATCTGCTGGATAAGAGCGAAAACCCACAAAACATTTACAAAATCACCCCTGCAAAACCGGCAGATAAATTTATCACCGCTACAGTCGTCTGGAACAAGCATTACGACAGCTTTTATCCCTTTGAGCCGGCACCTGAGAAAGACAGCAACCTCCGGCTTGAGCTCTGGGCTGTTGACGCAAATGACCCTAACAACGACTATCTGCTCGATTACAGCGACAGCAACACCGACAATGTTGAGCACATTTATTGCCGAGCAGATGCCAACTACACCAATTACGAAATTGTCCTCTCTACCGGCAGCATCGACGGCCCGAGGCAAATACCTACAAGTCAACGTTACGGGCTGGCCTGGAGCGTCAGCGAGAGCCCGGACAGCAACAACATCTTCTGGTATGACCTTAATGCTGACGGCATTGTCAACGAATTAGATTTTACTACTCTGCTCGATAATTGGATAACCAGCCAATCACCCGGAGCTTATTTCCTCGGCGATATCAACAGCAACGGCGTGTTCGATGTTAATGACGTGAAAATCCTGTTAGACCACAAAGACGCACAAGCCGATTGGTACACAAAGTAGTTTTTAGTACGTCATTGTTGTAGCGGCAGGAATTTATCCCCCGGGCCCGAGAGCATAATGCTTATAGCTTTTTTTGGCTTTAGCCGGAAATTTCATAACCAAAAACTTCTTTTAATTCTCCGTCATTTCTGGTAAAAAAAACAAATCAAGGTAAAAACAAAACGACTATTTAGTATCATAGTTCGTAGTCTATGAACAATGAACTATGAACAATGAACAGATTTTATGAAAATTATAAATAAAATCCACAATACTGATATTAAGGTTGAAGCACCCCCATCGAAAGCACATACGCTGAGGGCCTTAATTATAAGTTCTTTAGCAGACGGAAAGAGCACTATTTATAACCCGCTGCCCGGGCAGGACCAGCTAAATGTCATCAAATGCCTTGAAGGACTTGGTGTAGAAATCAAGCGCGAAAATGACAAGCTGGTTGTATACGGCAAAGGTGGAAGATACACACCGACTTCAGGACAGTTAAACGTAGGCGAGTCCGGCGTCGGTATGAATTTCCTGACTTCGGCTGCTTGTCTATCCGATAAGCCCGTGACTCTCACCGGTGTCAAAAGGATTACCGAAAGACCTGTCATAGGAGTAGTGGAAGGTCTGCGTCAGTTGGGATGCAAAATAGAATACTTAGAAAAAGAAGGATTTCCACCAATCAAGGTTTACGGCGGCGGGATTAAAGGCGGCGATGCCGAAATAAGCGGTCAAAAAACGTCACAATATTTCAGCTCGCTCGTTATATCGTCACCCTGCGCAGATAATAAGGTGACACTAAGATGCACCGATGAAATGACAGAAAAGCCCTACCTAGATATCAGTCTGCAAATGATGGCTGAATTCGGCGTAAAGGCAGAGAATGATAACTATAAGGAAATGAGAATTCCGAATGATAAAAAATATTCCGCACGAGAGATAAAAATAGAGGGCGATTACAGCAGCGCTTCATTCTTTTTCTTAGCCGGTGCAATTTGTAAAACGAAAGTTACCGTCACGGGCTTAAACCCCGAAACGAAGCAAGGCGATAAGACATTTCTGACGTTAATGGAAAAGATGGGCTGTGGAGTATCCAAAACAGATGCGGGGATTTGTATCCGGGGGGAAAAACTTCATGCAATCCAAGAAGATATGAGTAATCTTCCGGATTTAGTGCCGCCATTGGCAATTGCGGCAGCGTTTGCAGAAGGTACAAGCAGATTAACAAATATAGGTCATTTGAGACACAAGGAATGTGACAGACTGGCGGTAATGGCTTCACAACTTAACAAGATGGGTGTCCCTGCAAAATGTGATGAAGATTCACTCACCATACAAGGCGGCCCTAAAATCCACGCCGCTGACATAGACCCCCATAATGACCACAGAATTGCGATGAGTTTCGCCATAGCCGGCCTGGTTACAGGCAATCAGGTCATCGAAGATGAAATGTGTGTAGCAAAGTCTTTCCCCGACTTTTGGAAAAAGTTTGAAATTTTTTCGGAATAGGTATATATTTACCAAACACTAACCGGTAAATACTTTTGATAATTTGAGGAGATTTTTGAAAAATGATTGGCTGTCACATAGGACGTTGTTTTCAGGTAACGATTGCCGGCGGTTCGTACCAGGACGGCTTAACAGCCATCATACAGGGACATCCTCCGGGAATGCTGCTGACGGAACAGGAGATTTACGGCGACCTGCTTCTTAGAAAACCGGGCGCAGACGAATTGAGCAGTCCACGAAAAGAGCCGGACCTTCCAATTATCTACTCCGGCTTAAACGCAGCCGACACAGTCGAGGGTGCCGGCAACAAGAACCACACTAATGGAACGCCACTTTCAATTCTGATTCCGAACCTGGACCGTCATTTCATTCACATCAAGCAATACCAGGACACGAACCGTACGCCCCGTCCGGGTCACGCATCCTACGCTTCGTTCATAAAATATGGTCCCGATGATGATGCTATCGGTGCCGGGCTTTTCAGCGGACGCTATACCTCGCCCATTGTGGCAGCCGGATATGTCGCCAAGAAGGTCCTAAAAAAATGCGGTATCGAAGTCTGCTCCTATGTTAAAGAGCTGGCTGGCGTCCGATGTCCCGACGTGACCCACGATAAGGCCTTTAAGTGTACCAACGAGTACAAAAGAATGCGGCGTGACCTCGATGCCTTTTACCAGGAGATTTACGTCAAAGGCCGTATCAACGCGGAGATGCGATTTCTGGAAAAAATCAAAATATTAACCGAGGTTGAACAGGAAATCGACACCATTCGCGCCAAGGCCCCAAAGATGAAACCGGCTGCGATTCAAGATGAATACGGCGTGCATCCGATATTGAACTGTCCCGACAACGACGCCGCCCAGGCAATGGTCGATGCATGTAATCGGATCGCCGCCACAGGCGATTCAGCCGGCGGTGTGGTAGAAGTCATCGCAACCGGCGCCCCCACAGGGCTTGGCGAGCCGGTCTTCTACAAACTCGACGCTGAACTGGGCAAAATGCTTGGCATCGGTGCTGTCAAAGGCGTCGAAGTTGGCGCCGGCTTTGCTGTCAAAGATATGACCGGCAGCGAAAACAACGACCAGATGCGCTCTGAAGGAGGTAAAGTCATTTTCGAGTCAAACAATGCCGGCGGTATTACAGGCGGCCTTTCCACCGGCCAGCCCATTATTGTCCGGCTTACGGTCAAGCCTACTTCCACGATTGACAAACCACAAAAGACAATTGACAAGTACACCCTGGAGAATAAAGACTTGGCAGCTATCACAAGGCGTGACGCTACCATTGTGGGGCGGATATGGCCGGTTGCTGAGAACTATACAGCGATGGTGATACTTGACCTCCTGACAATGCACTATGGCTACCAAACGCTCAAGGAGAAATGAGACAGCTTCTTCCTTTCACGGCAGCGTTAGCGTAGGTATTCCAGAGTGAATTTTTTGCAGATAAAAAAGCCCCGGCTGAAATCCGGGGCTAAATTTTCAGTTAACGTTTCGGCCACTAATGAAGTTGCGTTCGAGACGACAATTATTCTATTGAGTCTAATTCATAGGCCACGAAATCGACGCGGTAGTCTCATTACCGTAGAGGTCGCGTGCTACTACCTGGAATTCGAATATTCGTCCGGCCGCGCCCACCCAGACCTCAAAGTGCCATGGGTCGCCAGTAACGTTAAATTCATTTCGCCATTCTGGGCCGGGGTCTGACTCGTCGCCGCTGCTGTAGCGATCATCGCTGCATATGAATTTATACTCCACGAATCCACTATCATCTGTAGCTTGTACGGCATCCATTACGGCCCAGTAATCGGTAGAACTACCACCGTGCCATTCTTCATGGGGCAGGCCGTTCGGGTCCCATTCCATTGGGTTGGGGGTCGGCTTAGTGTTATCCTCCCAAGCGGAAGTACTGCCGCAGAGCGGAGCCGACCAGCCGGTTGTGTTCTGCTGGGGCGATTTGTCCCTGGCCTGTACTGCATAGCAGTATTGAGTGTTGGGGTCAAGCCCGGTGTCTATCCAGATTGGCTGGCTGAGCCAGCTGCTATAATACTCAGGAGATATGCGTTTGAACCGATACTCGACTCCACTTCCATCGTTGGCGACAGTGGCCGTCACTATAATTGAATTCGGTGAGTTGGGCTCCACCGCCAGTATCTCGGGTGCAGGCACAGGCGGTGTGGTGTCCGGTGCACCGCCAGCTATGGCACAGTGTGGCTTCGACCAATCGGTTTTGTTGCCCGGCTCACCTGTTCCATCATCCGCAATCCAGTCAACTACATCCGGAATCCATGGGATACCGTCGCGGGCCCTTACCTTGAAACAGTATTCAATACCATAGTCGAGTCCGGCGGCCTCATAGGTAGGACTGCTCTGCCAATCGGGGCTGTTGAAATTACCATTGCTAATACACTCGAAGTAGTACTCGACATCCCAGCCCCAGGCATCAACGGCAGTCTCAGCGGTCATAGCAATTGACGTTGCTGAAGCCGAATAAGGCTCTATTTCCCACTCACTTGGGTCGGGTTTGGGCGCCTTATCATCTACGGTAAGCCAGCACCAGGCGAAAACGGCTAAGTCTTCGAACTTAACACAACCATCAAGTGTAAGGTCTGCCCCGCCGCACCAATCATCGCCATCGGAACAACCCTCATCAAGCCAGCTTAAGGCAAGTAGTGCAAAGTCATTAAAGTTGATGACGCCGTCATAGATGAGGTCGCAGAATCTGCATGGTTCTCCGCCCGCAGTATAATGGTAGCCCATATCGACGGTGCCTTTATCAAGTACTTCATCCGTACGGGTGGTGTACCTGTCCATATTTCGATTGGTTATCATATCGAGATTGGTTGCAAGGTCACTGCCGGCATTGACACACGGGCTATCCAACAGCTGTCCGGCGTCGGTTTGACTGAGATAGTAATCGCCAAGCGTTCCTGTTACGAAAAGCGGGTCGGCATTGATGTTGCTGGGATAACAAGGGTCGCCAGGATACCATCCCCTGAGTGTGCAATAATCGCCAACCTTGGCAGCAGATTGTCCACCCTTGACGTCGCTGTAGGTGACGGTAAGGGTTGACGGTATTGGGTCGAACTCGAAGCCGGTTGCCACTGCGATTTCCCAGCCTTCCAAGGCATAGTTATTCCAGATGATACTATCGACAATTTCGGAGTCGCTGTTGTAGCCACAATAGAAGCCGCCGCCGAGGCCGGTGCCAAGATTTTGACCGAAGTTGCCCGGGGCCACATTGTCAACGATTGTACAGTTTGCAATCAGCGGGTCGGCATGCCAGTTGGCAGAGATACCTCCGCCGTCTCTGCCGGCCCAGTTGCTGATTATCAGGCAGTTTATAAGCTCTGGAGAGTTCGACTCTCCGACCAGGTACACACCGCCGCCCGAAGTATTGGCAGTATTGCGGGCTATGACACAGTCGCGAATTAGTGCCGGTGTGGCAAAGCAATATATTCCACCACCCTGGCCAACTATTATGGCATTCGGGTCATTGGGGTCGTTCGGGTCAAGCACGTCATCGGGAGCTCGGTTGTATTTGATTGTACAATCGATAATTACTGTTTCCGGAGAGTAGATACAATATAAGCCACCACCGTATTGAGCACCGTTGTCAACAATATCGCTGTCGGTAATCAACATACTTGCTTTCTCCCAGTACATAGCGCCGCCATCGTAGTCTGCTGTGTTGCCGATAAATATACTGCCGGTGACTACTACTGAACTGTTGGGCTCGCCGTACAAACCGGCACCGCTGGCCGCTGTATTGTTTGCGAAATTGCAGTCATTAACAGCTATGACACGCTCCGAATCACAAAGCATACCACCACCGAACTGGGCAGAGTTTTCGCTGAACGTGCAGTGTTTGAATATCGGCGAACTGTTAGAGTCGCAGTAAGCTCCGCCTCCACCAACAGCCGAACAATTCGTAATCGTGCAGTTTACGAAAGTCGGCTCGCTATCGCCGGTTACGTATATTCCACCACCGTTGCCGCCGCCTCCTTCATTGGGGTCAGCGACTGTGGAGCAATTGCTGATAACAACATTTATTATAGTCGGACTGCAGTTGGAATCGACATATATTGCGCCGCCATTTTCACCAGTGATACTAGCGTCCACTATTGTAAAGCCGTCTATGACAGTGTTTGCATCTTCGCCGCTGTCGAAGATGAAGGCGCGGCCGCCTTGCTGGCAGTCAATAATTGTGGCGGCGACTACATCCGGGTCATCAGGATTACTACTGGTCACTGTGACATCTTTGCCGTGCAAGTTGATACCGCCGGCGTATGTGCCGGCACCAACGATAAGCGTATCACGGCTTCTTGCAGCGTCAATAGCATCCTGGATAGCATTGGGCTCATCCAGGACAGAGACTTCGATTGTCTGCGGCAATTCGAACCAAACGCCAACTGTTTTGTCTTCGTCCAGTGTGACGGTATTGTTCGGGTCCAGAGACGAATCGTCATCGGTGCCTCGCCATGCCTTGATACGATAGCCTGGGCCGGGATTGGCCGTCAGACGTATAACACCTTCAAATCGCGGACCGCTTAGTGGTTCGATTGAGCCAATACCACCGCCAACTTCCGTCGTTAGCCAGTGAATAGGAGTCAGCTCGAACTCGACGGTAAGAATCCTGTCCCCGGTCATCGTGACAGTATTGTTCAGTGCCGTGGACGAATCGTCATCGGTGCCGTTCCATTCTTTGACCCTGTATCCGTAGTCAGGATGTGCTGCGAGCTCCACTTCCGTATCGTCAGGATAGGGCCTGTCGTTCGGTTCTACGTAGCCGTGAGCAAGACCCGGGTCAACAGGGTCGCCGTTCGCATCAACGACAATTACGCTCAGCCAAGGCATAAAATCTATTAAGTGATGATAGCCCATATCGACGATGCCGACGTCACCGATGCCGTCTGTGCGTGTGGTATATTCATCCGGAGGCAGGTTGACGTTGGGGTCGTTTACGTTGGCGCTTCCGCGATTGACGCACGGACTGTCGATATCCTGGTCGGCATCAGCCCAGCTCAGATAATAATCGGCAGCGAAGCACGGGTCTTCGTCAATATTCGTATTCGCATCGCCGACCCAGCTATTGACGTCCCAAGTCCAGAAATCGTTGGCGTCAGCGGGCGCCCAGCCTATTAGTTCGCAATCTTCTCCAACATAGATGGGCGAGGTCGGAGGAACGATATCGATACCAATCTGCAGTGCTCCGCCGCCAATCTCACTAACAGCGTTGGTATAAATTGAGCCGACCCAGAAGTGGCCTAATGCGCCCCATCCCATACTCTCAAGGTCATCCGGCAAGGGGTCATGAATGAACTCATTTACCAAGGTGCCATCCGTGGTAAATTGCATAAACCTATCACCGTACATCGTGGAGAGGAACAGATGCCCGTTGGCAAATGCCATTCCATCGTGGTGGAATAACCCAACTGTTATTGGAGGAGGCGCATATGTAAATGCGAGCTGCCAGCTACCATTGGGTCCCTGCGAACCATCGTACTTCCATACCTCGCCAACGGTTCTGATTTCCCTGCCGCCGGCGTACCAGACATCGTTGTCCGGGTCATAGGCAAGTGTCTCCATTCGCCACGAGATGGGCGAGGTCGGAGTTGGTGGAGCAATTCTGTCATCGTAAACGTAGTTGCCCGCCGGGCCGCCATCCACGGGGTTCTCCTCACCTGAGTCGAAAGTATATCTTAGAATACCCATCATATAAGCGCCTACGTACACTTCCCTGTTGTCCGGAGTCACATAGAACGCCGATGCATGGCTGGAGACAAAATTCTCACCGAGCTCAAAGGTCCTTTCAAGCTCGATAGTCCGCTCTGCAATATCGCCCGGTACATAAGGATTCTCCGGATGGGAGTCGGCATCAGTACCTTTCGGGATGCTAACTGTATGAATGTAGGCGGTTCCCGACCAATCAAAGTCAATAATTCTATCCACGCCATCATCGCCCAACCATCCATAGACACCCATAGGAGTGTGGTTGATGTCATAAGAGCCGTAGATGAAGTAGTCCGGTGTGTTCGGGCCCAGCAGACTCGGGTCAACCACGACGGGCTCCTCAAGTTCATTGGGCTCTTGCTGATAGACCTGGATGTCGCTATAGGTAACCTTAACCGTCGAGAGGAACTGCCACGCCCAATCGCCGCTGCCTACCGCAATCTGCGAGCCTCGCTTACCCTCGTTACCCCAGATGACGGAGTTGATAACCTCGGCATAGCTCTCATAGGAGCAATACAGGCCTCCACCATAAGATGGCAATCCCGTGGCCTCGTTATCGGCTATGGTACAATTCGAAATTGTCACTTCTACCCGCCAGTTACAGGAGATACCACCACCGTCTCTGCCTGCTTTATTGTTAGCTATCAGACAATTCTTGAGTTCCGGACCAATGTTGGATTCAGGGTCTTCATCACTGACCAGATACAGACCTCCGCCTGAGGTTCTGGCTGTGTTGTAGCAGATTTCAGAATCTTTAATTGTCCTCGGCCCGACCCAGGAGTATATACCGCCGCCCTGGGCAATATCGGAGTAGTCCTCACGTCTGACCTTGACATAGTCCGGGTCGTTGGGGTCGAAATTCGGGTCGCTCGTGTCTATTGGATTCTCCGGGTCGAGCGGTACACTCGGGTCATTCGGGTCCGGCTCGAAGTACTCGAACCACACGGTAACTCCTCCGGAAGCTTTGTTGCGTTTGATTTCGCAAGCAATAATTCTCGAATCCGGAGAATCGAGACAATACAATCCGCCGCCGCAAGCGGCTGTGTTGTCGGAGATGTCGCAAGCGTTAAAGTCTATCTCATTACCACGGTCGAGGAATATTGCACCACCGTTTCCGTTTGCATCATTGTCTGTCAATCTGCTATCGACAATTGTTCCCAGGCAGTTCGGGTCGAAATATAATGCACCACCATAGTTTGCGGTGTTGCCTGCGAAGTTGCAGTTGGTAACCGCCATTAGGTTGTTGAGACCGTAGAGGATACCGCCACCGCCATCTTCGGTAGCCACATTGCTGTTGAACGTGCAATCAGTCACCTGCGATACACATCCGAAGTCATGGGAGATTCCGCCGCCGCCATAACCGGCTGTGTTGTTCGTAAACGTGCAGCTCTCGAGCATTGCGATACTGTAGTAAGCGTAATAGAGAGCGCCGCCATCGTAGCCTGCCCTGTTGTCAGCAAACGTGCAGTCGGTGAATAGAGGCCAGCTACCGGTAGCACAGTAGGCCCCACCACCCGAACCACCAAGGGCCGAACAGTTGGTAATTGTACAGCTTAGGAAGTTGGGTTCGCCGAAGCTGCTGACATATATACCACCACCATCGGCGCCGGTCGCACTGCAATTGTTTATTATAACGTTACGGAAGTTCGCGATGCTGCCGGAGCCAACGTAGATAGCACCACCGCCGCCGGCTGCGCTGCAGTCGCTTATTACAAGATTCACAAGGGTCGGACTCGTATTGGAACCTATATATATGGCACCGCCGGGCCCGTCGGAAGAACTGCCGTTGATTATCGTAAAGCCGTCTATGAGAGTATCAGCATCTTCACCATGGTTGAAGGTAAAGGCCCTGCTGCCGGATTGACAGTCAATAATCACATTGGCAACGAAGCAAGGGTCATCTGGACGGGCGCTGACCAGCTCAATGTCCTCTCTGCCGTCGAAGTTGATATCACCGCCATAAGTACCCTGATAAACAATAATTCTGTCACCGCTCTTTGCAACGTCAACAGCCCCCTGAATCGTTGTGTGGTCGTAACCCTGACCCTGACCGACAGAAATGTTTTGTGGCAGCTCAAACTTAACTGTAATATCCTGGTTGGAACCCATTACCACCTCATAGACCTTATCGATAGAGACTCTGGTGCCGTCATCGTACCAGCCCTTGACATAATAGCCGGAGTTGGGCTCTGCCCTCAGCGTTACTTCCGTACCCTCAAGATAGAGACCGTTGAAATCAGCTACTAAGTCGGTGTTTGGATCTACGGAGAATAAACCGTTGCCGTCAACCACGGTCACGGTTAGCTCGTAGACAGGAATTGGCTCGAACTGGACGCTGACGGTCTTGTCCCCCGTCATTGTAACGGTGTTCTCGTTAGTAGCCCAGGCAGGCTCGCTCTCTGTGCCGCTCCACGCCTTGACCCTGTATCCCTCGCAGGGGTCAGCGGTGAGGGTTACCTGCGTATTAGCATAGAAGGTATAAGTACTGGTAACCGAGTTGTAATCAACCGGTCTCGGCTCGCTGGGCGCAACCGAACCATAGATAAGACCCGGGTCAACGATGGGCGTGCCGCAGGCATCAACTATGTTAATAGTAAGCTGGTACTGAGTAATCGCCTCGCTGTAGTGGTAGCCCATATCCACTATATTTACATCATTAATTCCATCGGTTCTGGTGGTATATGTGTGCAGGCCAATATTGGGGTCATCTGCGGGAGCACTTCCCATATCAACGCACGGGCTGTTTGCATCCTGGCCGGCATCGACCCAGCTCAGATAGTAACCAGCCACGAACAGCGGGTCGGCATCGATATTATTGGTATCGGAGATCCAACTGTTGACGTCCCACGTCCAGAAGTTCGGGTCAGCCGGTTGCCACCCGTAAAGTGTGCAGGTACTGTCCACATAGATAGGCGGGCCTATAGGAATTTGACCTTCAATCGCAAACTGCATTACGCCACCACCAAACTCGGTAATGAAGCCGGCAAACGAGCCTATCCAGAAGTGATTAAGCGCACCGAATCCCATGCCCTCAAGATCGTACGGAAGCGCTTGATGATAGAATTCGTTTACAAGTGTACCATCGGTTGTGTACTGCAAAATCCAGTCGCCGAACTGGTCACCAATCCAGAGGTAGCCGTTGAAGAACTCCATTCCATCGTGGTGTGACGCACCTGTTCTTTCCGGGTACGTAAATATCCACTCCCAGGTACCATCAGGTCCCTGCGCTCCATCATACCTATACATTTCGAACGTATCGGTGCAGGAGTACCAGATGTCATTATCCTTATCATAAGCGAGCGTTTGCGGCCCCATCGACCCCGCCGTGAAAGACGGAGCTACCGTGGAGTCGAACACATAATTACCCACAGGACCGCCTTCAACAGGATTTGCTGCCGCTGGATCAAACACGAACTTTAGAATGCCAGTGGAGGAACTTTTCACGTAAATCTCGTTATTCTCGGCATCAACATAAAACTCAGCTGAATGCCCGAAAGAGTAATCGCCGAGAGCGAATGTCCTCTCGAGAGTGAACGTTCTTGGCTCCATAGGACCGGTGTCATAAGGATTGTTCGGATGTGTATCAGCACTGGTACCTGCCGGGATGCTAACGGTATGGATGTAGGCGGTTGTACCGCTGACGTAAATGATTCTATCAATTCCGTCACTTCCTACCCATCCGTCAGGACCGAAAGTACTCGATAGATTTGTATCGAAAACTGCATAGATAAAGTAGTCCGGGTTATTCGGGTCACCTCCACCAATCGGGCCAACGTCAATGGCCTCATTCGGATCCTGCCAGACCTGAATGTCACTGTGCGTAATCGTTGCCGTTGAAGGCAGCGAATAGAATTGGTCGTCTTCTATCGCAATCTGCGAACCGTTAATCCCACTATTGCCCCAGATTATGGAGTCGATAACATCGACAGTGCTCGCGTAGGAGCAGTACAGACCGCCACCATAAGACGGTATTTCGGTAAGTTCGTTATCGGCTATCGTACAATTAGATATCATTGCCTCCACAAGCCGGTCGCAGGATACACCACCACCCTCTCTGCCAGCTATATTCTTGGTCACCAGACAGTTTTTGAGTTCTGGTATAGCGGTAAGCGGTGCTATGGATTGCGGATGTCCGCCCAGATAAACACCTCCGGCAGAGCCTGTGGCGGTATTTTCGGTGATGACGCAGTCAACGATATTAGCGTCGGTTGTGAAGATGTAGAGTCCGCCGCCGGCGCCGTACACGATGACGGGCTCGCTGGGCTGATTGGGGTCGTTCGGGTCGTTGGGATCGACCTGTTGCTCGGGAGCTGCCTCGCCGGAAGCCATATTGCTGCGGAAGGTACATCCGAGTATATCAGCCGCACTGTCAATCGAGAACAGGCCTCCGCCGACATAAGATGAATTATCAACAAAGACGCAGTCCACAGTGCTAACGTCTGATGTGGTCCAATAGATGCCGCCGCCGATAGATGCGGAATTGTCAACAAAGTTACAATCGGTAAGTGTAGCTGTGACGGGACCAAAGTTGTCATAGCCATAATACCCGTAGCTGTACCCGTAGTCGTAACTAAACAAAACGCTGTTCGGGTCTATGCTGGTTCTGCTGCCTTCGAAGGATATTCCACCACCGTAGCCCGTGGGGTAGCTCTCATAATAGGTAGTCTCGTTGCCCTGTACAGTGCAGTTCTTGAATGTTGCCGAGCATCCACTGGCGCAGTGGACACCAGCTCCGTAGCTTGCGATATTGTAGTTTCTCCGAGGCTGTTCCTGAACACCACTACTACTAAAGCCGCCAACACCGCTGACACTGCCATCGGTAACATTATCGCTGAAAGTACAACCGACGAAGTTCGGCTCGGCCAGCACGGCACAATAGACGCCGCCTCCTCTTGCGCTATATTTTCTTGGGTCGCCCTGGTTGGGGTCTACGTACGTTAATCCACCGTAGCCACCCGCACCATATTGACCGCCGTCGCCGCCGTTACCGCCGTTGCCGGCAGTTGCCTGACAGTTTGTAACATCGCAATTTATAAATGTTGGCTTTGTCCTAACGTCGCAGAATATGCCGGCTCCAACGGCCTGGCCAGCCAGTCCTCCGGAACCACCGCGAGCCCACTGGGCGCCGTTACCACCGTTACCACCATCAGCCCCGTTTGCACTACAGTTTTCAATTATGCAGTTTATGATGGTCGGACTACCTCCCCAACGGATTAGTTCGTAATGTCCGGACCAGGTGTTGGGGTCATATACATAGTCATAATCGAAGATATCGCCGATGTAAATACCGGCGGCTCCGGCACTGCCGCCGTTTCCACCGTTGCCTCCACGCTGGTAGTCCTCGCCGCCGGGGTTACCGCCTGAAGCATTGCCTCCAGTGACAGAGCAGTCCCTGATAATACAATTTTTGATGATGTGATTTCCAACAACACTAATGGCGGCGCGGCTGTAAATATATCCGGTACCCGTGTAAGTGCTCCCGTAAGTATCCATATAAACGTCAGGCAAGTTATCACCGCCGTCGATACCACGCAGACGGGGGTCTTCTGGGTCTGGGGCATCGAAAACATAAGTGTTTATATTCTTTATAGTGACGCCGTCCAGGACACAGGTGCCTCCGGGGGTACCAAGGATGTGGAAGCCGCCCTCGATTTCGTTTTCGCAGTCAACGACAACTCTCTCGGGGTTAGCGGGGTTGCCGACGATGGTAATATTCTTGCCCAGGACGGTGAAGCCGGTGCCGGCGTAAGAACCGTCGGCAATAGTAATCGTGTCACCATCTCTTGCTTCGTCTATGGCCATTTGGATGTCTGTGTACCCAAACTCACCGCCTACGTGTAGGGTACGAATCTGTACCGGTTCGAACGCGACGGTAACATATTTGTGGCTATACATTGTGACGATGTTGTAGTTACTCAGGACTGAATCGTCATCAGTACCGGACCACCCGAGAATTCGGTGGTTGGGGTCTGGCACCGCTATCAGGGTTACATAGTCGCCCGGGACAAAATCAACATTCACGGGTGACGTAACCGAGTTGGCCTCAACGACAATGGTGTTATAGTTAGGGTCATAATATTCAAGTCGAACATGGCCGTTGCCGGTAACATACAGCGTTAACGTGTACATAACGGGCGGACCGTCATAGAACGGGTAGTGGAAGCCCATATCAGCGTTTCCGCTGTCGGAGTGGTTTTGGATGCTCGTCGTTATGTAGCCCAGAACGTAATTCGGGTCATCCAGAAGGTCACTGAGAGCGTATTCCTGGCCCGCATCAACACAGGGGCTGTTTTCGACCTGGCCGGACTGCATTTGACTGAGATAGAAAGCGCCAAGGCCACCGCTTATAAAGAGCGGGTCGTCACTTATATTGCCTTCACCTTCGTCGCCGTTCTCAATGCAGGAATATGTCGCACTGCAATTGTAGAGGTCATCGCCATACCACCACTCATCGCCCCAGAGGCCCCACCCCCAGATTCCGCAATTACGTCCTATGATACAGTGACTGATTGTGGGCTCGGAGTCGCGGCAGCAAATTCCACCCTTGGGGCCCTCACCTCCAATCTCGTAAGGGTTGAGGTCAAGGCCGTCGTTGTACATGACTGTGCAGAATAGTATGGTAGCCGGAGACTCCAACAGGTAGATGGAGCCGCCAATATCAGATGATGAGTTAGAGGTAATCAAGCAGTTAATAATTTCGGGAGCAGAACCGGCTTCACCATAGACACCTCCGCCGAACGCTTTTTCTGCGACGAACCAACCTCCTGCCGTGTTGTTGCTGATTTCGGTATTGGTGATTCTGGGGGAGGCGTTTGTACAGTAGATTCCGCCGCCATGAAGCTCGGACGCATTGTTGAAGATTTTGCAGTTACTTATCGTCGGAACGAATATAACTGCATTTGCATCATTTGCATCTTCACCGTCGGCATCACTGGCTGTGTCCTGGAAGTACACACCACCACCGCCGTCTGTGGCGGTGTTGCCGGTGATTATACAGTTGTCCACCCAGGGACTTGACTCGCCGAGGTAGTAGAGGCCGCCGCCGAAGTCAGCGTAGCCGCCGCTGATAGTGAAGCCCCGGACGATATGGTTCGGGTCTTCATTGCTATCGAATATGAACCCGCGATGCGGGTCTGTTTCCGTACCGCCGCAGCTAATGAAGCAGTTTTCAGGACCGTCTTCGCTTCGTACGGTTATAGGCACACCCATAAAGTGCAGGTCGCGGTTGCCGGGGCCGGTATAGATACCATCAGTAACAATAACCACATCGCCCTCATAGATAGCAGCGTCGATGGCATCCTGAATTGTGGGGTAGAAGGTGTTGGGGTCCCTCTCGATGTAGATGTCGTTCCGACCCTTCAGTCCGAACTCGACCGTGACGTAAGCGTCGGAACCATTAATCGTTACGGTATTGTTCGGGTCTCTGGATAAATCGTCATCAGTACCACTCCAGACCTTGACTTCATAGTTCGGGTCGTTTGGTGTTGCGATCAGGAATACCTCTGTGCCATCGTAGTAAGTGACCAAATTGACGTCAAGGGGTTCCGGAGAGTTTGCTTCGAGGGTGCCGTTGCCGTCCACGATTAAGTATAGCTGATATACAGGCCTCGGCTCGAACGCAACGGTGACGTCTTTGTCTGATGTCATTGTGACGGTATTTTCGTTAGTATTCCAGGCTGGCACGTTGTCAGTGCCGGTCCATGCGCTGACCCTGTAATCCTCACACGGGTCAGCTATGACGGTCACTTCCGTTCCAGCGAAGTAACTATAAGTATTGCTATTCGGTTCGTGCACAACCCATCTCGGCCTGTTCGGTTCGACCGTACCGTGAATAAGGTTCGGGTCATTCGGGTCAACAGGTACGCCGTTAGCATCAACCACAGTAACAGTTAAGTCATACTGAGTGAGTCCCTGCCTGTAATGGTAACCCATATCCACCTTATTGATATCATTGACACCGTCGATTCCGGTGGTATATGTGTCCATACCGACATTGCTTGCGAGGTCACTTCCGGTATCGACGCAGGGGCTGTTTCCATCCTGTCCTGTGGCGAAATGACTTAGATAATAACCAAGGATAAAGTTCGGGTCTGCGTCGATATTATTGCTGTCGGGGCTCCAACTGTTGATGTCCCACGTCCAGAAGTCATTCGGGTCACAGGGGTCCCACCCGTACAATGTGCAGCCTTCTTCAACATAAATTGGTGGGCTGACCCGCGTAACCAACTGGATCGCATCCATAATCGCATCGACCACTTCACTTGGCTCAGCAGCCGCATCGAACATCATCCCTCCCGTGCCTTCTGCCAAATCGCCGAAAGCTTCTACAACTGGTATCGTGTACTCTGCGTAACCACCGTACCCAGCTGCAATGGTGAAAAGCTTAATGGATTTGGCATTAGCTGCTTCAACTATATCGCTAAGCGTGTAGTCTGAATGAGGTTCAGGGTCGGTTGGACCCAGGTCACCCATAAGAATGATCATTTTTGTTGCGTCTTCGTCGCTGCGCCATTCTCCCGGTCCCGGTGAGTCGGCAGGCACCCAGTCGCTGTGCCCATTGGCGTCCAGCAGAGCCTCCAGTGACTCAGCATCTATACAATGCATCAACGCCATATAGACTGCTGAGTTATCATGACCATCCTCAGCTATTATGTTATTTACATCAGTTACCAAGGTATCGATATCGTTCGTAAATTGTGAAACATCTCTATATATAAACCAATAATTCGGGTCCGTCGCGGGATTTGGGTCATTATCCGGAGGTAGTGGATAGTCACGATATTCCACCACGCCAATCCTGAAATCGGTGGTACTCTCCCCTACTTGATTGATGATTTCCGTCATCGAATTCTTAAGGGCATCAATTACAGAACCCATACTGGATGTTGTATCTATGCAGAAAACAATATCCAGCGCCGACAAAGCAGCATTAGGATCCTGGTAAACCTGGATGTCACTGTATGAAATGTCAATGACCGAGGGCAGCCAGTAGGATGAGTCGTCTTCTATCGCAATCTGCGAGCCGTTAATACCCGTATTACCCCAGATAATACTGTCAATAACAGTAGTATAACTCCCAAACGAGCCATATAAGCCGCCGCCGTAACCAAGCACTCCTGTAGCCGCATTATCAACTATCGTACAGTTGGAGATTGTCGGCGCTGCAAACCAGACACTGGCGATACCACCGCCCTCTCTGCCCGCTGTATTCTCGGTTACAAGACAGTTATTGAGCGCCGGCC
>CAZQYB010000035.1:0-19340 GCA_964597535.1 uncultured Pirellulales bacterium | reverse complement strand
ATAATTGAGGCATTTATGGTAGACTTAGGCTGTGAATAAAGTGTCTTGAATCTTATTTAATTAATTACTATAAAGGGCTGTGAGCTTAACGCTTGCAGCCCTTTTTTAATGCTTTATTCTCAACCCAAATCCATACAACCAAAGTACAACTATAACACCAAATAGCTCATAAAATCGCAAAAATCGTAAATTTATAAGGCTTGTAATATCAGAGACTTAAAAAAATCTTAAAAAAAGTGAACGTTTTGCCTGGCCGATTTCTGGAACAGCAGGGTGTTGTCGAGAGGGTGCATTGCCTACGGCAGAAGCGGGGGATACTTCTATATCGACTGGCACGGCAATATAACACCCTGTGCCTTCATTCCTTACTACGTGGACAATATCTACGATTTATATAACAACGGAAAAACGCTGTCGGACGCTCTATTCTCCGATTTTATGAAAAATGTTCGAAAGTGGCAGAGGGAATATGGGCTTGACAACTGGAAAAAGCCGAAGAACTGGCTGATGCCCTGTTCCATAAGAGACCATTACGAAATCTTCAGAAATTCAGTTCTACCGAAAAAGGCAAGGCCAGAGGACGAAAAAGCCAGGGAAGCACTGGAGCCTGAGGAATATTTCGAGGCGCTGAAAAGCTACGACGAAGAATTGCAGGGTTTAACTGAAAAAATCTGGCAAAGTGAATATTTGAATGTATAATAAATGCCTGACCGAGTTATGGTTTTTGGAGTTTGAATTTTTTGTCAGGGCGCCGGGCAGATATTTTCCCTGACCTGTTTTAGAGGGTTTTTCAATTATGCCAAACGCTTTCAGTTCGCTTTGCGACGATTTTTATCTCGATATGTACGTCAACACCGAGCTTGACCTCCCGACCCAGCGCGACACCATCCTGGCCTTCTTCGAGCGGATAGAAAAGCAGTTCCCCACGATGGGCTGTTTCTACCGCCGCGAAGAAAGTGAATACTGCCTCGAAGAGGACCGCAACAGCGGACAGTACCGATGGGTCGGTCTCGAAGTGGACCGCATCGGCTCCGGCGTAGTTAACCCCTCAATCTTTGAAGACGCTTACTGCCAGGACAGATTGGTACTTGAGCTGGTCCCGTATATGCTCGGCGTAAGCCATCTGGATATTGACTCGCTTGACGTGGTCTTCGGTATGGATTTTGATTGTATGGGCAGTCACGATGAAGTTATAGCCGAGGCGCTGCTGGGCCGGTCCGCCTTCAACTGCCTTCTGGATATGCCTTCTGCCAGGCCCGTTGGCTGCTCGCCTGCAGTGGTGGTAGGACTTTCAGACGATTGCCGTACTCAGGCGCGAATAAGCGTTGAATCAAAGACGAGCGTTGATGGCGGCTCAAAACAAAGACGAAGGTCAGAGGAGGCGATAAGTTTGTCTTTTACAATCCGGCAGTACTCTTCAGGCACAGAGAAATTCGACGCGATAAAATCCTTCGAAAACCAATGCCGGCTGGCGGAAGAACTGATGGCTGAAAAAATAGTGCCGAATTTTGTCCAGCCCCTGGCAAACGTTATCGCACAAAAACGCCTGACGTAGGTCCCGGGAGGGACATCAAATGGCCATTGAGGCACCGATAAGCAAGCACAAGAAAACAAACTTTAAAATCTATATAGTTGCCTGCCTTGTTATTGGAATATGGTGTGTTTATGACGGCTATTTTAACCAGGCGTGGATAGAAGAACACACCAACGCCGATGGTACCCCACAGACTTATCTTGTCTTTAATCAGAAGTCGCCGCTGTTCTTTCTCGGTGCAGCAGTACTTTTGGGGGCTTATCTGTTTGCGAGCAGAAGTAAGAAACTTATCGCCGACGAAAACGGACTAATTATCAACGATAAAGAGAAAATTGTTTACGATTCCATACAGAGAATAGACAAGACTCGCTTCGACCCAACAACGGGCTATTTCGTAGTCACATACAAGAATAAGGACGGCCGTGAAATCAATCGCAAAATAAGCAGTAAGACGTACGATAACTTACCAGCCGTTTTGGATGAGCTCGTGGCAAAAATAAGTTGACACTATCAAAGTAAAATCTAAAATTTAGCCGGCCAACCGCAATATGCCAAGTTGATGAGCTGTTGCGGTTTATGTTTGGTAACATATTTTTTGATAAAGGCACAGGAATGAACCATTGCGTTGTTGGATTACAGTGGGGCGATGAGGGCAAAGGCAAGATTGTTGATATTCTCGCTGAGCACAGCGATATCGTTGTGCGGTATAGCGGCGGCGCCAACGCCGGCCACACGGTTATCGTAGGTGATGAAAGGTTCGCTTTGCATCTTTTACCCAGCGGGGCGGTCAGGTCCAATGTCGTTTGCGTAATCACAAATGCGGTAGTCGTTGACCCTGACACACTCATAAAAGAAATTGAGGCACTGGCCCAAAGGAATATCACCCTGGACAACCGGCTCTTCATAAGTGAAAATGCGCATCTGGTTCTGGATTATCACAAAAAAGAAGACCAATTGCGCGAAGAATCGCTCGGCAAAAACAAGCTCGGTACTACCATTCGAGGCATCGGCCCCTGCTATGCAGATAAGGTCGGCAGAAGCTACGCCGTGCGTATGGCTGATTTAAGAGACCTCGACAAGCTCAAAGCCAAGCTGCAAACCATCGTGGAGCGTAAAAACAAAATCTTTGCTGCTCTCTACAATGCGGAGCCAATGAGCGCTGCCTCTATTTTTGAAAAGTGTATTTTTTACGCCGGTCGGCTCCTGCCGTTTGCAATCGACACAACCGAATTCCTGCACAAGTCAATTACCGAGGGCAAATCCATCCTGTTTGAAGGCGCCCAGGGCACACTTCTGGATATTGACCACGGCACATTCCCGTTTGTAACCAGCTCAAACTCAAGCGGACTTGGTATGCCAGCCGGCTCAGGCGTACCGGCCAGGATGGTTGACAAATTCCTCGGCGTCGCAAAGGCCTACACAACAAGGGTCGGCGCCGGTCCCTTTCCTACTGAGCAGGACAACGAAATCGGCCAATATATCCGAGAGAAAGGCGGCGAATATGGGACCACCACCGGCCGGCCGCGAAGATGCGGCTGGTTCGATGCCGTAGCAGCAGCATACGCCGCTACCATCGGAGCGATAGATTCCGTGGCGTTGATGCACCTTGATACACTCACGGGCCTGAAAGAAATAAAAATCTGCAGGGCGTATAAAATCAACGAAAAAGAAACCACCTTTTTCCCCGCAAACATAAACAAACTCTCCCCTGCTAATCCAGTCTATGAAACCGTGCCGGGCTGGGAAGAAGAAATAACTGAAGTGAACGACTTTCACGAGCTGCCTTTGAACGCCCAGAACTTTATTTGCCGAATTGAAGAACTGATAAAAAAACCGATTACCATAATTGGTGTCGGACCAAAAAGAAGCCAGATTATATTCAGATGATTTTTGTTTCTGTTGTGTTTCCGTTTCGCAACGTAATAAAAATGACCTTCTTGGAAGGTAAAAATTGCAAAAGAGCTTCGAAGAGAAACACAGGAAAACCGCCAAGCGTCTCGGGCTGAAGGGGGAACAGATGCCGCGACATATTGCCGTCATTATGGACGGCAACGGCCGATGGGCAGAGAAGAAGGGCCTCCCCCGAGCGGAGGGACACCGCCAGGGCGGAAAAACAGTTGAAAAAATAGCGCAATGCTGCGTCGATTTCGGCATTGAATCTCTGACCCTGTACTCCTTTAGTATAGAAAACTGGAAAAGACCCCAAACCGAAGTTAATGGCCTTATGCATCTCTACGCCCAGTATCTTGTCGGGATCCGTGACACACTGACGAAAAACAACGTAAGGCTAATTCACCTCGGCCGGTTGGCCCAATTACCACCAGCGGTAAAAACAGAGCTTGCAAAAACTGTAGAAATGACCGCCGGCAATACCGGTATGATACTTGCCCTGGCGCTAAACTACGGGGGCAGAACCGAGATTGCAGATGCAGCCCAAAAAATTGCACAAGAATATAAAGATGGCAAACTCGGCCTGAACGATATCGACGAACAGTGCATAAGCGGTCGTTTGTACACTGCCGGCCTTGCGGAGCCGGACCTTTTGATACGCACCGCAGGCGAAATGAGAATCAGCAACTTTCTGCTCTGGCAAATTTCATACAGCGAATTCTACGTTACAAAAACTCTCTGGCCTGATTTCAAAAGAGCAACTATGGAAAAAGCAATACGGGCCTACGCAAAACGAACCCGGCGTTTCGGAACTGTGAGGGGTCGTGAATTGCAACCCAAAAATATTTGACAGCAGCCGGCGAGGCCTAACTAATCACTGGAAATTATGCTCAAATATAGATTGTTTTTTGGCACGTTGATGACGGTATTCTTCACCGCTGTCGTTATTTTAGGCGGCTGGCTGGACGGTTCGCTGACCGCTTCAGGAGCCGACGACAGGACAGTGCAGGGAACGATTTTGTGTGTTCTTATCTGCGCATTAATAATTCCGGCTCAATTTGAATTTTCAAAACTTGCCACGGCAAAAAACCTGAAGATTTTCACTTCTGTTACAATCATCGCCTCGATTCTTTTTGCAGGCAGCTGGTACTGGCTGCAGCTTATATCAATTTCGCCGGAAATTTACGTGTTTTTCCTTTCTGCGTTTTCGCTGTTCGGACTGGTTTCGTGCCAGTATATCTGCCACGGCACTTCAGGAATAATAGCTAACTGTGGGGCAAATTACTTTTCTATTATTTATCTGGGACTTCTAAGCGGTTTGGTGCTCGCTGTCCGGATTGACTTCGGCATCTGGCCGTTACTTATGTTTATCTTTACTGTAAAATCTGCTGACATAGGGGCTTACGCAGTTGGCAGTCTTTTTGGCAGGCATAAGTTTTCGCCCAAAATCAGCCCTGGAAAGACCTGGGAGGGTATGGTCGGGTCCATCGCCACAGCAATGATAGTTGCTATTCTCTTTGCCGTAAGTTGTGATATAATGGGTTGGTGGCTGGCTGCAATTTTTGGCTTTTGCTTTGCCTTTGCAGGCCAGTTCGGTGATTTGGTCGAATCTATGCTCAAGCGAGACGCTGAGCAAAAGGACTCGGCAAAGCGCGTGCCGGGCTTCGGCGGCATACTGGATATCATTGATTCGCCGCTGCTCGGAGCCCCGTTTGCGTATTTGTTCTTTACGTTCACTGTGGAGGTTCCTGTTTTGCAGTAAGTCGCAAACTGCGAACGCTGTTTGATAGAGGAAGATTTTGGAAGTTACGGTACAATTAGACTCAACCGCCAAACAACTTGAGCTGTTTGGCCCCGCCGACTCTCACCTTCGCCTTTTACGTCGAAGACTTGGCGTTCAGATTACCGCTCGCGAGGCCAATTTAATAATCAGCGGCAACGAAAAAGATGTGAACAAGGCCGCCGACATTATCGACAAAATGCAGAAACGGCTAATCAAACACGGCTCGCTCATCGCCGATGATGTAACTGCTCTTATCACTCGGGACGATTCGGCGGAAACTCCTGAGAGCGCCAATGCTATTGCCGTCTATTCACACAAAAAGGTTATTAAGCCCTCTACCAAGGGACAGCTAAAGTACGTCGAAACAATGCTGACCAACGACCTTACCTTTTGTATAGGCCCTGCGGGGACAGGTAAAACATACCTGGCGGTCGCAATTGCGGTTTCAATGTTGAAGAAAAAGCAAATCAGGAGAATCGTTCTTGCCCGCCCCGCCGTGGAGGCCGGCGAAAAACTCGGCTTTCTTCCGGGCGACGTGCAGGCAAAGGTGAATCCCTATCTTCGTCCTCTCTTTGACGCACTCGAAGATACTATGGATTTTGCACAGATGAAGAAATTCATAGAACTGGATATTATTGAGATTATTCCACTTGCCTTTATGCGCGGCCGGACACTAAACGAAGCTGTCATTATCTGCGACGAAGCACAAAACACCTCGCCCCTGCAAATGCTGATGGTCTTGACAAGATTGGGGCACGGCTCCAAAATGATAATAACAGGCGACATAACCCAAATTGACCTGGACACAGGCCAAAAAAGTGGAATGGTCGAAGCAATTGAAACATTGCGGCGAATCAAAGGTATAGCTTACGTAAAATTGACGCAGAGGGACATCGTACGACATCGGTTGGTTCAAAATATTGTACAGGCCTACAAAAAAAGAGGGAAAGCTGAGAAATAAGAGGCGAAAAGGGAAAATAGTTTCAGTTTTTCTTTACTTGAATGAAGATACTTAGGTAAACGAATGTGGTTTGCGAAAAAAACAAGTGCACGGCGAAACCAGCTTCGCAAGAACATAGCTGCTGAGCGCCTTTCGCAAATAAGCAGACTGGCCGACAGGGACCATGTAATTTCGGCCCTGATATGGTTTCTTTTCGTCGTCCTTTGCGTGCCCGTCTTATCCTTCGAACTAATTCAGCAGACCCACTATCGTGAACTGACAGCGATAACTATTATAGTGCTGCTAATTGCTCTGGCTGTAGCTTTGTATATCTATCACTATCAAAAGCGAATAATAAAGAACCACGCCAGAGCTCTGGCACTTGTCGGCCTACTTATCTTATTGTTAGCCGCAACTAAACTTGGCACGTTACTGACAAATCAGACCTCGTGGGCCACGGGGACAGCCGTCATAGCAGCCATCATTCTGACAATCGCTTATGACCAGCGTTTCGCAATAGGTATGAGCATGTTCTATTGTCTTTTTGCTTCTTTCGCTGCGGGACGGCAGGAGTTATTTGCGCAACATCAACTGATGAATATCAACCTGTTTTTGACAATGACCGCTGGTGTTATTACCTGCTGTTTCTCGTTGAGAGAAATCCGTACAAGAATGAAACTGCTGAAGGTCAGCACCTTAGTAGCGGTAATAGTGTTCATAACAACACTGGCCCTGGGTTTTTTGGACAGTAAGTCACGGACAGGCGATGTTTTTGTCAACGCGGGCTATCATGCACTCGCCGCTTTCCTCGTCGGACTGCTCATCCAGAGCTTGCTGCCGCTTATCGAAAAAATCTTTCGCATAGCAACGAGTATGACGCTCCTGGACTACAGCGATGCCAATCAGCCGTTGTTGAAAAGACTTGCTATGGAAGCGCCCGGCACATTCAGCCACAGCTTGTTGATAGGCTCTATTGCTGAGGCCGCTGCCGAGGCAATCGGTCGCAACGGCCTTTTGTGCAGAGTTGGGGCTTATTACCACGACATAGGAAAAATCAATAAGCCCGGCTATTTTGTGGAAAACGAAATGGGCTCGATGAGCCGGCATAAAGAACTGTCGCCGGCTATGAGCCAGTTGATTATTGTAAGCCATGTCAAAGACGGCGTGGAAATGGCCAAGGAATACGGTTTACCTGCCGTGCTCCGGCAATTCATCGAAACGCATCACGGCACGACATTAGTCGAATATTTTTACGGCGAAGCAAAAAAGAAACACGATGAAAAGCAATCTTCCGGGACCCCTCCGCCTTCTGAGAGTGAATTTAGATATGCCGGGCCAAAACCCAGAACAAAGGAAGCTGCGATTATTATGCTGACAGATGCCGTCGAAAGCGCTGTCAGGTCGTTGGCTGAAGTAACATTGACGAAAATAGAAGCTGTTGTCCACAATATAGCTGTGAAACGGCTGCAGGATGGGCAGTTCGATGAATGCGATTTATCCCTTCGGGAATTAAGTCTGATAGAGGCAAGTATATCGAAGACACTTGCTGCACATTATCACAGCCGAGTCGCATATCCAGAGTCGCCCGATGTGCCGGGCAAGCCCGCTTTGCAAAAAACCGCCAAAACGGAAGGCCCTGAAGAGATACAATCTCGACGTGAGCAAGAGGGGCAAAGAACGAATGACAATTATGAACCGCGTTAAGCAGGACCAGGATATAGTCGTTCAAATCGCCAAAAAATTCAGAGACATAAAGGTCCACCCGCCTAAGCTTAAAAAATTAGTCAGAACCGTCTGTAACCGTTTTAAGCTCTCAAAAGCAACGGTCAGTATTGCAATAGTTGACGATGCTGAAATCCGCAGACTAAACAAACGCTTTTTGAACCGCAACTCCACTACCGATTGTTTAAGCTTCGATTTGTCCGATGATGCGAACGTGCCGGCTATTTCTGCTTTGCGAACCGGGGTTAAAAAACGAAAAACGAAAGACGAAAATCGAAAATTACTCGAACTGGTGGTGAACGCCGAAAGCGCCGTCAAAGAAGCGAAACTAAGAGGTCATTCAAGCGAAACTGAACTGGCGCTCTACATAACCCATGGTCTGCTGCATAACCTCGGATTCGACGATTCTCAACGAGCAAAGGCAAAAAAAATGCACAAGACAGAAGATGAAATTTTACAACAACTGGGCTTTGGTTTGGTATATAATAAAAACGATAGATAATCGGCAGCGAACAGCGGGTAAAAAACTATATGCTGTATGCTATATCGAAAGGGCATTAAGTGGATTACGTTGGTTGGGTTGTATTGCTGATTTTTCTTCTGACCGGCGGGACACTGTTTTTTTCGCTTAACGCCGTCGCACTGCAAATATTTTCACGTGTCAAATTGCAGGACGCATTCAAAGCAGCAAACAAGAAGGGGTCGCCGGAAAAGCTGGCCGAGCGTTTAGTGGAAAACGCCGAAGAACTGATTTTGACCTGCTCTTTGTATCGGCTCATCCTGAATATGTGCATATTGCTGTTGCTGGTTGCCGCTTTCGCAAACTCGCACGTGTCCGGTCTGCAAATTAAGGATTATGTTCTTACATTCATTATTGCAGCGGCAATATTTTCGGTGTTTAGTCTGGGGGTTCCTCACGCCTGGGCAAAGTATGCGGGCGAAAAAACTCTGAGCCGAACTTACAAACTTCTGCTGCTTTTTGAACGTTCTGCCCGGCCAATCCTTTACGTACTTAAAATCTATGACGGCTTTGTTCGCCGACTTGCCGGCGTGGTCGAAACAACGCCTCAAGAGAAGCACGAGGAAAGACAGGAAGAATTCTTAAACGGCCTCGAGCAGCGCAGAATGGAAGGCGTCGTCGATGAAGAAGAACAGGAGATGATTGAAAGCGTCCTGGAGTTAAGCGAAACCACCGCTGACGAAATTATGACGCCACGCACAGACATAGTAGCGGTTGAAGTGAATTCTGATTTGCAGGCCGTGCTGGCAACTATCACTACCGCAGGCCATACCCGTGTGCCGGTCTATGAAGAGAATATAGACGACATAATCGGCCTTGTGTACGCCAAAGATTTGCTTAGCGAAATAGGTAAAGACGCGCAGGATTTTAAGTTACGCAACAAATTAAGAGACGCCTATTTTGTCCCTGAAACAAAACTTCTCAGAGTTCTGCTTCACGCATTTCAAAACCAAAAATTGCATATAGCGGTAGTACTCGACGAATACGGCGGAACAGCCGGCGTTGTTACCTTAGAAGATATTCTCGAAGAGCTTGTCGGCGAGATAGCCGATGAATACGAAAAGACCCCGCCCAAACCTATTAAGAAAATTGACCAAAACACGATGGAGGTCGATGCGAGAACATACGTCGATGACCTGAACGATGAGTTCGAGTTGGACCTTCCCGAAGACGAAGATTACGATACGATAGGCGGCTTTGTATTCTCACATCTGGGCTACATCCCCAAAGCAGGAATTAGCTTCGATTATGAAAACCTGAAATTCACAATTGTCGCCGCCGAGCCGAGAAGAATAAAACGCATCCGAATCCAGAAAAACCCTAACCAATAAAATGTTGACCAAAGATGCCGGTATTTGCATACGCGCTGTCGATTATTCTGAAACATCCCAGATAGTAACGTTCTTCACGAGAGCGACGGGCAAGCTTGGCGTGATAGCCAAAGGCTCGAAACGGCCCAAATCCGCATTCGATGGCCCCATCGAAGTATTCTCGTATGGGAAAATTGTAGTCTCGGTCCCAAACAAGGAAAAACTTGCCACCCTGACCGAATTCGAACAGCAATTGAACTTTAGCCGTCTGGCCGATGACCTTCGCACCTTAAACTGCTCTTTTTTCGCTGCGGAATTGATAAATCTGCTGACAAATGAATACGACCCACATCCGGGACTTTTCGATTCCTTCCTGCAGTTTCTACAAAACGCCAACGAGATACGGGCATCGAGTATCAAGTATCAAGCATCGAGAATCGAGTATCGAAACACACTTTCATTGCTGATACTCTTTCAATTAGCACTGCTGAAAGAAATCGGCCTACAGCCGGTCCTCAATGCCTGCGTAAACTGCAAGAGTGATTATTGTCATTCGCGTGCAAGCGGGAATTGGCCCGAAGTTTACTTCAGCAGCTCCGCCAACGGCCTGGTTTGCAGAGATTGCCAGGGTAGTTTTCCTGACAAAATTAGACTGACAAAACCGGCGGCAAATTGCTTAAGCGATTTGAAACTACTTGCCGATGCAAATGAAAAAACGCTCGACGAAATCGAAAAAATTTTAATCCGGCACTTCACCGAGATTCTTCAGTATCCACCCAAAATGGCGAAGTATATCTTAAAAACGTAAGCTGTTTTGAAGAATCTACTACTCGCCCATTTAGAAAGGGATGAAGGGTTTGCACAGTTCGGCCAATTCGAATATTATAGCGACCGTAAAACTCGGTGGTATAGCCGGTCCGGGGAATGTTAGCTCATAAGAGAGATTTTATGCCGGGTCAGAAAATCTATGCTCTGCTGCAAAAAGGTCTGGAAGCGCGATATCTGCCAGCAATCCTGGGTAGTCTGGCCTTTATAATTATGCTACCCGCTCTAAACGCAGGTTGGGGGCCGATGGACGACCTGCGGCATCGGGCAAAATTGGTTGACCCTTCCGGACTGCCCGAGCGGCTGCGGGATACGGGTATGGTCCCTGAAAACTCCGGTAAATTGCGCACCGTGCTTTCCAAACTGCACAGTAGTGTGCATAGCGACAGTGATAATAAAAGACTCAAGAGCTATGGCGTACTGCCCTGGTGGACCCATAATGATTACGGGGCTTCCAACTGGCGACCGGCGGACAGTTTTACCCACTGGCTTGATTACCGCCTGTATCCGAATTCAGCAGTGATGATGCACGCACATAACCTTCTCTGGTTCGCGGCAGTAATATTTCTGATTGCAATTCTCTACCGGCGGTTAATGGTACCTGCCTGGACGGCAGGCCTGGCGGCAATACTTTACCTTCTGGATGACAGCAACTATTTCCCCGCAATGTGGCTCGCAAACAGATGTCTCCTCCTATCGCTGGTCTTCGGCATTCTTACCCTGCTCGCTCATCATCAGTGGCGTCGACATCATTCGCTGCCGACAGCTATTGTTGCGCTTTTTTGCCTGCTCGGTTCGCTCCTGTCAAGTGAGGCCGGTATCGCGACTTTCGGCTACCTCTTTGCATACGCCCTCACCCTCGACCGCGCAAGCTGGGCTCGGCGGGGACTCAGTTTAGTACCTGCCTTTTTGCTAATAGTCTTCTGGCGCATAATCTACAGCGCGCTTGGTCACGGCGCTTACAGCAGCGGTTTCGTTATTGACCCGGGGCGGGAGCCGCTTCGTTTCGCCTGGGCGGCACTGGTAAGAGGCCCCATCCTGCTTATGGCACAGTGGAGTCCTCTGCCGGCCGAGATGTTCAGTTTTATCTACCGGCGGGAGCAAATAAATGCCTGGGTGGTTTCCGTCGGCTTTCTTGCTCTGGTATTTTTCATACTTTTGCCTTTGCTTCGTAATAATCGCGTGGCGAGATTCTGGTTCATTGCAATGCTGCTTTCGGTCATACCAATCTGCGCCAGTCTTCCGATGAATCGTAACCTGCTTTTTGTGGC
Source organism: uncultured Pirellulales bacterium (assembly GCA_964597535.1). Lineage (GTDB taxonomy): Bacteria > Planctomycetota > Phycisphaerae > Sedimentisphaerales > Anaerobacaceae > CAZQYB01. The sequence continues at coordinate 7,545 of CAZQYB010000035.1, read as the reverse complement.
AATTGGAGCTTTTGGGTTGATAGCCCAGTTTGTCACGGCCATGCGAACCAAAGAAAAGTGGCTGCCTAAATTCCGGCTATGGCGAGCGGCTGCGTGGTTGCTTTTGGTAACACTCTTGTTGGTACATATCGTGCTGGCAACAGCCGCAAGAGTTGCACAGCCAAAGGTTATTGGATTTGTTCAAGGCCGATTTGAGTTAACCATGCAGCTCGGCCCTCTGCCCGGAGTGGAGAACCAGGACCTGGTGGTAGTTAACGCCCCCAACCCGTTCAGTTTATTCTACCTGCCCCCGTACAGGGCCCATCACCACCAGTCTTTGCCGCGAGCCCTTCGCGTACTGGCGCCCGGATTCGGTCCACTCGAAATTACTCGAACCGATGAAAAGACCCTTTTGCTCAAATCCGAATCCGGCAATCTTCTATCATATCAGGGACGGGTAGGTTCACCTTTTGTTTACTTTTACAAGTATTTCAATGATGCGTTCCGCGATAAGAGATTTCCATTTGGAGCTGGTGAAAAAGTTGTACTGCCCCGTTTGACGGTCGAGGTCATCGCCATTGATAACGAAGGTCGGCCAAGGGAGGCCGCGTTCAGGTTTGATGTTCCATTGGACAGTCGGACTCTAAAGTGGCTTCAGTGGAACTGGCAGTTGAATTCTTATACTCCCTTCAGTGTCCCTGCAGTTGGGCAAAGCTGCAAGATAGCAGGTCCGCCACGATAACGCTTCGGCCGGCCGATGGTCGCCTAATCAATTTGTTATCGTAAGGATGGGACATCTTACTTGAGAAATCCGCCCCCCACTAACCGTTAATTGCTCCCATAAACTTTTTTACAGATTCTTTTGTCCTCCAGGGAGGGGTAAAAACTTTGAATTGCCTCGATTTCCTAATGTCCCTTTCCGGTTTGAGGCGGTACTGACTGACGTGATGAAAGTATTTTTTCCTCTCGTAATAATCTGCCAAGTATTCTTGTTCAGTTTGCCCCGGCGTTGGCACGAGCAGCACTTTTGTCTTATTTAGTTCTGCGAGTTCCATTATCGTCGTATATCCTGAACGAGCTATTATGAATTTGGCCCGGTTCATAATATCTTCCTGCTGCTTTGTGTCCAAATAAGCGTAGAACTCAACATTTCCGGGAAGATTAGCTGGTTTGCCATCAGGATTTCCGCCCGCAACAACGATTTTTCCGCTTAAGTGATTCAACTGTGAAAGTATCTTTTTCTCAAAGACGGTTCTTTGCGGCTCGGGCCCTGAAAGCGAAATAAAATATTCTATATCTTCGGCTACGCCCGTTTTTTTAAGGTGCGAAAGTATTCCGATGTATTTTATCCTGTCCCTGCTTATGTACCTTAAATCGTGAGAGAGCCTTGCGGAAAGGTTTTCCCCCTCAAAATCAGGCACGATAATATATCTGTATTGTTTCATCCTTGATGCGAGCCATTTCTCCGCAATCCTCTCGGTTCCGAGGGGGGTTTTGAATCTCAACTGGTGATTTATAAGATAAGAATTGTCGGGCCTGTCATATACATCGTACCTGCAGTCAGAAATCACCCTGTCAAAACGCCTTGTAATTATTTTTGCTGACTTCCTCCTCGCGTATCTCAGACTCTTTATCATCAGGGGAGAAAAAAGAGCGAACTTCAGCTTGAAAAAAGGTGTTTTGGTGTAAGGCGGGGGAACGCTTGGAACGTCATAGTATTCGCATTTATCTTTGAAGCGGCCTTTCAGAACCTTCAGCGCCCAGCCGGTGGATAATATGTGCACCCGGTTATTCTCCAGAAGCTCCGCAATTAAAGGCATATCTCTCGTTGCGTGGCCAAGCCCCCAATCAAAAACACCAAAGAGTATCTTCATAATTTCACAACTTATGCTTCACTCGCCGAACTTATTGCTCGTCTTGCTCGAAGAGTTCCGGTTGGTCGCCGGTACGTTTCTTTTTGTGGAACTTTAGTCCCAGATGCTCGCAGGCCTTTGCGGTGACTTCTCTGCCTCGTTTTGTTCGACGCAGGAAACCAATCTGCAGAAGGTATGGCTCAACCACATCCTCCAGCGTGTCCCTCTCCTCGCCGAGCGTAGCTGCGAGCGCATCAATACCTGCCGGTCCACCATCATAAACATTGACCAGCGCGCGCAGGAACGCTTTATCCGGCTCGTCCAGGCCCAGCGAATCAATCTGCTCCATCCTGAGCGCACTTTCAACGATATCGGAGCTTAGTACCCCTTCGCCTTTAACCTGAGCGTAGTCCCTCACACGTTTCAGCAGTCGATTAGCTACTCGTGGTGTCCCGCGGGACCGGGCCGCAATTAGTTCGAGCGTCCCATCCTCGCACTGCAGTTGAAGCAAATTCGCCGACCTGCGCAAAATCTCCGTCAGCTCTTCCGCAGTATAAAAATCCAGATGATACAACATTCCGAATCGGCCGCGAAGCGGAGCGCTGAGCAATCCTGCCCGCGTTGTCGCGCCGACCAAAGTAAAATGCTTGAGCGGAAAATTTATCGTCTTTGCGTGCAGCCCGCTGTCAACGGTAAAATCAACCTTGAACTCCTCCATCGCCGGATAGATAAATTCTTCGACCGGCGTGCTGAGGCGGTGAACCTCATCGATAAAAAGCACATCGCCGGTGTTAATATTGCTCAAAAGGCCCATCACGTCACCCTGTTTTACCAGGGCCGGCCCCGATGAGCACCGAATATTCGCACCCATCTCGTTTGCCACAACATTGGCCAGTGTAGTCTTGCCGAGGCCGGGCGGGCCGTAAAACAAAATATGCTCCAACGGCTCGGACCTCTGCTTGGCCGCCGCTATCGCAATCGAAAGCTTCTCCTTGACGCTGCACTGGCCTACGCATTCGTTCAGATACTTAGGCCGAAGTGAAACACTAAAGCTTTCTTCCTGCTCATTCAGGGACTGCCTGCTTATGATTCTGCCTATCGCCATTGCCTTTGCTTTTTACCTTTTCGCTTTTAGACTTCTATTCCCTGTTTTAATCTGTAAACTAAAGGCACCAATTCTTCCGCTGAATTTATATCGGGGTGCCTGTCGGATGCCAATTCAATCAGTTCCATCGCCTCGCTTCTCTTTTCCCCCCAGGCGATAAGAATCTCCAGGGCCTCCGCCTGGAATGGTTTAAATCTTGTCTCGCTCGGCCTGGCTGGCCCGGCTCCAATCGCAAAGTCGTGCAGCTTACCCCTTAGCTCCGCGATAATCTGCTGAGCGGTCCTCTTTCCTATTTCCGGAAGCGCTGTCAGTGTTTTGTCGTCACCATCCTCTATCGCCGCCGCTATGGTGGCTATCGGCATGCTCAATGACCGTAATCCTCTTTTTATACCTATTCCTTTGACGCTGATAAACTTCGTGAAGAAATCCCGCTCACCTGTATTTAAAAAGCCAACCATCCTCGGTACCAAATTTCCTCCGGCTCGGGTCCCCTCGTAATATTCCATCGTGAAAAGGACGATATCCGTCCCTATCTTGTCCGATAGCGCGTTGACACAATAGCCGGCTAACATCACCTCGTAAGCGACCGCACCGACCTGCACAAGGGCGTTATCGCTGTTGAGTTTAACGAGTTTTCCTTCAATCCTCGCTATCATAATTTGCTGTCCAGCACAACAGAGTCGCTTCCTATGGAATTTGCGCAGCACATCGCAACCGCTATTGCATCGGCGACATCGTCCGGCTCCGGAAGGTTTGGCAGAGACAAAAGCGTTTGAATCGTTCTTTGTATCTGTCCCTTAGAGGCCCTGCCGTTACCGGTAATTGATTTTTTTACGCGCGTCGCGTTAAAACTTCTGACCTCAATTGCCGCTTCCGCACAGCTTTGTAATATAACGCCTCTTGCGTGTCCCATCAATATCGCCGTTTTCGGATGTGTGTAGTGCGAATACAATTCTTCCACCGCCACAATCTCAGGCCTGAACTTTTTTAGCAGTGATTCGGTATCTTCCGCAATTTGATTCAGCCTTATTTCTATTGCCGAGTCGGCGGACGTGCTAAAAACACCAGCTTCGATTAACTTTTCCTCACCCGGGCTTGTCTCCAGACAGGCGTATCCGCAAACCTGCAAACCCGGGTCGATGCCGAGTATTTTCATTTCCTCCTCCACTCGGTTCTATCGCGCTTATCTTCGAGAACAATGCCGATTTCATCTAATTTATCACGAACGGCATCAGCAGTTTTAAAGTTCCTTTCTCTGCGAGCCTCATTTCGCTGCTCAATCAAAACGCTAACTAATTTGTCCAGCATCTGCTCATCTGCTGCGCCTATTTGTGGGTAATCGTCTTTTACAATTCCCAGCACCTCACCGCCCAATCGGCCGAACAAAACCTCAACTGCACTAAGGGTTGCCGCGGTTGTATCGCTGCTTTCGAGAAGTCTGTTTGCCAGTCGAACCATATCGAAAACAACTGACAATGCAACCGAGGTATTCAAATCATCATTCATTGCCACTTCAAATTTTTCCCTCAATTGCTTCAATTCCTCTACTGTCTTATTGTCGATTTCGCCTTCCGTTGCCTGCTCTATTCTTTTTCGTATTGCTTTGACCGTCTCGGTTATTTTTTCGAAACCGCTTTGCGCTGCAAATAATGCCGCATCTGAAAAATCCAGCGGGCTTCGGTAATGGCTGTTCAATATCAACTGTCTTATAGCCAGCGGGTCATAGCTTCTGGTCAGCCGCTCGTGCGCACCTGAAAAGGCCTGTTTCAATGTAATGAAATTGTTCAAGCTCTTTCCCATCTTTTGTCCATCGACCGTTACCATATTGTTGTGCAGCCAGTAGCGAACGAATTGAGCGTCGTTTGCCGCTTCGGCCTGGGCAATTTCGCACTCGTGATGCGGGAACTGGTTTTCCAGCCCGCCGCCGTGGATATCGATGGTCTTACCCAGATACTTCATAGCCATTACGGAGCATTCCAGATGCCAGCCGGGGAAGCCCATGCCCCAGGGACTCGGCCACTGCATAATATGGTTCTGCTCGGCCTTCTTCCAGAGAGCAAAATCAACGGGCGCTTTTTTGTCCGGCGAAACCTCTACACGAGCACCTGCCAACATCTCGTCTATATTGCGGCCTGAAAGTTTCCCGTACTCCTTGAATTTGGACACGTCGAAATATACCGACCCGTTGACTTCATAGGCATAGTCCTTCTCCAGCAGTGTCTTTACCATCTCTATCTGTTCGGTTATATGTCCGCTGGCCCGCGGGCTAATATCCGGCCGAACGCAGTTCAACTTGTCCATATCCTCAAAATAGCTGCGCGTATAATATTCGGCCAGCGCCATCGGGTGCTTTTTTTCCTTTTTCGCCGCCTCGGCAATCTTGTCTTCGCCTTCGTCCGCATTGTCGGTCAAATGACCCACATCCGTTATGTTCTGCACGTAGGTGACACTGTATCCAAGGTAGCAAAGATAGCGGACAAGAACATCAAAACTCACGTAACTTTTGGCGTGTCCCAGATGAGCGTGGCCATATACGGTCGGCCCACAGACATAAATCCCGACCCTGCCCTTTTTCAAAGGCTCAAACTCATCCTTGTTTCTGGTCAGACTGTTATAAAGCTTGAGTTCCATACTCCTGTACTCTCAGTAAATCCGTGTTCAATAAATTCCAAATACGCTTTTACAAAGTTCTTTTATATTTCCTTTTCAAAAGCACTATAGCCGTCGCCGCCATTGCTTCGCCCGCGCCTATCTCGCCGAATTCCTCGTTTGTCTTTGCCTTGACGTTTACCGCAGTAAAATCAATTCCCAAAATACTTGCGATGCACCTTTTAATTTGCCCTTTGACCGGCCCCAGCTTCGGCTCTTCAGCATGTATTGTTAAATCAACATTAACGACCACCCAGCGTTTTTCTTCAAGCCGTTCCTTAACATCAAGCAAAAGCCCCTTGCTGTCGGCGTCTTTGAACTGTGGGTCGGTGTCCGGGAACAATGTCCCTATATCGCCCATTCCGCTTGCCCCTAACAGAGCGTCGATAACCGCATGCAGGGCAACGTCGCCATCGCTGTGGCCAGCCAAACCCGCACACGCCGGCACAAGCACGCCACCCAGCATCAGCTTTCTGTCCTCTGCTACTCGGTGGATATCGGTGCCTATTCCGGTGCGATATTCGTGGTCGTGCTCTTCAATCACAATATCCCCTTTGTACTGGGGACATCCGTGCCTACAATCCTGATAGCTGCGCCAAGCGCCTTGCCTAATCCTTTGAAAATCGCCTCCGCTATGTGATGGCTGTTTGTTCCGTACGGCACGTTTATGTGTAGATTAAACCTGCCGTTATTGGAAAAGCTCCGCAGCATTTCTTCCAGACACTCAACATCAAAGTCGCCGATTTTATCCGTCCGGTAGTCAACATTATACACACAGCTCGGCCTGCCGGACAAATCCACAGACACGTTCGCAAGAGTTTCCTCCATCGGTACAGAACTATGTCCGTACCTGGCAATTCCTCTTTTATCACCGATGGCCTTGACCAGACACCCGCCGAGACATATTGCTATATCCTCAACCGTATGATGAGCATCAACGTTCAAATCCCCTTTTGCTTTTACTACCAAATCAAACTTGCTGTGTTTGCCCATGTGCGTGAGCATATGGTCCAAAAAGCCGATACCGGTATCGATATCATATTTGCCGACGCCGTCCAGATTAAGCTCAACCGCGCAATCGGTTTCTTTTGTTTGTCTGTGAATTTTTGCAATTCTCTGTTCCATGGGAATATCCTTGATATTGCGTCATTGCGAGTCCGCCTTAGGCGGACGAAGCAATCTCTTCCGATAAAATCTCTTTCAAAGCCAAAAGCAGTTTATCATTTTGTTCTTCCGTGCCCACTGTTATTCTCAGCTTGTCCTCTAAGCCCGGCAGGTCAAAGTATCTAACGTAGATATTGCGCTGCACTAATTTATCATAAATCTCGCTCGCTTTACAGTTTTTGTTCTGTGCAAGAATGAAGTTGGCGGAACTATCGGGCACTTCGAACTTCAACGCCCTGAGCGAAGCCGCTAATCTCCCGCGTTCTGCTTTTACCTTTTCGATTGTTTCCCTGAAATACTGCTGGTCTTTTATCGCCGCCGTCGCTGCGGTAATAGCAACCGCATCCACGTTGTAGGAATCCTTGACTTTCATAAGTCCCCCTATAAGAGCCGGCTGGGCAATTGCATAACCAAACCGGATTCCCGCAAGAGAATACCCTTTACTCATTGAACGAAGTATGAGCACGTTGTCGAAATCTTTGACCAGCCCTGCACAGTTTTTCTCCGCAAAATCCACGTATGCCTCGTCAATCAGCAAAACGCCTGAAATCTCATCCGCCAACGAAGCCAGCTCCTCGACACTTACAAAACTGCCGGTCGGTGCATTCGGATTGCAGACAATAGTCAAAGCCGCATCGGCTCCCGCTAATTTAGCCGGCAGATTAAATTCGCTATCGAATGGAACCTCAATTGCCTTGCAATTTTGCAGCCTGGCTAACACCGGATAAAGTGTGTATGTGGGGGCTGGAGACGCGACAGGGCGCTCCTCATCACAAAACGCACGGAAGGCGATAC
>CAZQYB010000034.1:15523-19636 GCA_964597535.1 uncultured Pirellulales bacterium | reverse complement strand
AGCAAAATAAGTGAACAAGCCAAAAAAACAGCAATTGCCATATTTGAAAGAATCGCCCAGGCCGAAGCAGCCGTTCATAACAAGGAACCCAACCATATCCATTTTCACGAAGTTGGAGCCCTTGATTCGATTGTTGACATCGTCTCTGCGAGTATTGGCATCCTGGCTCTCGGTGCCGAGAAGATATATTGCTCGGCTTTGAGTGTCGGAGGCGGCACTGTTAAGTGTGCTCATGGTTTAATGCCTGTCCCTGCACCTGCAACGGCTGAACTGTTGAAAGGTGTTCCAATTACCGGAGGACCGGAACAGGCGGAGTTGCTGACACCGACAGGAGCGGCCATTTTGACAACTATAGTTGACCAATTCCGTCCCCTCCCATCGATGAAAATCGAATCTCTCGGCTATGGAGCCGGCTCTTCACAATTCGACGATTTTCCCAATGTTTTACGACTGATTCTGGGACAAACCACCACGGAAAAATCGGCTAATGCCGACACCGTCTGCCTGCTTGAAACCAATATCGATGATATAAGTGGGGAACTGCTTGGTTTTGTAACCGAGAACCTGTTTGAACACGGTGCTTTGGATGTTTTTACTACGCCCACTTATATGAAGAAGAACCGCCCTGCCGTCCAAATGTCTGTTATCTGCAAAATCGAAGATGCTCTGCGCTTAGAACAACTCCTTTTTGAGCAAGGACTTACGTTTGGAATTAGAAGACAAATCCTGCAAAGGAGCAAATTGGCCAGAGATTTTGTCGCTGTTCGAACTGAATTCGGCCAAATAAGAATAAAGACCGGCTCGCTGAATGGCAGAATTGTAAATGCAAAGCCGGAGTTTTCAGATTGCCTCTCATCTGCAAAAAAGCATAATGTGCCCGTAAAAGCTGTTTTAGAAGCCGCCATAGCTGCCTACGAAAAAACCCGCCAACATAAAAAGTGAACCGCCGTAACTGCTTTGCTATAAAGCCATTACAACTCTTTACGACCGGCAATTGAGCAAACAAAATTCCCACTGACCTTTGCTGTGTTTGCAACTGCTTCTTTAACAAGAGGTTATGTGAGTTGATACTAATCCCGGAAAATTCTGTTGTTTTGTTGACAAGGATGCCGATGACTATTATAGTAAGAATAGATAGCTAAATGCCGTTGAGTGGAATCTTGCGGCTTTTTTAGCCGTGGTGAGCTCTCGGAATGCTAATGCTCCGGGAGCTTTTTTTTGTTAACCGTTCATGGGTTGATTTGATGAATTTTGGCAAAACGAAAAAACTCAAAAAAAAGCTTTTGCAGCATCGCAGACCCATAAGGCAGGATTTAGGTTAAATTTCACTTGACAAAGTGCTTGCACCTGACTAACAAGAAGGTTTTAGTATTTACTATTTGTGAAGATTACACGGAGTAGTTGATAATGTTACCCTCGAAGAAGACCAGTAAAGCCAAAACACGCAGTCGCCGCAGCCACCATCGGCTAAAGGCGGTAAACTATTCGGTCTGCCCGCGATGCGACCAGCCAAAGCTGCCGCACGCAGCCTGTGAAAATTGTGGTTACGTCAATCCGAAAATCACACTGAAGCTCGGCAAGGAGGAGAGCAGCTAAAAAAATGCGAATCGCAATTGACGCAATGGGAGGCGACAATGCACCAGATGAGATTATCTCAGGGGTATTGGAATCAATCGAGCTTCTTAGCGAAAATGATGAGTTGATACTCGTCGGCCCGAAGGACTTGATAGAGCCGCAATTACCCTCTCAGGAATCCCGCGAAGGCACAATCAGCGTGGTGAACGCTCCTGAAGTTATTGGCATGGACGAAGCGCCTATAGAGAGTCTGCGAAGAAAAATTAAAAGCTCAATTGCAGTTGTGGCGAAATTGGCAAAAAGGGGACAGGCCGACGCCGTCATTTCGGCTGGTAATACAGGCGCCTGTGTTGCGGCTTTTCAAATGAGAATGAGAAATTTACCAGGTGTTAATCGCCCTGGGATAGCCGTCGTATTCCCTACCTTTGAAGGGCCGGTGACAATATGTGACGTCGGGGCGAACATCGCCTGTAAGCCGATAAATCTTTATCAATACGGCATAATGGCCGGTATGTATTCAAAATATCTACTCGGAATAGAAAACCCCCGCGTCGGACTTATGAGCATTGGCCAGGAAGACGCAAAGGGTAATGAGGTTGTTAAAAAGGCACGAGAGTTTATGAAATCCGACTCGAATATGAACTTCGTTGGCAATATTGAGGGTAGAGATATATTCAAAGGTGTTTGTGACGTTGCCGTTTGCGACGGCTTCGTAGGAAACGTGATTCTAAAACTTACCGAAGGACTTGTTGACGGCTTGTTCAAGGCCATAAAACACGAACTGCTGGCGGAGAAGCTCAGACTTGCTATGAAGTTTAGGCCTGTGATGATGCGAATTTATAACAAATACGACTATAATGAATACGGCGGTGCCCTGCTGCTTGGCATCAACGGAACAGCGATTATTTGTCACGGCTCAAGCCGCAGCAGAACAATTAGAAACGCTGTTTTGGCCTCCAAAAAATACCACACCAAAAAAGTAAACGAAAAAATCATCGAATATCTGTCAGGAACCTCTTTTTCTGATAAGTCACAAGATGAGGACTCGCAAATACTTACTGTAAGGACTTCTGATGAACAAACTGATTAACGAGTCCACGCCCCCCTACCGCGCAGTCATTACCGGCTATGGCTCATTTGCGCCGGAAAAAAAGCTGACCAATCAGGACCTGGCAAAAATGGTGGACACCTCTGACGAATGGATTACAACGCGAACTGGTATCAAGGTTCGACACATTACTAATGACAGCGAAACTACCGCATCTTTGGCTACGGAAGCCGCAAAAGAGGCCCTCGCAGAAGCTAATCTAGACCCCACCGAGCTTGAAATTATTATAGTTGCTACTATTACGCCGGAGATGGTTTTCCCTTCGACAGCATCATTTGTGCAGAGCGCTCTTAAGGCAAAAAAAGCTTGGGTCTTTGATTTGTGTGCCGCCTGCAGCGGTTTTATTTATTCTCTCAGTATTGTACAGCAGTTTTTAGAGAGCGGACGACATAAGAATGCGCTCGTGATAGGGGCGGAGACTTTGACTAAAATTACCAATTGGAGCGACCGGACAAGTTGCATCCTTTTCGGTGACGGTGCAGGAGCCGTGGTACTTGAACGAAAAAATGATGGAAGGGGTATTTTATACAGCACTATGTCTTCAGACGGAGACCGCTGGCAGGCTTTGAACTGCCAGGCCTATGGTTCTCGCTACCCAGCGGACAAAAAGTTAGACGACCCCAGCAAAATCTATATGGAAATCAAGGGCAGAGAAGTATATCAGCAGGCCGTCCGCCGCATTGTTGAAGCCGTCAACGACTGTCTCGACCACTGCAATTCGAGCATCGATGATGTTCGAATGGTCATTTCGCACCAGATGAATGCAAGGATTATCGAGTCTGCAGCAAAACGATTGAAGCTGCCCGACGAAAAGGTATATCTAAATATCGCCGAATACGGCAACACATCTGCGGCTTCCGTGCCCCTTGCCTTTAATGAGTGCATCAGAAAGGGTAAAATCAAGCGAGGAGATATCGTTATTTTCGTTGCTTTTGGTGCAGGGTTGACCTGGGGAGCGAATGTAATTCAGTTTTAATAATTCGTATGGCGTCGCGCGTGTCCCCTGTTGTGTAAAGAAAATTAACGCAATCCCAGTTCGCCGGACACTCGACACGATATACGCAATACGAGATACGAGATACGAGCTATGAGGACGGCTTTTTTATTTCCCGGACAAGGCGCTCAGACTGTAGGAATGGGCAAGGAAATTGCAGAGGCCTTTCCTGCCGCAGCCGAGATTTTCGAGAAAGCAAATAGTATCGTCGGATTTGATTTGAGCGGGATTTGCTTCGAAGGCCCCGCCGAACAACTAAATACCACAACCATAGCACAACCTGCAATTTTCGTAACCTCTGCCGCCATTTTAGAAATTCTCAGGACGAACCCTCCCACTAAAACGCTGCAGCCAAACGTAACAGCAGGCCTTAGTCTGGGCGAATATACCGCCCTCTACGCCGCGGGGGTCTTCAGCTTCGAGGACGCCCTGATTC
>CAZQYB010000034.1:0-15513 GCA_964597535.1 uncultured Pirellulales bacterium | reverse complement strand
ATGCAGGCCGCTGCCGACGCCACTGATGGTGGAATGGTCAGCATCATTGGTCTTGACGAGGTAAAAGTTAATCAGCTTTGTGCGGATGCAAGTGATGGCGAAATCTTGGCCGCCGTTAATTTCAACTGCCCAGGCCAAATCGTGATAAGCGGCACTAAAGCAGCGTGCGGACGAGCAGAAGAACTGGCGGCCAAATACGGCGCCATAAAAACCATACGCTTAGAAGTAGCCGGTGCTTTTCACACCGAAATGATGGCCTCCGCAGCGGATACTCTCGAACAAACCCTGTCAAATTCTGAGATTTCAGAGCCACGCAATATCGAAATTATCGCCAATATCACCGCTGACTATTACCAAACCCCCGAAAAAATCAAAGAAGGCCTGACAAACCAATTGACTAATCCTATTCTTTGGCAAAAATGTATGCAAAAACTTATCGCTGATGGTGTACAAGACTTTTACGAGATTGGCCCGGGCAGAGTCCTCACTGGCCTTATGAAAAGAATCAGCAGAAAAATAAAAGTCATCAACATAAGCAATCTGCAAGCTCTAAAGGACATCATTTGATGCGTAGGAGCCTGTCAACTAATTAACAAAACATTCGGAGATTAACAAGATGTTACAGAAACTCGCTGTTGTAACCGGAGCCGCAAGAGGAATAGGTCGAGCAATTGTCCTTGAACTGCTCAGGCAAGGCCGTATTGTTGCGGCGCTTGACATAAACGCAGGGCAGCTCAACGAGCTTGAAAATCTTGCAAAGCAAGCCGGCTTTGACGTTGTTACTAAATGTGTGGACATTACCAACACCACAAAGTTCACCGAAACCCTTGAGTCTTTGGCCTCCGAATATGGGGGAATAGGCATTCTCGTAAACAATGCCGGCATCACCCGCGACAACCTGCTCATTCGAATGAGCGATGAGGAGTTTGATAATGTGCTCGACGTTAATCTGCGGGCGGCTTTCGTCGCAACCCGAACAGCCGCAAAATCTATGCTCAGAAACAAATTCGGCCGCATTATCAGCATCAGCTCCGTCTCCGGTATTATGGGCAACGCAGGCCAGGCAAATTACTCCGCCAGCAAAGCTGGTCTTATAGGTATGACTAAAACAATAGCACGCGAGCTTGCCAAAAAGAACATAACCGCCAATTGTGTCGCCCCCGGCTTCATCGAGACGGAAATGACCAAAAAGCTCCCCGAACCCGTCATCGAAGCCGCCAAGCAATTGATACCATTGCGCACGGTCGGCAGTGTCGAGGACGTAGCGAAGGCCGTCGCATTTCTCGCAAGCGACGACGCCGGCTACATCACAGGACAGGTACTTTGCATCGACGGCGGTATGGCTATGTAACACAAAATACGTACCCGCTAAACGCTGTACGCTAAACGCTTATCTAACCCCGCCATGCTCCCACAGCAGCTTGACCACTTCCTTATGTCCCTCGCCGGCCGCCGCGCTCACAGGAGTTCTGCTCCATTTATCTTTGGCGTTCACATCCGCTCCCTTGGAAATCAGAGTCTCGACCACTTCCTTCTGCCCCCTGATGGCCGCACTCCAAAGAGAAGTATGACCTTTATTGCTCATGGCGTCCACCTCCGCTCCGTTCGCAAGTAGAATCTCGACCACCTTCCTGTGCCCCCTGACCGCCCTATGCAGAGGAGTATGACCTTTATAACTCTTGGCGTTCACATCCGCTCCCCTGGAAAGCAGGAGCTTGACCACTTCGGCGTGCCCGTTATTGGCCGCCTTGTGCATGGCCGTCTCGCCGTCATTGTTCTTCGCATCTATCTCTGCACCTCTGCCAAGCAGGGCCTCGACAACTTCTTTGTGACCACTACTGGCCGCCGCATGTATCGGCCTCCCACCGTCACCTGCTTTAGTGTTCACCTCAACTCCGTGGGCGAGTAAAAGCTCCACCACCACCTTCCGGCCTCTTGCAGCCGCCCTGTCCAAAGCAGTATGCCCTTTTTTGCTCTTGGCGTTCACATCTGCCCCGTTGGCAAGCAGAACCTCAACCACTTCTTTCCGGCCGCCAGCCGCCCTGTGCAAAGCAGTATGGCCTTTATTGCTTCTGGCGTTCACATCTGCTCCGCCGGCAAGCAGCAGTTTGACCACTTCCGCGTGCCCACCATTGGCCGCCTTGTGCAGGGCAGTCTCGCCGTCATAGTCCTTGGCCATTACCCCCGCTCCTTTAGAAACCAGCAGCTTGACCATTTTCGTGTGCCCCTCGCCGGCCGCCAAACACAGAACTATCTCGCCTGTACTACTCTTGGAATCAACCAGTTCAGGCTCCTTCGCTAATATGAATTTCGCCTTGTTGAGATTTCCTTTCTTGGCCGCAGAATGAATATCCCGACCCCACCCGTACCTTAGTCTGTCGGTCAGCCCTTTCAATCCGCCAGTCGATTTGTTACTATCAGCCATAAGCCAAACCTCCTATCCACTATATCAATAATAAGCAATCAATCCAAAATAGCAAACGCAAAGAAACGTCCGTTTTTGGCAGCCGCCGCTTCAACCATTTGCGCGAGGGTTTAAAAACAAAAATCAAGTTTCTTAAAATTTTCTTTCCTCTTTCACAGTAACCACTTACGAAAATCCACGCAATAAAAACACCACAATTTTCAACCAAAATGCGCAAGTTCAGCCAATTATGGAGGGCTCGCGCATCGCCCACAACGCCCGAGCCACGAGCCACGAGTTTGGGGGGGAAGCATCAAAGCCACAATTAACATTCCCGATTGCCTCAGTCGTATCCTGTTGGCACCTGTCCTCTGGTACCGCCGTCTCCGCTACGGCTTTCCCTCCAGAAAAATCCCTCTGACCCAGGGCAAATTCGCAATAGTTGACCCCGAAGATTACCACCGCCTTAGCAAATACAAATGGCACCTTGCCAAAAGTCCAACCAGCTCATACGCCGTCCGCTGGCATCGCCCCCAAAATTCCAAAAGGAGAAAGAGGATTTGGATGCACCGCCAAATTATCAATGTCCCCAAAGCTCTTCTTTGCGACCACATAAACCATAACGGCCTTGACAACCGAAAGGCAAACCTCCGACCCGCCACCGTCTCTCAAAACCTTTGCAACCGGCCCAAGCGAAAAGCAAAAACACGCTCAAAATACAAAGGTCTCGAATGGGACAAAATTCAAAGAAAATGGAAAGCTCGAATCCAGCTCAATAATCGAAGGATATACCTCGGCTCTTTTGATAACGAGCTTTCCGCCGCAAAGGCATACGATAAAGCAGCTAAGAAATATCATGGAGATTTTGCGGTCTTGAACTTCACACATTGAAGCACCGCCTAACCGCTTCCTTCGCGGGTCACTGGTCACGAGCGACGAGCGACGAACATGCCGCCGCAAAAGCATACGACCACGCCTGCCCCATTGCTCAGAGTGTAGTTTACTCTAATGGGGCCAAAAATACACTTTTTCTGGCCGCCCCTTTTCTTATTGAAATCCGAACTATATCCCCTATAATCTCTCTAAAGTGTGCGGAATTCCTTGCGTTGATGGGCATTGCGGGTTTGGGTGGTGTATGGAAATAAAGACAGTGTGGGTGAAAACTAGGACAAGAACGTCACGTAACTTAGCGAAATAGCAATTCAAAATCCATATTTGTACTTAAATGCGCTCGAATTTCCTGCAGATTAGTATCTGACACGTCTTCGATTTCCTTCTTTATGGCGTCAAGCACATAGCTTATAGCTTTTTCTATCGGGGCCTTTGGATCATAATCTGCCAACAAGATGTTTATTTGTTCTTCCTCTAAATTATTTAAATTGGTTTCCGTAGATGATTTTAACTTTTTAAGCTGTTCTCTATTAATCCATTGGGGAAGGTTCTTGTTTTCCTTGTCCGAACTCATTAGATAGTCTATGACTTCTCGTTGATTTGTTTTGGGAAAATCAGGAGTAGCTACTCGGGAGTAAAGGTTGCCGACTAGCCAACCTAATCTACTTTGAAAAGCAACATCTAATCGTCCACTACGGGCACTTGTAACTTTGTTATAATGCAACTCAGAGGGGACAGAAAAGCTTAATTGCAGAAGCGCAACCGAATCTACTGGGATTTTTACATCTATATTAGAATGTAAGAAAAATACACCTAAGGCCCATGCGTTTTGATTGCAAATACTTTCAATCAATTGTATAGCGTTTGATTTTCCCTTTGCAGAATAAAGGCGACCGGTAATTTTATAATGGTCATATACTCTATATAGCAAAGGTAAAAAAATGTGCTCCATTGGTTGAATTGGTACAAGGTTTATGTATTTTGACTTACATAGTTTTCCATCATGGCGTGCAAGATCGCAGCTTTGAGTAATTACAAGGAAAGAATCATATTCTAAATCTGATATCTTTGGATAAATCTGTTTGACAATATTGCTAATTTCTTCATTATTCTCGATAACGTCTCCTTGTTGTAGATCTTCCATTTCAGTAGGCTTATCTTGATATAGAGAGTATTCTACCTTAGCCATTTATTTTTCCCTATTTTTTTACGTGGTATCGGATACATCTTCTTTTCGTTCGCGGGGTACATAGCGAAGCCAAACACTTCCCTTTGCTTTAGTTGATGGTGCTGTTTGCCCTTTTTGAGGTGATTTTGAAGATGTATAACTCTTTTCGCTCTCAGGTGATATTAACTTTGAATTTATTATTTTATCTTCGGGAGTTGATATATGTGTACTGCTTAATTTTTGTTCATGACTAGCTTCTGTCATTGTTTTCCACCTCTATTTTAATCCCCAAAACTTCTGTTACATTTTGTACAGTCTCCGAAATTGTATTAACTGGCGTTCTCATCCATTCCTTCAAGTTATCATTAGAATTAGATTGGCGATGAAAATTGAACAACAGAGTAAAATCTTCGCCATCTTTAACTATCGTTAGATTTAATACTCCATTGCCATATCCAATAGACCGTGTAACTGTTCGTGCAGATATTTGAGTATATCCTATGCTTCCTAGTTTGGAATCAATTGGCGAAGGGAAAATATCGATTAGTTCTTGAATGACCTCTGAGGTTTTATATCTAATATTGAAACCTGCAGCCGTTAAAGGTGTTTCTGGAAGCCATTCAAGAACTTTGAGACCCGCGTTTAACCCTTTTTGCACTGTCTCATAATCCATTTTTACTATTTGAATTATAAGACGGTTATATTCTGTAACGATTGCTATTTCTTGTTGGGGATCTTTAACCATGTATGGTGATATCCCATCAAGTGGCACATTGACAAAAATGCCTGTTGGAGGTTTAAGTTCGAAAATCTTTTCTGCTATACGTCCGGGTGTAAGTATCGACCTGTTCCAGCGTCCGACTATTACTATATTCCAATCAAATGGTTCTAAGCTCATGTCTTGAAGTTTCCTTTAAATATCGACAAGAAAGTATTATATGACAATTTTTATATACTGCAAGAAACAATGTTTTGTTCGCTTATTCATATTTGTTTCTGCTTACCCAATTCCACCCATTCCGGCAAAAAGTATAATCCCATTTTCACCATCCTCAACCCCTTTCTTATTTTGTGATGTTCGCCTTGACCACTCACGGAGATTTCATGGGAGGTTTCCCCGCTTCTGCCAATTTTTCGTTTACTTTTTTCAATCTCTGCTTCATCAATGCTGGCTGAACGAAATAGAAGTCGAATAATCCTTCAAGTACTTCCAGGTTCAACTCGGCTTCGCCAGGCTCTACATCAACAATCTCTCCGGTGCTCTTGCTCTTTATTGGATGAGCTGCAAAATTGCCAATGTTACGGATAGCATCTATAGCCTCGGATAAATGCGAAGGCAGCTTACTCGAGTCAAGAACCTGTTTAATCTCATTGCTTAAATCACTTGGTTTGACCTTGGCTTTCTCCCTCAGCAGATTCTGCAAGCATCTCCGGCTCAAAGCCGCGCTGGCCTTTGGACTATCAGCAAGCACGAGACAAGCCTCTTTGTAATCATCGGCGAACTTACTTGGCACGTCTTCAGAAAGCGGCGCACGAGATATAGCTTTAGGATACACCAAGAATTTCTCACCCCATTCTCCGCTAGTCGAATGGTATCTAAGCTCGATTATAAGCTCCCTACACGCAGGGCACTGTTCGTAAAACACGAACCAAGTTCCTTCGCTATCACTTCTTATGTCCTTATCTTGTTTTTTGGAATGAATTTCTTTCAAACAGTGTGGGCACCTCATGATAGCTTCTCCTTTTCCAACCGCTTTACGACTTCAAAAATTCCGGTTATCTGGACGCGGGTGTGATGCTGATGGTTGATATGCCAGAATCAGGCCACCTGAGGCGGACTGACGGTCCATATTCATATCCACGCCATTGGCGTGGTTGCGCTATTATAATGGGCCTAAACCATATTTCAATAGTTTTTTTAGTGGTTGAAGGTCGCGTTGCGACGGTGTTTTTAATAGATTCCTCGGCGTTACTCGCAATGA
Source organism: uncultured Pirellulales bacterium (assembly GCA_964597535.1). Taxonomy (GTDB): domain Bacteria; phylum Planctomycetota; class Phycisphaerae; order Sedimentisphaerales; family Anaerobacaceae; genus CAZQYB01. Next base: position 9,068 of record CAZQYB010000034.1, on the reverse strand, counting down.
CAAAGAAGTGGATTCCTGCTTTCGCAGGAATGACAGTGTTTGAGATTGCGTGTCAACCGAAACATAGGTAACACTTTATACCGACTACATGGGTAACACTTTTCCGGGTTTAGCCGTCGCCGACCCGGCGACGCCATTTTATTGACATTAATGGATTTATTTGGTAATATTTTCGCCGCTTAGCCTTCTTTAGCTTTTTTGGCCACATGGAGAAAAACCAATGGCAAACGTACCTTCCAGAGTCGTAGAGCTTGTCGAAACCTTCGACCGCAACATCGAGGCCTACAAAAAACAGCAATACAACGAAACGCAGCTCCGTCGCGAATTCATAGACCCATTTTTCGAAGCACTCGGCTGGGACGTAACAAACAAATGAGCCAAACAACGGAAACTAAAAAACGCACTGCCTTATCCGGCTGGCCAATGCTCTTAGCCTGGCTGGCAATGTTCATTTTCGCTTTTCACGCCTCCACCCACATGGTTGGCACCGGCGATACCTGGATCGCAATGGCCTGCGGCCGACACTTCCTCAACCACGGTGTCGACACCATAGAGCCATTTAGCGCAAACTCACACAAACCAGGACCAACTCCGCAAGAAATCAAAACCTGGCCCGACTGGGCACAATGGCTCGCAAACAAAGTCGGCCCCAAAGCAGTGAAATACTGGCACCCCACCGGATGGGTCAACCAGAACTGGCTCACACACGTCATCTTTTACTGGCTCACACACGAATCACCATTCGCAGACGCAGAAAACAGGTCATTCAATACGCTGGTTTACTGGAAATTCGCCATTTACATAATCACGGTCATTTGTGTTTATTACACCACACGACTTTTGGGAGTTAATCCGGCGTTGTCAGCGGTTTTCGCATGCTTTGCAATGTTCGTCGGACGTTCCTTTCTTGACATCCGACCCGCAGGTTTCTCGAATCTGCTTGTAGCAGCCTTCTTGCTTATACTCGTCCTTGCAACCTACAGAAACGTATTGTACATCTGGCTTATTGTTCCCGTAGTGACTTTCTGGTGCAATGTCCACGGCGGATACATCTACGCCTTCATAATGCTGGTACCTTTCCTCGCCCTGAATCTTCTCACAAGCTTTTCCAAAAAACGGTTCGTTTCCATCGGCCTCAAAGGCACGTACCATACCACCGCTGCCGGCTTCGTCGCATTTCTCGCAATGATCATATTCAATCCCTTTCATTTAACGAATCTGACTCACACCTTCGTCATCAGCGTCAGCGAGCATGCCAAAATGTGGCGAGCCGTCAGAGAATGGCACCCGAGTTTTGCGTGGAGCAATCCCGTCGGCACAAGCTTCCCCTTTTTGGTGCTCTTTATTTCGTGCTTTGGCCTTCCTGCACTCTGGCTGTACAGCCGCTTCCTCAAACCCAAGCTCCTGAAAGCACCGAAAAACGAACTCGACCGACAGAAAAAATTGTTCACAACACTGGCGAAGATCTTCGGCTGCGCGGCGGCCGTATTCATTTGTTGGGTCACGTTCATTAGTTTTTCGTCTCTCAATCTTGACCCACGCGACTTCTTTATCTGTGCCGTATTTGTCACCATCCTGTTGTTTAGTATTTACAAAAACGTCCACTTCATTTACCTGCAGATTCCCCTGCTCCTGTTGGCACTCTGGTTAGGCGCCCCTGAAAACTACTATACCGGCAGATATTTTTATCCCTTTCTTTTACTGCCGGTATATGTCACGCTGCACATTCTTGTCTCGCTGTCCTCAAAAACTGTCAAAACCAAAGCAGCAAATGTCATCTTCCCCGCGGCGACAGCAGTTGTAACCCTCTTCTTAATGGTGGCAATATTCAATCCATTTAAGTTCGGGCTTCGGTCCAGCATTAGGTCGCAGTTCCAAAGTCGCTTAGACAATGGCATCATGTCTCAAAAGCTCCGGGCAGAGTTTGCAAAAAACAGGCTCACACTTTCGGAAAGTGCCCGTATCTCCGTCCAAAAACCGGGCAGCAAATGGCTGATAACCGATAACTCAAAGAAATACTCCGTCAGAAGAGAGCAGGGCAAGCTCAACATTTACAAGTATGGTTCGCCTGTTCGGCATATGAAACAAATCTTCCATCTTCGCCGAAAATGGATCCCGCGATATGAAGGAAAGCGCACGTTAAGTTATACCCATCTGTTTACCACAATCTATATTGTAAACATCGCTTCCGTCATCGTTTGGTTAATAGTCCCACACCTTCGAAATCTCTTTCGTCGCCGCCAGGATAGAACCAACGAAGAGTCTCAAGCCGGCCCGTACCAGTTGCCTAAGATTGATTTAGCCATGATGGCCGTCGCCGCTCTCACCGTTTATATGGCATACCGCTCACGCAGATTTATACCTATAGCCGCTTTCGCAGCCTGCCCTATCCTGGCGATGTTCATTGACCAGATGACTCGTACGGTCTCGGCAGCCCACAACTTCCACCAGAAGAATCATCTGGCCGTCCCGCCGATGCCGTACAGTCTGCAGGCCTTCTTTACCATTGCCGGTGCCGTGGCTGTCTTAGGTCTCGGCACCTGGTGGGGACTCAAGTTCAAGTCTGTCTATCTCGACCCATGGCCCACTGATCCGAAATTAAGTTCTGTTTTTATGCGGATGACCGCCTCCTATACCAAACCGTTTTACGCCTGTGAGTTCATAAAAGACAATAAGTTAAAAGGAAAAATGTTCAACTACTGGACCGAGGGCGGCTTTATCGCCTGGGGCCAGCAGCCCGACCCAAACACCGGAAAAACACCTCTGCAATTATTTATGGACGGCAGGGCACAGGCAGCGTATGGACCAAAGGCTTATAGGGTCTGGTTGGACATTATGCCTGGAGGCCCGACTGTCCGGAGTGTCAAGGCAGAAAAACGTCAATTCACCAGTGCCGATTATAAAAAAATCGGCCGGTGGATAGATAAACAGCTAAAAGAACGCGACGTCTGGGTGGTCTTAATGCCCGCAGGTCAGCTTAGTACACCTTTCGTAAAAGGCCTGGAACACCATCCTGATTGGCGGCTTATCCTCTTTAATGACAAGGAAAAACTCTTTGTTGATAGCAGAACACCTCGGGCCAAGGAGCTTTTCGAGGGCATATTTGATGGAAAAACCCGCTACCCCGATGATTTCTCCAGAAACCTTATCATTGCACATCATTTGCTTTCGCCCCACAAAGAAAAAGATGTACGTAAACAGGGTCTCGATGCTGCCATTAAGGCCTTCAAATTGAACCCATCACAATCCCCAACGCTCAAAATAATATCTGCTGTAAGAAGATTCCCTGAGTTAAAACCCCGTGTTGACGAGTTTTGGAAGAATTATTTCAACGACTTCGCAAAAAATAAGAATAGTTGGGCCAGGCAGGACGGATATCACGACAAAATCGTAGCTGCATTGAATGCAGCCCGTTATTTGCGAAATATCGCCAAAAACCAGAGAGACGCCATAAGTGTACAGTTATACGACGCCAGAATCAAAGAGTACAATAACGAACGAAGACGCGTAGTTAAAACAAAGGCGTGGTAATCCGTGATATTACACCAAACAGGATAATATGACCGAGCAAGACCATCAAACCCCGGTCCCCCTTTTATCTCCGTCAACCTATCGGGATAAACCGCTCTTGTCTAATAATTCATTAGGTGTAAATATTGTTCATATCATCCTCACTGCATTCTTTGTCCTACCGGCACAAATGACACACGTCACACTCAGCAATAGTCAAATTATTGAGCAAAATGACCTCTAACGCGGCCACCTCTTTCTTCGCGCCCTCTAATATCCTCGAAACTAAGATATGTGTATTTACGTTTCTACATGGACTTCCCACAACTCCGAGTATTTTCTTCACAATCCAACCTCTCATTAACCAATTACCCATAATCGATAATCAATTACAAACCCCTCAAATTCGACTCCATATTTAGTCGGCTCCACAAAACAGGCCATTTCTAATGGCAAGGTGCATTAGGCAAGTGGTCTTGGGCTGTTTCGTATAACCCCTCAGACCCGCCACCGTCTCTCAAAACCTTTGCAACCGGCACAAGCGAAAAGCAAAAACACGCTCAAAATACAAAGGTCTCGAATGGGACAAAATTCAAAGAAAATGGAAAGCTCGAATCCAGCTCAATAATCGAAGGATATACCTCGGCTCTTTTGATAACGAGCTTTCCGCCGCAAAGGCATACGACAAAGCTGCCAAAAAATTCCACGGCCAGTTCGCTGTCACCAACTTCCCACACCCTGCCACAGAGCCCCGACCGTAAGGGAGGGGTCACCTCTCCAAAATATTTACCCCACAGCACTGCTGGGGGTTGCCTGCCCCGCACCAATTTTCGCCTTCGTCCACAGTCGCATTTTGTTTAATGCAACTATTTTGAAGCTGACCGAAAAGAAAGAATTTATTAACCGCGGATACCCTGGGCATAAATTTTCACGGATTTAACCAACAAAAAAAATGATGCCTGCCCCATTGCTCAGAGTGTAGTTTACTCTAATGGGGCCAAAAATGAACTTTTTTGGCCGCCAATTCTAATTTCTCGATTCTAATCCCCCCGCCGCGTTCAAAACTCGTCCAATCTCTTGCTTTTCAAAGAATTACGCTCTTTTGTTCCTTCCGGCCATTCTCTGTTTCAGTTCCTCAATTCCCTTTATGGAGAAAGTACTTTATCCTGATGTCAACCATTCTTTCGGGATGAGAAAATCATTTTCACCGCGCCAGACCTCAACTAACTTAATCCCACTTAATCCACTCCACATACTTTTCTCCGCGTGCTCAGTGATTAGAATCTGCAGTTTGCCCTTGGAGCGGATTACAGCCTCAGAAAGAGTCTGAAATATGCACCGCACCCCCTCCGTTTCCTCTTCGAGCGCCACCTGCCACAGCTTTTCCGCTTCTTCAGTCTCTTTTTCAGCTTTCGGGGTTGGGCAATAAACTTGTGTTGGCTGATCAATTATAAGAAAGTTTGGAACCGGACAATTATCCAGATTCAGAAAATACTCATGCAATGCGAGCATCGTAGACAGGTGATATCCCATCCAATTCTCTCCACTCCCCAATTGCCAAAGCCAGTTCTTTATTCCCTTTTCAGATGTAAAACGTAAACCCAAGTCCCTGAAATTCAGTTCTGGCACACCCGCAACTCGCTCTAGCTTGAGTATCGCCGCATACTCTTGGATGAGTTGGGAAATTCTTTTTCCAGCATCCCTTTTTAGACCCGCTTGTCTCTTCGAGTCAACACGCCTTTTTAGCTCGTCCATTTCTGCTCGCAATTGATTTGCTCTTTTAACAAGTTCACCTCCGCTTTCGAGAAATGTTACACTCTCCAACGCCTGCTCTATACGTCCTGCGAGACGGTATATCCCAACAAGTTCCTGCCTCTGTCGTGCCAACTCATCCGACTTGTCGTCCAAGAACTTGCTGCGTCTCCTTATATAGTTCAGCTTTTCCTCCAACTTACTACATTCCCTTGTCAGCTTCCTTATTTCTCTGTCAAGAACTGCTGGACTTCTTACAGCCTCATCCGACAGCCGAGCAGCGTCTTGCGCTAGCTTTCTCAAATGCCTCAATTCCTCGCTCGCTACCTCGCTCTTACTTCCACACAATGGACAATTTCCCTCGGCCAATAGTTTCTTCTCGAACCAACCTATACCTTGAAGCCTTTCCGAGCCTTCCTTGATTAGTGATCCGTACCCGGCAGCAGCTGTCGAGAGGTCCTTCACCCTTCTCAGTTCAGCTCTTCTGAAACGTAACCGTCGTGACGATTCCTCTTCACTCTCCCTCAACTCGACTAGTTCCTTGACTGCTTCAGCTGTACAATCCCCTTTCAAGAGCGGAACCTTCTTCTTATTAAAGTCTTTTACCGCCTGCTCGAGATACTTTACAAAACGCTCTACAGGCCAGTTATCAGATCCTTCGGGCACCTCAGTAAGAAGACCAACTTCCTGAGCACTTAAGTAATATCCATACAGTTCCGCTTTCCAGTTTTCCGCAGTCTGCCTCCTTGCCTCAAGTTTTTTCTCAACTTTTGCATATTCCTCCTTTAGCAACATCAGCTCTTGTTCAATGCGCAATTCTTCTGCGGTGACTATTCCCAAGACGAGCGGGAAGATCCGCGTCAGTTTCTCACGATGTTCATATCTGTCTGTCTTAAAAAAGAGGGTATTAGGATTTGCTACAATATTCTGTGGTTGAAACCCAAATGCCGCCATGTCACGAAAACTCGGCGAACCAAATCCCTTGTCATCGTCAATTCTATCCACGTCAATGCTTGGCAATCCTGACAGCTCATTCATCTGTTTCTTGAATGTGTCAACACTATCGTTCTTGAATGGTTTTTCCGGAACCTCAACACTCTTATCAATGTCAACATACATTTCATTCGTACTGTCATGCTCCTCTGGATTTCGGCGTGCTACAAGCATTGTGCTTTCTTGCATCTTGATCAGGACTCCGAACCATTCTGTTTTTTCGCGTATGACTCCAATGGGAATCCGGCAGCTCCCCGAACCTAAGCAATAATCGATTATGTATATGAGGGCTGATTTACCTGTCCTACTGTGTCCTTCAATAACGTTCACCTTGTCAAGCTCAAGACTTATCTCTCGTCTTTTCAGGTCTGGCCTTTTGGGCCACAGTATTATCTTTTCAATCATGAATTTCATATTCTTAGAACCTCAGATTTAATTGTCTACATATGTCTGTCATTTCGTATGTCCCAAACCAATGACCAACTCTCTTTGCAGCTTTCATAATTTCCAGCGCGTCGCCATCTTTATATCCCATATCACTAGCCGATACTGTCCGCCGACAAGGTACAACCTCCAGTGTTCCATTGCACCTTAGTTCCAAGCTGTCTTTGCATGATACCGATATGTTCAGGGCTCTGAGAGTGATCTTGGCCATTCCCTCCATCCTTCGCTGCAAGCCCACACTTATAGTACTGTCACTTCCCTTGGCTCTACGCAAACCACCTCCTACCAGACGCATCCCGGAAATGAGATCCGTCGTCTTTCTGTGAAAGACCATCGGCAAAACTGCCATCAACAACGGCAATGGCATCCCCTCATCCCTAACCTCATGGTATTTGATAACTGCCTGCATTATCGCTGCTGCGCCCAATGCAGGATTTTGGATTATTTCATACTCTATTGAGTGCCTCATTGCTCGGAACCCCTTCTCAAGAATTTTGCCAGTTTTTCCTTATAATTTGGGTGCCACCCAACCAACAAATCGTTCGCTAGATTGTGATAACCACCTCTTACTAAGTACGACTCAGTCTCAAGCTCCCCTACATGTGATACCTTTCGCGCCATCGTTTGATGGTAGATTGCTTGCCCCATTATCTCCTGAGTTCTATATTCTTTTGTTTTCTCAATCCCAGAAACGTTCTTCCACTGATCCATCAGGTTCTCGTCAAATCCTTCCCAGTCTTCCTCCGTTACATTTCCTTCCTGTGCTACCCGGAGTTTTTCCTTTCCAAATCTTACAAAGTCAGTTACTGCGTCATATGCTACGTCATCATCTACGCGGATTATCTCGACTTGCTTTACAAAGATCTCTCCCTCTTGCGTCCGCCTTTCTCTTTTCGATACCTCAAGTTTGCGTGCTGGACTGGCCCGAACTCGCCTTCGCCTGTGTACATTACGTATTGCCTCAAGCTGATTATCAAAGCTGTCCCGCCTGATCCATCCAGGCTTACCGTTGTTCCACAGACTTAGTACCGTTCTCGATATCCAACCAAGCAACGAATTGATAATATCGTCATGCTTTTCTCGGTCAGTAAGACGTAACGCCGATATAATCTCTTGTTTTTCCTTTTCGCCGATACTCGAAACACATCTATCGCAGCTGATGTGCTCAATTAGTTTCCTCAATAGAATTGTCTCCGAATTCAGAACCTCCTCTACCTTACCCCACACTTGGGATTTTTTTTTAATGCTTCTTCTTACCGTCTTCAATCTTTCCAGACATTTCGTAATCTTATCAGAATCATTTGCCTCAGACATTTCCTCAACAAGGCTGCCCTCTGGGATTTTTTTATTGGTAACCAGAAAAAACTCTGTTTTCTCGACGTCTACCTCTCTAGCCTTGATCGCTCTGACCCAAATGCACAATGTATTCCAAAGCGCATGGCTTTTATCTCCATATGGCCATACACCGGCTTGAATTGATGACTTGTCTTGTTCCCTGATTTTCCCTCCATCCTCTTTCAGCACTGTTACATCATCTTCGGTTTCAATGCCAACAGTCGTCCCCCCATCCCCCTTTGCAAGCCAATATAACGCTCGGACTGGCTGGAATAAGTACCCTGCCATTGGCCCCGGTGCTGTACTCGGATGTTTCTTTTGCTTACTCATGCTTCCAAAGTCACTCACGCATATGCTATCTCTTACCTCGTGAAGCGTATCTCGTAATGACCTACAGACGATTCGGGGAAGTTTTGCGCTCTTAGGTGTAGGCGTTCTTAACGCCATAAAATAGCACAAAAACAGCAAAAATCAAGGAAAAAGGAAAAAAGAGAGCGTTTAGCGTTTGGCGGATAGTGGATAGGGATTGCCGCGCGCCCCAATCAGGTAGGGGCAAGCTTTGCTCGCAATGACGAGTATCTCGGAGCTCTGCGAAGACCCCTTAGGGGGAGAATCTGCCCTTTTCTCTTGAACTTTTACCTCAAATTCAGCGTATATTGTAGAGAAAGCGAAAAATATGCAAATTTTTTAAAAAAATCTTGACTATATGTCGATACCGTAATAGAATTCGAATAAAGGGCTGGGCTGAACATATAAGGGCCCACCAGAAAGGATAAACTTAGAGCTTTGGACAAAATTCTGATAACTTCAGTATTTTTGTTATTAAACTGCTGACCGACAGGGACTAACCCCTGTGATGCAAAGGGCCGCTGGCAGTTTAGACAGCGGTTTTTTTTATTGCTCTTTTTTAAGTCTATAGTTAAAACTTAACGCTTGAAGGCGTCGATATCACTTATGACGGGCTCGTAGCTCAGTTGGTTTAGAGCGCACGCCTGATAAGCGTGAGGTCGGTAGTTCGAATCTACCCGGGCCCA
>CAZQYB010000033.1:0-19910 GCA_964597535.1 uncultured Pirellulales bacterium | reverse complement strand
GCGTGTAAAGCAGGCGCTCTGGCCAACTGAGCTAATCGCCCCTGACCGAATTATAAGGATACGCATTTTTACCCCTTGCGTCAATATCTTTGATGTTTTATATTCTTACCGGCTCAGGCCGTTTGTTGAACGAACAGGAATAGTAACAGAAATTCGGGGTGTTTTTAATGAGCGTAATTGAATCCATTCGTAAAAGATATTCCTGCCGGGCATATCAGGACAGACCCATAGAGCAGGAAAAACTTGACAGCATCTTTGAGGCGGCCCGGCTGGCACCTTCCGCCAAGAATATGCAGGACTGGCGCTTCATAGTGGTAACGGAAAAGGGGAAAAAGCGTAAACTTGCCGAGGCTGCGAACAACCAGATGTTTATTGCAGATGCCGGGGCGGTTATAGTTGCCTGCAGCAATAGCGACTATGTGATGACGTGCGGCCAGGCGATTGGGCCTATCGATGTGGCTATCGCATTGGAACATACCTGTTTGCAGGCAGCGGACCTGGGATTGGCGACCTGCTGGATTGGCTCGTTTCATCCGGAAAAGGTAAGAGCGATACTGGATATACCCGAAGATATCGCTGTAATTGAGTTGATGGCACTGGGGTATCCGGCTGATAAGGGGAAAGAGCCGAGGCGTCAGCCGATGGAAAAAATCCTCTGCTATGAAAAGTGGCGGTTCTAAGCCGTTGGCTCAATTTGACTTAAAAAGCTCTTGAATTTGAGGCATTTCTCTGTAAAATAGTTTTTTGAGGTCGTTTTTGGGGACGTGGTGTAACGGGAGCACACCGCGGTCGCATCGCGGGAATGAGGGTTCGATTCCCTTCGTCTCCATTGCCTTATCTTCCTAACAAATGCACAAGTTTTCCCCGCAATTCGCGCGCAAATGCGCGACCGGCAAAGCAGCAGATGGACAAGTGCGTGATGAGTAGATTCTTCAAACGTTCTCAGGGGCTGGTTTTGAGTGCCTGGACGTCGTTTAGCTCGTCGGTTCGCCTTTTTCCGCAGGCTGGAGACTTGCCAGGGCATCGGATTTGTCATCAATGAACTCGAATATGCCATCAAAACAGGTAACGCGGAAGATGTCTTTGGTTATGGGGGCAGCGTTGTAGAGAACCATCCTGTGTCCGGAGTCAACGAGGAGCTTGTGCAACTGCAAAAAGCCGGAAAGGCTTAAAGAAGTCATTATGTCGACGTTTGAAAGGTCAGCGACCACATCACAGTCGGCTCTTTGGCGGACGATTTCCATTGTCTTGTCGAGTTCCTGCCTGATTTGCGGCTCCGAAGGCAATTCGACGAGAATAATATTGTCCGAGTAATCCTGTATTGCCATTTCAGTTCTCCCAGCTTGAGCGGATACAATGCTATTCAGTTTCCAATATCACATCGGTATAAATCGGGGCCAAGTTAAGCAAAAAGTCCGAAAATGGTCGGCAGAAAGCCAGCAGATTGTTTGGGTGATGGAGGAGATTTTGCCGGGTTGATTAAGCGAGAGAAAAAGATTATCCTGTGTGCGAAATTTAAGGAGCTGCATTTGAAACTAAAAGTCCATAGTCAAATTCTTATCGCGATTGTTTTGGGGGTGGCGGTTGGGCTTCTGTTGGGGGAGAAGGCCGGTCACATCAAAGTTGTCGGGGACATATTCATTCGGCTGCTGAAGATGATTATCATCCCTTTAATTCTTGCGTCGATGGTGGCTGGTATTGTAAGTCTCGGTGACGTCCGCAAACTGGGCAGGATTGGTCTTCGGACTTTTGTTTATTATACTGCGACGACACTTCTGGCTGTGCTTGTCGGGCTTATTCTGGTCAATGTGATAAGACCGGGGGCCCGTGTGGATATGGGGGCTGAGGAAGTAGCTGAGTTAGTTGAGAGAGAGACCCCTTCGGTGGTTTCGATTGTTGAAGATATTGTTCCGGAGAACGTGCTTGCGGCGATGGCTCAGGATAAGGTGCTCTCTATTATATTTTTTTCGATTCTTTTGGGCGTTGCTATCAGTAGCGTTGGGGAAAAAGGTCGGGGATTAGCACTTCTGTTTGATGCGTTTAGCGGCGTTATGATGAAGATAACCGGCTGGATTATGCGCTTGGCGCCTTTTGGGGTGTTTGCGCTGATGGCCTACACGATAGGTTCAATGGGGCTGAGAGTAATAAAACCCCTGATTTTATATATGGCTACGGTGGTTGTGGGGCTTGGTATTCACGCCATAGTGACACTGCCGGCGCTGTTGTCTATTTTCGGGCGGTATTCTCCTTTGAAATTCATAAGGGACGTATTCAGTGCGGTCGCAACGGCTTTTAGTACGGCGAGCAGCGCCGCGACGCTGCCGATTACGATGGACTGCGTTGAGAAAAACGCGGGCGTATCGAATAAGGTGGCCAGCTTTGTGCTGCCGCTGGGCGCTACGGTGAATATGGACGGCACAGCCTTGTATGAAGCGGTAGCCGCAATGTTCATTGCTCAGGCTTATAACATACCTTTAACTATCTGGCAGCAGGTGATTATTATGCTGACGGCAACGCTGGCATCGATAGGGGCGGCGGCGATTCCGGGGGCAGGGCTTGTGACAATGGTCATTGTGCTAAAGGCGGTGAACCTGCCGCTGGAAGGAATCGGAATGATTCTTGCGGTCGATAGGTTGCTGGATATGTTGCGGACGGCGGTTAACGTGTGGGGAGATGCGTGCGGTACGGCAGTTGTGGCCCGGCTGGAAGGCGAGCAATTGAACCAAGCAGTTCCGGCCAACGGGTAAAGAACTTTTAGACTGGTATATTCCGGGGGAGTGTTATATAATCTTCTGAGGGAGAATTACTACCAAGGACGGTGGTTTTATGATTGGTGTTGTCAGCAGACCCGATACTCATCAGAAATTGGAGATACTCAGTGCCGATGCGCAGTATGACCTGGCGTGCGCGTGCAGTTGTAATAATGAAGGCAGAAGGCGCGGCGGCGATGGAAAGTGGATATATCCGGTAACACTTCCGAACGGGGGCAAAAGCGTACTGTTTAAGACGCTGCTTTCGAATGTGTGCACGAATGACTGCAAATACTGTCCACTCAGGCAACAAATGGATGTCCGCAGGTGCAGTTTGAGTCCGGAAGAGACGGCGAGGGTGTTTCTGGATTATTACAATCGGCGAGAAGTTTTTGGGCTGTTTTTGAGTTCGGGCGTGTGCGCCTCGGCTGATGCTGCGATGGATAAGCTTAACCGCGTGGCAAAACTGCTGCGAAACAAGCACAGGTTTCGTGGGTATATCCATCTAAAGATTCTTCCGGGCGCGAGCGATGCGGCGATAGAGGAGGCGGTTTCGCTTTCAAGCACGGTGTCGCTGAATATCGAAACGCCGGGGGAGGCGAACCTGGCGAAGCTATCGAGTAAGAAAAGATATATCAGCGATATCATTGAGCCAATAAAGCTGATAAGCAGGCTGACGGCCCGCGGGGCAAGGTACGAAAGGGTCAAGCAGACGACGCAGTTTATCGTTGGGGCGGCGGGGGAGCCGGATTCTGAAATCGTGAAGTACACGGCAGGTCTGTATGAGCGACTGAAAATGCACAGAATATATTTCAGCGCTTATCAGAAAGGGCTCGGCGATGAATCAATAGCTGGTGAAAGGGTAGGGCTGGAAAGTGCGGGCGATATATTTATGCGGGAGCATCGGCTGTACCAGGTGGATTTTCTGTTTCGCAAATATGGTTTTAAAGAATCAGATATTATCTTCGACGAGAACGGCAATCTTTCTTTAGCAACCGACCCGAAAGAGGCGTGGGCGCTGGGCCATCCTGAGGCGTTTCCGGTGAATGTGAATTGTGCCTCGAAGTTCGAACTGCTGCGGGTGCCGGGGCTTGGGCCGGTAACGGTGAAATGGATTCTGGAACGGCGCAGAAGAAACCGTATGAGGTATATTGAAGATGTGGGAAAGGTTGGGGTCAGACTGAAAAAGGCGAGCAAATACCTGAGCTTTTGATGATTGAAATAAAAAACAACTTATTTATTCGTGAGGATGAGCTTGTCTTTAAGTTCTCCCGGAGCGGCGGGCCGGGGGGACAAAACGTGAACAAGCTCAACACCCGGGTAACATTGTTCTTTGACGTTGCGAATACGACGAGCTTTTCCGATGGGCAAAAAAAGCGGATACTGAAACGGCTCGCGACGCGGGCCGACAAGAACGGCGTGATAAGAGTTGTTTCGCAAAAATACAGAACGCAGAAGGCAAATCGCAGGGTTGCGATTGAGCGGTTTGTAGAATTATTACAAGAGGCGCTGAGAAAGAGACCGGTGCGAAAAAAAACGAAGGTTCCTCAGTGGGCGAAGCAGAAGCGATTAGAGGAAAAGAAAAGACGAAGTATGTTAAAGCGGCAGAGAACGGAGAAGGATTTTGAATCCTGAGAGTGTTGCGGCTGGGCCTGCTAAAATATAAGCAAATTGAAAACAACTGCCGGTTGTGGTAAAAAGGGGGAAAGTGAATTCAAATCCAGGATAGGTTCCTATGGCGGTTCAGTTTATTCTTGGCAGAAGCGGTACGGGTAAGACCAGCTATTGCATAAAGACGATTGTCAATGCATTGGGCGAGCCGGGCGAGCAACGGCTTATTCTGCTTGTTCCGGAACAGGCCAGTTACCAGGCGGAGCGTGCAATACTGGCTGATAAAAGGATAGCCGGCTATCACCGATTAAATGTGCTCTCATTCGACCGTCTGCAATTTTTGCTGCTGGGCAAGAATACGGCAAGGCCGGCTCTGACACGCATCGGGCAACAAATGATAGTGCAGAGGATTTTGCGGGACAAGAGCGGTGAGCTGAACGTATTCGGCTCGTCAGCGTCCCTGCCCGGGCTGGGACGGCAAATAGCACGGACCATCAGCGAGTTGCATAACTATGCAAAGACGCCGGAGGATATTACCCAACTCCTAAAGCGGTTGGAGAAGGACGAGCGTAATAATTTAACGGCGTTAAAATTTGCCGATATCGCCCTGATTCTCAGAGAATATTCAAAGGCAATTGAGGGCAGGCTCACCGACCCTGATATTCAACTGGCCGAGGTCTGCCGGGCGGTGGCCAAAGCAGATTTTGTTAAAGGTGCGAAGTTGTGGGTCGATGGTTTTGCGGGCTTTACCGCCAGCGAGCTTGAAATCTTAGCTGAATTGTTGAAGGTGGTTGCAGATGCGCAAATTGCGTTTTGCCTTGACCCGTCAAAGGTTAATTTGGCAAATCCCGATGCCGAAAATATCGACCCGGTCGGTATTTTCAACCTGACCGAACGGACATACGCCGACCTTGTCGAAATAGTCAGGAAATGCAAGCTCCAATTAGCTGAGCCGATAATTCTGAAAAGTGCGGTCAGGTTCTCTTCTTCTCGGCAGCTTGCTCATATCGAGCGGAATATATTTGAACTCGAGCCGGCGAAGATTCCGGCTTCGGGTAATATTCGCATTGTGTCGGCGCCAAATGCGCGAGCGGAAGTGCAATTCGTCGCGCGGCAGATACTCGAACTGGTCAGGGAAAAAGATTATCGATACCGTGACATTGCGGTTATCGCATCGGATATTGAGCGTTATCAGCATTACATAAGGGCGTACTTTGACGATTACGGTGTACCGTTTTTTGTTGACAGGCGGAAGTTGCTGGGCCGGCATCCGGTGGTTCAGCTTATTTGCTCGGCGCTGCAGGTGGTTATTGGCGGCTTTTTGCACGGCGATATTTTCGCCTATCTTAAGACCGGCCTGGTGCCGACTGCCGCCTGTGATGTTGACCTTCTGGAGAATTACTGTCTTGCGTTTGGCATAAATGCCGGTGACTGGCAAAGCGAAAAGCAATGGCATTTTGCAGGCGAGGACGATAACGACTTTGACGAGCATCGCATAAACCAAGTCCGGGCGAAAGTCAGCGGGCCTTTGCTTGGACTGTGGGATGAGCTCTGTCCCCGTGACAATCCGAAGAAAGAAATCGGTGCTGATGAGTTTGTGCGGATTGTTTTTGATTTTCTCGAGAAGCTGCAGGTACGCAAAAGGGTTGTGGGCTGGATTGAAGAAGCCGAGCAAACCGGCGACCGTGAAGCCGCGGACGAACATCGGCAGTTATACGATAGACTCTTAAATATGTTTGATGAGCTCGTTGAGGTCTTCGGCGGACAGGCGATGACGGCGGAGGATTGTTGTGCGATTGTCAGTTCCGCTTTTTCGCAGATGACACTGGCTTTTATTCCGCCGACTCTGGACCAGGTCCTTGTCGGCTCGATTGAGCGCAGCCGGCATCCCGATTTGAAGGCGGTATTTTTAATAGGTGCAACACAAAGGCAGTTTCCGGTTCCCGTCAGCTTTGACAGCATATTGAGCGAGGACGACCGCAATGTTGCCGAAGCGGCGGATTTTGCGCTGTCGGCGACGGTAAGTCAAACATTGGCCGAGCGCCAATATCTGGCTTACATCGCGTTCACGCGCCCATCGCAATTTCTGTGTGTTACGTATCCTTTGGCGGATGATAAGGGCAGCGCCGTGCCTCGCTCACAGTTTATAGACAATCTCGAATCGCTGTTTGAAAACCTGAGCGAAGAATTAATTACGGGCGTGCAGAGCGACGTTGAGAAAGTTCAAACCAGGAACGAGCTGGATTGTTTGCTGTGCAGCGAATTAGGCAAAGATGCGGGCCGTGATGTGCGAGAGGCCTCTGGCAATCGGTTCGGTGAATTATTGAACGATATTTGCTCGGATAAAGAGCTTGCGCAACTTGGCTCAACTGTCCTTTCAGCGATAAATTATGATAATCGCGCGAAGCTGGATGAGCGAGTAGTCAAAGAGCTTTTCGGCCAGCAGGTAAAAGGCTCGGCTACGCGGCTGAGCACTTTTGCCGCGTGTCCATATCAGTATTTTGCGAAATACATTCTGAAGCTGAAAGAGCGCAGGGAGTTTAAGTTCGAGCCGCTGGATTTGGGCAATTTTTATCATCGTGTTCTGGATGGGTTGCTAAAGAGACTTAATGCCGAAAAAAAGGATTTTGCAACGGTTCAGGAGGGTCAGCTTCTAACGTTTTTGAGAGAGCAAATCGCAGAGCTTGTCCAGACAAGCTCGTTTGTGTCAAACTTTGTGCGTCATTCAGGTCATAACGCATTTATTATTCATTCCGCCGGTGAAGTTCTTGAAGATTGTGTTTTGGCGATTGCGCAAATGGTACGAGCGGGCAAGTTCAGGCCTAAACTCTCGGAGGTTTCTTTTGGCGAAGTCAAAGGCGCACGCGATACGCTCGGCAGGTATGAGCTTGCTCTTTCGGAAGGGCGGGTATTGTTTTTGGATGGAAAAATCGACCGGATTGATATTGTGAAGCTCGATGACGAAAAGGTCGCGCTCGTTTTTGATTATAAGCGCAGAGGCAAATCCTTTAGCTGGTCAAAGCTTTATTACGGCCTCGATATGCAGCTTCCGATTTATATGCTCGGCTGTCGTAATTCATCCGGCTCGCAATTCAAGGTACAAGGCATAGCAGGCGCGTTTTATATGCCGGTCGAAGTCAGCCCAACAAAAACCACACTCAAAGACCTATCGGAAAAAACTGAAAGTTTCAACTATAAAGCGAAAGGCATATTCAACGGGGAATTTTTCGAACAGCTCGATGGGATAACAAGCTCCGGCTGGAGCAAATTCTACAGCTTCCGCATTACAAAGAAAGACAGTCAATATGGCGATTACGGCAAAAGCGGGGCATTGAAGTCGGACGATTTTGAAAAGGTCCTTGAATTTACGGAAAGTAAAATAATTGAACTGGCTCAGGAAATTCTCTCCGGCAGGATTGATGTTTGGCCGTACCGGCTTGGCACTGAGTCGCCGTGCAGTTTTTGTAAGTACAAATCCGTCTGCCGATTCGACTGGCAGATAAATGACTACAACTTCTTGGAATCAATCGGCAAAAGAGAAGTGCTCGAAAAGATAGGGACCAAAACGTAGGGAGATAGGAGATGAACTCTTCAAGTGAAAACGTGAGTGAAACTGAAACAAAAGCACAAGGTCAGAAACTGAAAACCTCCAGGCTGGCAATTGCAGCGGTGGTTTTGGCTGTAGTGACATTCTGCATTTGGTTGTTCTGGGTGTGTGGCACACATGTATATCCACCTGGGCCCTCACGTATGCAAAGTTTGGCTCGGAATATATCAGTGCTGCCGGGGTTGGTTGCTCTCATTCTTGGGATAGTCGCCGTTCTTAAGATAAGAAAAAGTCGGGGGACACTGAAGGGGCTTGTGACCGCTATTATCGGGATAGCTTTGTCTGTTATGTTCTTGGGTGTTTGGATACCGGAGCAAACTCTGCGCGACTATCCTTCGTACCGACGGCAGCGAATGATTTCTGTAAGCAACCTATCCGGTCTTGGAAAAGCGATGGTGATTTACGCAAATGAACATGATGGGAAATTTCCAACACCGGATAAATGGTGCGATTTGCTACTTGAAGGTGATTATGTCCGCGTAAACGAGTTTGTTCGCCCGAGGTTAATACTGTATCGGCCTATAGTCGGTGGACACTTGCTTGTTTGGCCTCCTGGCAAAAGGGGCCGTTGCGATTATGCGATGAATCCGAACTGTGAACCGAATTCGCCAAATGACGTTGTTCTCTTGTTTGAGACGAGGAGCGGCTGGAATCAGTTTGGTGGGCCGGAACTTCTGGCTCCTGAAAATCATGGTGGGAGAGGATGCAACATATTGTTCAATGATGGGCATGTGGATTTTGTGGAGACAGACAAGCTTGGGGAGTTGAAGTGGAAATAGACGCTATAAGGAGAGCAGAAATAGAGAGGTAAATGGCTGAGAAGAAGATTAAATGGACGCAGCAGCAGAAGCGGGCGATAGGCGCGCGGGGCAGTGACGTGCTTGTAACCGCCTCTGCGGGGACGGGTAAGACGGCGGTCCTTTCCGGCAGATGCGTCAATGTTGTCACCGACAAATCGACCTGTCCCGACGTCTGGAGCGTACTCGTATTGACTTTTACCGATGCGGCAGCCGAGCAGATGCGGTCACGAATCGCCGAGCAGTTAAGGGACGCATTTTCCGAAAGCAGGGACCCGCACCTTCGCCGCCAGCTTATGCTGCTGCAGGCAGCCGATATCAGTACGATACATTCGTTTTGCAAACGGCTTATTACAGAGCACTTTTACAAGCTCGGCCTTGACCCAACTTTCCGTGTAATCGATGCCGACGAAGCGAAACTGCTCAAAACCGAAGCGCTCGAAAGATGTATCGACTGGGCCTGGCAGCAGAGCAATTTGACAAAGAGCTTAGAGCAGCTTTTCTACAGGCGAGACCTGCGGACAACCGATGGTTTCCCCGCGAAGATAATAGCTATGAGCGAATTCCTGGATGGCTTGGTTTGGCGTCAGGAGTGGTGTGAAAGGACGGCTGCGCTTGCCGAGGTTACTAATCTTAGCACAGCCGAGCTCGGCAGGAAACAGAAACAAATTATAGCCGACAAATTGCAGGCAATCGTTAGTCAGCTTCGGCACGCCCAAAAGCTCTACGAAAGTAAAATTCCCGACGGCAATTGGACCGCGAAGTGTGAAGACACTTTTGTCGAGCCGGTTGAGCAGTGCAGAGAATTTTTGAAGGCCGGAGATTGGGACAGATGCGCAGAACAGATACGAAATTTTGAGAAGCCGAGGGTTAATAAACCCAAAGAACTGCCGGAATTAATTGCGGAGCTTATACAAAAAACAGTAAGGCGAGCGGTTGACTCTTTTGCGCGACTTTCTGAGCTGGCGGTCCTAAATCCCGATTATCTTGATAAGGTCAGCGGCTCTGCCGGTCGGCAGACAAAGGTGCTCGTTGAGCTTGTTAAGAGATTTGACTGGTTGTACAGCCAGGCCAAGCGAGCGATTAACTGTATGGATTTTGCCGACCTTGAGCATTATGCCTTAAAGCTTTTGGCTGATGAAGATTCTTCGGCAGAGAAGCTGCAGCCATCTGAGACAGCTTTGGAACTTCGCCGAAGGTACAAATACATATTTATTGACGAATATCAGGATATTAACCCGGTTCAGGAGGCCATACTTGATTTGGTCAGCTCCGACGGCAATGTTTTCGTTGTCGGTGACATCAAGCAAAGCATATATGCCTTTCGCGGGGCGGAGCCGAAAATCTTCCTGAAAGAGCTTAAGCTGGCTTCGCGTGACGCGAAAAATGCGCCAGACGGTTTGCGGGTTGACCTCAACGCCAACTTTCGCTCGGCGAAAGGGATTCTTGATTTCGTGAATAAGATATTTGACCGAATAATGACCAGCTCCTTCGCGGATGTTGATTACGACGAATCGGCCAAATTGAGGCCGGCACTTGCGGACGAGTCTAAAGGGACAACAACAAGTGATAATAAACCTATTGTCGAATTCCACATACTCGATGAGCAGGGCAAGAAGGAAGATTTGCCGGATGAGCAAGGCGATGAATCAGCCGACGATGAAAGCCTGAACATTGTGAGCAGTCGGCGGCGTCAGGCGATGATGATTGCACAACGCATTAGGCAAATGGTCGGAGCGGAAACGGGCAGGCCGGAGTTTCAAATATATGACAAGCAGCAGAAGCAATTCAGGGACGTTGAGTACCGTGACATTGTGATACTGATGCGTTCGCTTGCGAAAAAGGCAAACGATTATGTCGAAGTGCTTCGATTGGCGGGTGTGCCTGTTAGCTGCCAGGCGATAGCGGGCTATTTCGAGGCGACGGAAATCAGCGATATGCTGTGTCTGTTGAAGGCGCTTGATAATCCTCGGCGTGATATTGAATTGGCGGCTGTGCTGCGAAGCCCGCTCTTTAAGATTAGTGACACCGAACTGGCGAAAGTGAAAATCCGCAGCAAAACAGATGAGCAGCCGAAAAGTTTTTACGATTGCGTGGCTGGCTACTGTGAGAACGGGCATGAAGAGGAGTTGGCCGAGAAGCTAAAAAAATCGCTTGAACAAATTGAGCAATGGCGGACGCTCGCACGACGCGGAGATTTAGCGGATTTGATATGGCAGGTATATCGGCAGACGGGTTTTTTGTCGTTTGTTTCGGCTTTGGCCAACGGCCGGGCACGCAGGGCCAACCTTCTTAAACTGCACGAGCGGGCGGTTCAGTTCGAGGGCTTTGCCAGTAATGCGGGGATGCCTTCACTTACTCGCTTCGTTGAATTTATCGAAAAGCTTCAGAAAACCGGGCAGGACTGGTCGCCTGCGGAGGTCGAGGCCGCAACGGGTAACGCCGTGCGGATTATGAGCGTTCATAAAAGCAAAGGGCTTGAGTTTCCGGTCGTCTTTTTAGCTGAATTAGAGAGCAGATTCAACAAGGGAGACATTCAGGACGATTGCTTGGCTGACGCCCGCGATACGCTGGGTCTGCAGATTATCGACCGCCGGTCAAACAGCAAACTGAGTTCGCTCGCCCATCAGGTTATCGCAGAAGGGAAGCTCTCAACAGCTTTGCCGGAAGAGATGCGGATTCTCTATGTTGCAACGACGCGGGCGAGGGAACGACTCATTCTGACCGCTTCGCAAAAGCAAAACAGTTGTCGGCATATCATTTGCAACGGCTTTTCCTTCGGCGATGAGTCGATTGCCGACTGGCAGCTTCGCTCCTGTCAGAGTCCTCTCGAATGGGTCCTTTACGGCCTTTGCGACCAGAAAAATCTGCACACCGCTTTTGAGACCGGCTTTGCAGACGAAACTGTCGATGACAGCTTGTTCAGTTTAAAGCTCTATGAGCAGACAGAGATAGAAGGGCTATCCAACGATGTCCGCAAGCTAAGGAGCGGTAAATCAAGACAAATCAAACAGTCTGGGAAGAAGCTGCAGCGGCAACGGGCGGATACAGAACTGCTCTCGCAGATAAAAGGGTCTTTGTCCTGGCGGTATCGTTTTGAACAGGTGCCGAGTTTGCCGGCCAAGCAGTCGGTGACGCAAATGACGCATCGCAATGATGAGTATGTGAAAAGCGATTATTCCAGTGTTTTGGAGCGGAAGCCGAAAGCGGTTTTGTCGGCTGAAACGGTCGATGGTCGGCTAATCGGGACGGCTGCGCATCTGGTAATTTCCAGACTTGATTTAGCGGCGCCCATAAACAAAGGAGCGATTGAAAAGACGAAAGAAAAACTTCTGGTCGATGGGGCCATAACCGAAGCTGTCGCCGAGTGCATCGACGCAGAACCGATAGTGACGTTTTTTCAAAGTGAACTGGGCAGAATAGTACTTGATAGCGAAAATAGAGTTTGGCGTGAATGGCCGTTCACTTTTGCCATATCAGCAGCCGAATTTAGTGAATCGAGTTACGAGCCACGAGTGCCGAGCGACGAGGTAATTATCGTTCAGGGCATAATTGATATGCTGATTCAAACGCCGGAAGGTCTTGCTGTTATTGATTTCAAAACCGACAATATAACCGCTGAAGAAGTCGCGGAGCGTGCTGAGTTTTATCGCCGGCAGTTGGAACTTTACGGCAGGGCAGCAAGCGAAATCCTCAAGACCAAGCTGCTCGGCAGATGGCTGTATTTCCTGACGCCGGGCTGTGAGTTTGAGGTCAAATAAGGGGGGAGAGCACAAGAGCATAAGGCCCCAGGCAACCTTGCTCTTTTCTTGTTTTTTGTTTGTCATTGACTCTTGAGGTCGTATTCGTACAATGAAACGCTGCTAAATTTGGGCAAAGGGTGTTACCATGAGGTTTCTGATAATAGTGATTTGTCTGTTAGCGGCGGGATGCGGCTCACCTTCAAAGATGACAGATGCTGAGCGTGAGGTGACCAGGGTGATTAAACACGGCAACTATGTTATTAAGACTCAAAATTGGCCTTCGCTTACAGATAGCGTTGGCGGAAAACCTGCCGAAGGAATTTTGACAGTTAAGCGTAACAAGTACTCTCGCGCCCTGAGAAAAACCGGTGTTCGGTATTATTTTGAGCAAGGCCTTGACTTAACCGGCGATTCTGAAGATGATTTGGTATTCCAAAGCTGGACGGGAGGTGCTCATGGCGTCTGTGAGCTGATTGTCTTCGATTCCAAGATAAATAAATTTCACATATTCTACTACGGAGGACAGCTTGGAACGAAAAATGAGTATTTAAGAACTTTCTTCCCGGGTGACATACCATATACTTTCAAAGATATGGACGATGATGGGGTGCCGGAAATTCTGATTTTGCATCAATGGGGTTACTATGGGAACTCCTTTGCGTTTTCGCCGCAATACCTCAAGATATATTCTTTGCAGAACTCAAAGGTGAGTGATGTTATAGAGAACTTTACAGATTTTATCCACAAGGTTGTTAGTGAAGAGGAAGCGGTATTCGAAAAGTATAGGAATAAGAAGACAGGTGGTATGACAGATGATTTCCATGCAATGAACGTATCGGTGTTGCTGATGAAATTATACGGGGGATTAAAGGCAGAGTCTGCCTGGAGACAATATGACGCAGTTCGCGGGGAAATTGGCCACGGAGACAGATATACGCGTGAACGTATAGAAAAGGATATGACAGAGTATAACGAAAGATTTGAACCCTACACGAAATAAGGTATTATGTCCGTGAAGGAGTCGGCGTGGTTTGTTTCACGCGGGCAACAAGATAGTGGATTCCCCTTTTTCGGGAATGACGTAAGAAGGTTAACATAATAATTTTAATGGAGAAGTTTAAGAAATGGCAGGTGCACCAAAAGCAAACGCTGTAGTTGGACAATCCGGCGGGCCGACGGGAACTATCAACGCATCATTGGCCGGCATAATAGAAGAGGTCTGTAAACACGACGAGATAGAAAATCTCTACGGGGCAATTCACGCCGTCGAGGGGATTGTCAAGGAGGATTTCGTTGATTTGAAAAATCTGTCGGTATCTGTTTTAGAAGGGGTGGCGAGCTGTCCTTCGGCGGCATTGGGTTCGAGTCGCGACAAGCCGGATAAGGAATACTGCCAGAGGATTTTTGATGTCTTTAAGAAGCGGGATATTCGTTACTTTTATTATATCGGGGGCAATGACTCGGCCAATACGGCTCATATTATTAATTTGATGGCGGCTGAAGTCGGCTACGAGATGCGGGCGTTCCATATCCCCAAGACCATTGATAACGACCTGCTGGTAACCGACCATTGTCCGGGATACGGGACGGCGGCGAAGTTTGTTGCCTGTGCTCTTATGGGAGATGACCTTGATAACAAGGCGCTTCCGGGGATTAAGGTCGATGTGATAATGGGCAGAAACGCAGGTTTTCTGGCGGCGGCTTCCGTTTTGGGCAGGCAGAGTGACGATGACGGACCCCATTTGATATATATGCCGGAAAAGCCGGTTTCAATAGACAAATTCCTCGGCGACGTTGAAAATGTCTATAGCAGACTTGGTCGGTGTGTAATTGCGGTTAGCGAAGGTATATGTGACGCCGAGGGCAAGACCTGGATAGAAAAGATTTCACGGGATAAGGAACAGGATGCTCACGGCAATATTCAGCTTTCGGGCACGGGGGTTCTGACCGACTTTTTATCCGGTCAGATTAAGCACAAGCTAAAGGCAAAGCGCGTCAGGGCGGATACGTTTGGTTATCTGCAAAGGAGCTTCGTTGGGTTTCAGTCGCCGGTTGATGTTAACGAGGCCCGCCAATGTGGACGCGAGGCCGTTAAACTTTCGATGAGTGAACAAAGCGGCTCAGTTGCTATGAACAGAATAGGCGAGATGGAAAATTATGCGGTGGAGTTTGTAGGTACTGAGCTTCGTAATGTTGCTGAGAAGTCAAAGTCGATGCCCGATGAATTCATCAATTCCGAAGGTAACGGCGTAACAGAGGCGTTTATTAGATATGCGACGCCTTTGACCGGCGGACTGCCAAAGACATATTTCTTGGGTAATTATCCAAAGGTCTAAAAGAGATCGCCTACAATGATAAAGACTAAAACAATCGCCACACTCGGTCCTTCTTGCAATCGCAGCGAGACCATTAGAGCGATGATAGATAATGGAGCGGATGTTTTCCGCCTGAACTTTTCTCACGGCACACTCGGCGAACACGCCAAATTATTGGAGGTTCTGAATACAGCGCGTGCCCAGCACCGTCACACAACCGCTGTGATGGGTGATTTGTGCGGCCCGAAGATACGAACCGGGAGAATCGAACCGGAAGGACAGATGCTGAACGTTGGTGATAAGGTCAGTATTGTGCCAGGCAGCGAAGTGGGGACGGCAAAGCGCTTCGGGACAAATTACGAGTATTTCAATAAAGACGTGAATGTGGGCCACCGCATCTTTATCGATGACGGTAAAATTGCCCTCCGTGTGGTCAGTCAAAATGATGGAGGGACAGTCTGTGAGGTTCTTGTTGGCGGTAAGTTGCGCAGTCAAAAAGGAATCAACCTGCCTGATACCGAGATAAGTATGCCATCGATTACCGAACACGACTGGAAGTGTGTTGATTGGGCCATCGAGCATAATTTGGATTTTTTGGCGATGAGCTTCGTACGCTCGGCCAATGAGATAAAACAGTTGAAAGACTACTTCCACAAAGCCGGTACTGATATTAAAGTAGTTGCCAAGATTGAGACGCCACAGGCGGTAAATGATTTGGAAGATATCGTCAATGCCAGTGATGCTGTGTTGGTGGCTCGTGGAGACCTTGGCGTGGAGATGGACCTTGCTGAAGTTCCACTGATTCAAAAGCGAATCACCCGGATGTGTCGGGATTTCGGCAAACCCGTCGTGGTCGCAACCCAGATGCTGCAAAGTATGATAAACTCGCCCACCCCTACCCGTGCCGAAGTCTCGGACGTTGCCAATGCCATTATGGACCTTACTGATGCGGTTATGCTTTCCGGCGAAACCGCAATCGGTGAATACCCTCTCAAGGCGGTACAGACCATTCAGCGGATTGCGAAGACGACGGAGGCCTTTCTTGACCGGAGCAAAGTACATCCCAGAAGCGCCACGACAGATGAACTGGTCCTGACCACGGCAATGGCTCACAGCGTTGGGCAAATCGTTGACGATGTCGGGGCCAAGTTTGTAGCCGTCTGGTCGCAAAGCGGTGTCTCGGCGAGATTGCTGAGCAAAACCCATATTGATGTTCCCATACTCGCGTTAAGCTCCGACCAGCGAGTCTGCTGTCAGATGTGCCTTCATTATGGTGTGATACCACGCTGCCGAGCGGTCCCAAAAGATATTGAGCAGTTCACACATCTGGTTGACCGGCTCATTGTCGAGAGCAGCTGGGCCCGGGCGGATGAGAAAATTGTGCTTGTAGCCGGCCAACCTATCGGTACAGCCGGTACGACCAATGCTATCATAGTGCACAGTCTCATTAGCGGCTGATAAAACTGCATCTTTTCTAAAACAAATGGCCATTTGACAAACTGGGCTTTTTAGTGTTTTATACACACAACTTGTTAAAGTTTGCGAGTTCTTAGACCGATAAAAACAAAAGCATTTGTTATACGCAGATGTATTCGTCATTGGCTGTGGTTTTCTTAATTTGTTGAAGCCGAGAGTCATTTAGCAAAAGAATCGTCAATATGGAAAAACTGGATTTTAGCATTCCTGTACTGGGTAAGTGCACTGTACAGTCGCCTATATCACTCTCGAAGAAAATGGGTGATTATGTAGCGAATTACGTTAGTGATAATGAGTACATAATCTACGATATTGAAACCGGTGCCGATAGGGCGGCTCACAGTTTTGCTCGAAACGAGCTGCTGGAAAAGGCCGGCCCCAGAGAGAGGATATATTTTGAGTCGGCAAAGGTAAATGCCGGTGTAGTTACCTGTGGCGGGCTGTGTCCCGGACTTAACAATGTGATACGGGCAATCGTTATGTGCCTGTGGTACCATTACGGCGCAAAACGAATCTGCGGTTTCAGGTACGGTTACCGGGGTTTTGTTCCGCAATTTAACCTGCCGGTTATGGAATTAACGCCGGAGGTCGTCTTGAATATTCATCGAAGCGGCGGGACAATTCTCGGCTCCTCACGTGGTCATGGGGACCGCATTGAGGAAATAGTTGACACACTGGAGCGGATGAACATTAATACACTTTTTACGATAGGCGGTGACGGTACGCAAAAAGCTGCTCTTAGCATTTCCAGCGAGATAAGAAAAAGGGGGCTTAAAATTGCAGTCGTCGGCGTTCCCAAAACGATTGACAACGACCTGAGCTTTGTGCAGAAGTCATTCGGGTTCGAGACGGCTGTATCCAAAGCTGTTGATGCCGTTGCGGGTGCGCACGTGGAGGCACTTGGCGCACCAAACGGAGTTGGCATAGTTAAGGTTATGGGCAAGCAATCAGGATTCATTGCAGCTCACACGGCTTTGGCTACCAATGATGTTAATTATGTGCTTGTGCCGGAAGTGCCTTTCGACCTTGATGGTAAAAACGGACTGCTTCGGCATCTGGGAAAAAGACTTGAACAGCGTGGTCATGTTGTGATTCTGGTGGCCGAGGGTGCCGGCCAGGAACTTATGAACGTAAGCGGCGATGTTGATGCATCTGGAAATAGAAAGCTCGCTGATATTGGCGTTTTCCTTAAAGAAAGAATTAACGCATACTTCAAAGCAAAGCAGATAGAGATAAATCTGAAATATATCGACCCCAGTTATATTATCCGCAGTATGCCGGCAAATCCGAACGATTCAATTTATTGCGCAATACTCGGCACCAACGCAGTTCATGCCGCTATGGCCGGAAAGAGCGAACTGCTTGTAAGTCTTGTTCATAACAATTTTGTCCACATTCCGATGCGTATGGCGATTTCTCGAAAGAATCGTATCAATCCGGATGGGGGACTGTGGCGTGATGTGACCACTGCGACCGGCCAACCGTTGTTGATGAAGAACTGATACTTTCATCAAGTACGCAATATCATCGGCAGGCGACCCGTCCAGGACGCACTATCTGGGCAGCTATCCGAGGGTCTAAAGTGGTGGTTTGTGTCTCGTGGTTCGAATTGCGATTTACGATGCACGGTTCACGATGTAAACAGCGCTTCCACGAAGGTATCGGGGTTGAATTCGGCGATGTCTGTGGGTTTTTCGCCCAGGCCGACGAATTTCACCGGTATATCGAGCTGGTCCTTTATGGCTATAACGATTCCTCCGCGGGCGGTGCCGTCCAGCTTGGCCAGGAATATCCCCGTAACATCGATTGCTTCGGTGAACATTTTTGCCTGAGCGATTGCATTTTGGCCCGTCGTGGCATCGAGGACGAGCAGTACCTCATTCGGCGTGTTGGGTATTTTTCGGGCGACCACATCGCGGATTTTTGTCAGCTCCCTCATCAAGTCCTTTTGCGTATGCAGTCGCCCGGCTGTGTCGAGAATCAGGATGTCGGCACCCCTTGCTGTGGCCGCTTCACAGGCATCGAATGCTACCGCTGCCGGGTCGCCGCCGGTTTTATGCTTTATGATTTGTACGCCGATTCGCTCGGCCCAGATGCTAAGCTGCTCTACAGCGGCGGCACGAAACGTATCACAGGCGGCGACGATGACCTTTTTGTTGTTTCGGCTCAATATATGAGCCAGCTTGGCGATGCTTGTGGTTTTTCCCGAGCCGTTGACGCCGGCAATTAAAATGACGGTCGGGCCGGTTTGGGCAAAATGTAATTCTCTGTTGCGGTCGGGCCAGTAGCTTTTGATATGTTCTTTCAGAAAAGGGATAATATCATCGGTTGTTGCGATTTGCCTGCCTCGGTAGGCGGTACGCAGGTCCGATATGAGTTTATCGGTCGTTTCGATGCCGATATCGTCGGTTATCAGCGTCTCTTCCAGCTCGTCGAGCAAGGTTTCATCGATATCTCTTCCCAGACTCAGTACAGACGAAAGTGAAGAGCTGATTTTGTCGCGCGTTTTGCCCAGTCGCTCTTTAAAGAATCCGGCCGTTTTGGCGAAAATTCCCATAACAGCTTCCTCATAGATAAAGAAGTTTTATGACGGGAGTTTCGCACATATTTGCGAGAACTTCAAGTAGATTCCCGCCGGCTCCTTTTGAAGCATAACTTTCGTGGCAAGGATGGACAGAAGAAGCGGCAATGACGGGAAAGAACTTTTCCGTGCATTCTTTCGACTCTGAAGAAATTTGCATTTTTTTGCTTTTTGCCGGAACATAAGCGTTTTTCTTTGACAAACCGAACGGTTGAAGTTAGATTACCACCGCCGCTTTATCGGAGAAAGTTCCTGTCCAACCTGAGAGGGCGGTCTGTTTTGGTATTGTAAAAATTTTTAGCACGGATGTTTTAGGTGAGCGGTTGCTGTTTGCATAGGGTAGCGATTCAGAGAGGAGTGTGGTTTGGCGGCTCGGGCGGTTGAAGATATTTTCGCCGATATACTTGAACGCGCAAAAGCGCTTGACCCGGTCAACACCCGCAGATGGTTTGAGGAGTTGACGGTCCTGCACTTTGATGGCGGTTCACTCGGAGTCGGTTGTCCCGACGATGCCACCGTCCAGTTTTTGCGTGACAATTGCAAAAGCGGTTTCACCCATGCTGCTCAGCAGATAACCGGTCGTCTTGTTAGTATAGATTTCGGCGTTAGCCGCCGCAGGCAGTCTTTTTCCCCCCCTGAACGTTCCGGGCCCAGGCTTAGACTTAACCCTGATTATACCTTTGATAACTTTGTAGTGGGCCCGAGCAATCGCCTTGCTCATGCAAGTTGTGTTGCGGTCAGTCAATCGCCCGGCGATACGTATAATCCGCTTTTCCTTTATGGCAATTCCGGCCTGGGCAAAACTCACCTTTTGCATGCTATTTGCTGCGAGGCCAGGCAAAGATTTGATAATGCCGTAATTCAGTTCTTAAGCTGTGAAGAGTTCGTCAACAGATTTATCAGAGCTATCGAGGAAGGAAATTTGGCCGGTTTTCAAAGTCAGTTTCGCACCGTCAACACGCTGGTAATCGACGATGTTCAATTTCTGCGAGAGCGTTGAGCTTTTCACTTTCCAAATTAGCTTTAGCCT
>CAZQYB010000032.1:0-19925 GCA_964597535.1 uncultured Pirellulales bacterium | reverse complement strand
GGGTGGCAGCCTCAAGCGGCAGTCCCTCGGGGACGCCCTACGGTGCTTGGGGATGCTCACCTTCCGAATTCGGTTGTTCTATTCTTTTTGTTCCTTTGCCTTTGCTTTCTTGAAGACGGAGCGTGCGGAGAGACCACCGAGAAGCAGCCCCAGTAAGACTCCGATCCAGTTGTCAACCCAGTATTCTCCCTCGAAGGCTGAGATCGGTCTGTCTGGCACCGGCGGAAGATGAGGCATGAGAAACCATCCCGCGAGGAAAAAGACACCCGCGAAGACAAACACAAAAGACACGGTTGCAGACAGGTATTTCATGTCATCATCTCTATGAATCCAACATAATAATATACAACACGCTCGCCACTGATTTTATCCTGCCATTATCCTAATATCAACCCTGTGGTGAGGTTTGTATTTAGCCCCGCAATTTATTGCGTGGGTTTTTGTTTAGCCCTGCTGCTCGCTTGTCCCGAACCAAAATTTTGTTCTTTGGTGCGTGGACGGCAGGGGTTCTATATCTCAAATCTAAATAATAAATGCTTTATCTCGTTGTACAATACTGTGTTGTCCTTTAGCTGGAGGCTCATGACCTGCTGTTGTTGAGCAGTAGCGAAACATCGATCTGTGTCCATTAGATTCTTCGCAGTCAGTTGGCTCTTGATCTCAGAATGCGATGAACCATGGCAATGTCGCTGTCTTTTGGACCCGTCAGCCCCCCCTGCCAGACGCGCTCGCCATCCCAAAGGATATATATGCACTGGTGAAGTGCCTTGCCGTCCTTGGTTGTAACCAAGAAATCGACCTGCCTACCGCTGAACCGCCCCACGGAGATGTCCGAGCATATCTTGACGACAGATTCAACTTCCTCCAGGGCCTTGAGATCGGGTTCAAGCAGCTTTGCTGTCTGGGCAGCCATTCCATGAACCATGGACTCGGAAAGTCCCGCCGGATGTGGCGAAATCATGAAGAGCGCTGTTTCCTCGCTATCGCCCCAGTGAAATGCGTGCCATTCCGGACTTGTCTTGCTTTCATGCGTGACGCCGTCCGGTACAGAAAACGTGGACGCACCGTTCTCGGTGCGACGACACCCACTAACAATCAGGCAAATCGCAATGACGCCTATCGAAGTTCTCATGTGCCTTCTCTGCTAACATAATTATAAAACGGCACCTATGGAACTCGTCCCTCAGGGACAAGTACCTATGGCACAGGTTTCCACTGATTTTATGCTACCATTATCCTAATATCAACGAAATCTTTGTCCGCCGCTTGCCCGCCTTTTATTACTCAAATGGCGTAAGCCATCCTGTGGACCAGCCGATTTATAGCTAAGGAACGATATAGACTGTTGTGTGATGCATAATTATGGAAAACAAAACCATAATGAAAATAGCCATCCCGACAGGGTCGGGACTCCACAATTTTGCATTTTGATTTTTGATATTTCTTTTCTTTTATCCGCGCAAATCCGCGTCAATCCGCGGTTCCTTTTTTTATATGCTCCAATAGTCCGCCGTCGTTTATTATCTTAAGAGCAAACTCCGGCAACTGCTTTTAATACCTCTATCGCTTCAACGGTGGCTACCGGCCCCTACCATCACTCAGAATCATAAGCCATGTTGGACACTTTCAGTTCTCCTTGTTATTTATAGAATTATTTACCTCCTGCATTCTTAAACCACCAACTGCTGGTACTAATAAGGTCCTTGTCTACTTCTGCAAAATGACCTTCCTCGTCGATGCTAACTTCCTTAGGAATACCGAAGACCCTATACTTTTTGAATGTCTTCCCCAAGGAGCGACCTTCAGAATCAGGCGAGTCCACCATCACCGGGAAGGTGATTCCGTACTTATCGAGTGTCTTCTCAAGCTGCTTTAGATGGTCGCTATCCACAAAGGGGTGGATGGATATGAACAGCGGCGCGGCGGGAAACTCTGCGGTATGACCATATTGTCTCTGTAGCCGCGGCAGTTCGTGTATAGACGGGGCACACCCGAGCCCCCAGAAATGCAGGATGATAGCCCTGCCTTTCTGCTCGGCAAGAACGATAGGGGCACTATTGAGCCATTCGCTTGGTTCCAAAGCCGGTGCTTGTGTCTGTGAGAGCCTCTTATAGAACGCCTCCCTCGCTTTAGCCGCGGCTACGAGGGCATCGATTTTTTCCTTCGAATCGCCGACAGTATAAATGATTCCCCTGTCTGCATCTGTTACTTTATATCCTTCGGGAAAATCAAATTCGAACAATTCGGGCTGATATTGCTTGTTAAACGTGAACTCCTCAACTGTTAATCGTGTTTCCTTCATAACGTCTCTTTGCCCGTGACGGTCAATTCTATAGTTCGTGTAAACCATCTGATGGGGAATAAATAAATCTTTGCTGACTTTGCGAAAATCGTCATACTTAATTTCTCTGTCGGGAAAAACAAATCCTTGATAAGCACCACTCCGGACCCCGTAGCCATAGGCCCAGCATATAATGGCGAAACCCAACTTCGGGGCAATCGCTAACCGGAACTTCATTTCTTTCACTCGTGTATCCCCGCCTCCAGGATGGCCTTGCGGATATATATTGAAAACCAGCCCATATCTTGCAGCTTTTGACCATGCTTCGGCTTTTTCGGGGTTTTCTCTTTTCCAAACTTCCAATTCTTTCCCGTTCCTGAAAATCGGCTGTTGTAATACGTCTGTCCGCTCAAGAACATAGCACATTTGGCCACCAACCCGAGTATACCAGGGCAACAATTGTGTACCGGGGTCACCAAGAATTTCAAAAACTTCAGGAAAATCTGCTCTCTTGGGCAAACATGATTCCGCAGACAAACAAGTCAAAAAGTCTGCGATTGTCGCAACACCAAATCCACCTTTGTACTGGTCTTTGCTCCGGGCCATTGCTTCATTCCTATCCGGCCAGACCATACTGATAACCTTGCCATTCGAGGCGATGCGATGATTAACAGCCCACTTCTCCTTAGCGGTTTTGTCCTCTGTCTCCTGCTTACTCTCGTAGAACCACTTTGCGTCATTTGAGATTATGCGAACATGCGATGTCGTTATGATTTCAGGAACGGATATATCTTTGCAAGGTGCCTGTCGTGACGTGACACAATACTTTGCTTCCCATGAGTAAGAAGATTGATATGCCTCGATAGACTTTTCTATTTCGCCGAGTAATTGTATTTTGCTGAGCTTGGGGATGGCAGCTTCATTCGGGGATACTACATCCCATTCAACAACAGACACTATTTCCTTGTGCGCTGACAAGTTTCCGTCCGCCCTTACGCCTGCCTGCTGCGTTAGCAAAGTTGCGGTTACCCCGATCGCTGCGGTCAGTCCAACAGTAAATGATAGAACGATTCTATTTATTTTGAATTTAGATTCTTCACTTCGCATTTTGATTTTTAACTTGTGATTTTTTCTCTGCGTTTTCACTTTTTGCCTTTTTTATATGCTCTAACAGGCCACCGGCTTCAATAATTTGCAAAGCAAACCCCGGCAGCGGTGCAAATTTGATATCAACACCGGCGGTTTTATTTTTAATCAAGCCGGCCTTGTAATCAATCTCCAGCTCATCGCCCTGCTTAATGCCATCTGGAGCGTGCGGACATTCAATTATGTAGAATCCGTTATTGATGGCGTTGCGATAAAAGATTCGGGCGAAAGACTTAGCGATAACGGTCTGCACACCTGCACCCCGGATAGCCCAGACGGCGTGCTCTCTGGACGAGCCGCAGCCGAAGTCCTCACCTGCAACGATTACATCACCCGGCTTGACCTTCTTAACAAAGTCAGGGTCCAAATCTTCAAGGCAATGCTTCGCCAGTTCAGCTTCCTCGTCCGTGTTCAAATACCTCGCCGGTATTATCTCATCGGTATTAATATGGTCTTTATTATAAACATGCGCCTTGCTCATTAGTATTTTCCCTTTCTATTGCCACAGATGTCACAGAGAAGCGATTCCCTGCATCACAAATGAACTTTAAAGTGTTTTCGTATTTTGATTTGTGTTGAGCTTCATACTCTTTTGGATACCTGGTCTTGCACTCATTCTGCAGTTGTTTTATACACTCTGGTACCATCGGATATTTGCCAATTCGGGCGGCAAATAGTTTCTCAGTACTTTGAGTCGGAGTCATTTCCTTTTTTTTGACAGGAACATCGTATTCTGTAAATGTTAAAGGCATGTTAACTGGGTCTAAACCAATAACTTTCAGCTTTGTGCAGGCACTTGGCGTCAATACAAGACCTATCCAATTCTGCTTTTCAGCATATTCATAAGCGTCGATAAAACTTGGGCCAACCAATATATTTCGCCCCGTTTCCGCATACAACTGTCCGGCTGCCAAGGCTCCTCTAAAAGCATAATGTTTCCAACTTAACCCGACACAAAAATGCGTAGCCTCTTGTTCTATACAAGTAAAAGATTCGGCAGAATCATCAAGTGTATAAAAAACAAAAGTATCCGAAGCCCACCAAATGGACACCTTCCCCGGCCAATATTTTCCTCTTTTGTTCAGCTCATCCAATATATCCTTATAATAGTTCTGGACGAATATATCCAAGTGCCCCTTTCCGTATTGTTGCTCAAAATCGAGAACATGATTTTTGAAACCAAGAATATCTATGCAGGCGACCCAACAATCTCCGTTAACTATTCCGGCTTCTCGCATTTCCCTACCTAATCTCCTAATTCTCTGTGCTCTCTGTGGCTGATTCTCTTTCAAATATATTTTCTTGGATCCGTTAATTTTCCTTCAACTGCGCTTGCAGCTGCAGTTGCAGGGCTGGCCAAATAGACTTCGCTCTTCGGATGTCCCATTCTGCCGACGAAGTTTCTATTTGTTGTGCTGACGCACTTCTCGCCTTCGGCCAGCACGCCCATAAAGCCGCCCAGACACGCACCGCAGGTCGGCGCTGCGATTACACAGCCGGCATCATAGAATATATCGAACAGGCCTTCGTCCATTGCCTGCTTCCAGATTGTTGGCGTGGGAGGCACAACTATTGTACGAATCGCCACTTGTTTGCCTTTCAGGATTTTCGCAGCGATTCGCAGGTCCTCGATTCGCCCGTTTGTACAGCTACCGATATAGGCCTGGTCCATTACCTTGCCGGCACAATCCCCGATGGGCACACCATTGCTGGGCAGATGCGGCAGGGCAACCATCGGCTCAATTTTCGAGCAGTCAAATTCCTCTACCGAGACATATTCAGCATCTTCATCGGATTCATAAATGGTGTAATCGGTCTTGTCTTTTAGATGTTCATCGAGGTATTGCTTCGTTATATCATCGAAACTGATGATACCGTTTTTTGCGCCGGCCTCGATGGCCATATTCGTAATGGTCATCCTCGCTTCCATTGACATTTGGGCCAGTGTCGGGCCGGTAAATTCCATCGCCTTGTAGAGTGCGCCGTCAACGCCGATTCTTGCAATTACAGTGAGGATGACGTCCTTGCTATAAACGCCGGGGCTGAGTGGGCCGTTAAGGACGAACTTTATCGAAGCAGGAATCTTAAACCACAATTGTCCCGTAGCTATTGCAGCAGCCAGGTCGGTCGAGCCGATGCCGGTGCCGAACGCCGCAAACGCCCCGTAGGTGCACGTGTGCGAGTCGGGGCCGATGATAACCTCACCGGGCCGGATGTGCCCCTGTTCCGGCAGCAGCGCATGACATACCCCAGCCCTTCCTATTTTATAGTAATATTTTATCTTCTGTCGCCTCGCCCATTCATCCAGCCGCTTGTGCAGCTCGGCGCTTTTTATATCTTTAGCCGGCTGAAAATGGTCCGGCGTTACGACAATTTTTTCCCTGTCGAATACCTTGTCTATTCCCTTCTCGGCCAGCATCGAAAGCGCCGGCGGTGTAGTAATATCGTGACACATAACGACATCAATTTTTGCTTCTACAAGCTCACCCGGCGTAACTTTTGCTTTACCAGCCGCTCTTGCCAGTATCTTTTCCGTTATCGTCATTGACATTGACTTACCCTTTATCTCATCCAAACCGTATTACCTGCGGTCTTTCTTTTTTGCGGCCACCATTCTGTTTATGGCGTTGATATAGGCCTTCGCGCTCGCTTGTATGATGTCAGTCGAGGCGCCGCGGCCTATGTATATTTGGCCTTTCTCACTGATTTTTACCGTTGCTTCGCCGAGTGCTTCTTTGCCGCCGGTCAGCGCTCGTATTGAGTAGCTTTCGAGTTTTGGTGATTGGCCCGTAGCTTCTCTTATTGCTTCGTAGGCGGCATCGACGGGACCGTCACCACAAGCGGCCGCCTGTTTGAATTGGCCTTTGGTTTCGATTCGCACACTCGCCGTCGGCAGCGTACCCGTCCCACTGACCACATGCATATATTCCAGTTTGTAGGTTTGTTCTACGGCGCGGGTTTCATCACCGACTATTGCCGCAATATCCGCGTCGAAGACCTCGTGCTTTTTATCAGCTATTTCAATAAACCGCTTATAGGTCTTCTCTAATTCGGCCCTGGACAGCTTGTATCCCAATACTTCAAGTCTGTGCTTGAGGCCGTGTCTGCCCGTCCTCGCAGTCAAAACCACTCTGCTTTTCGGCGAGCCCACGTCTTCAGGCCTCATAATCTCGTACGTTTCGCGTTTCTTGAGCACGCCGTCAACGTGAATTCCCGCGCTGTGGGCAAAGGCGTTATCACCGACAACAGCCTTGTTAATCGGCACGGGCATACCTAACATATCCGCCACCATTCTGCTCGTGCGATAAAACTGGGCCGTCTCGATTCTGCTCTCGATATTGAAGAAATCCTTTCGCGTACGTATCGCCATAATGACTTCTTCAATCGCGGCGTTACCCGCCCGCTCGCCGATGCCGTTGATTGTGCCCTCTATCTGCCTTGCACCATTTTTGACGCCCGCTAAGGTATTCGCCACAGCCATTCCCAAATCGTTATGGCAGTGAACGCTGATTACCGCCTTATCGATATTCGGCACGTTGGCTTTGATATCCGCTATCAGGTTCCCGAACTGCTCCGGGATGGCATAGCCGGTAGTATCAGGAATATTCAGAGTCGTGGCGCCCGCATCAACGACCGCTTCGAGTATCTCATAGAGGAATTTGCGATTGGCCCTGCCCGAATCCTCCGCGTAAAACTCGACGTCATCGGTGTACCTGCAGGCCCTTCTTACGGCTTTGGCCGCCATTTTCAGGATATTGGCCTTCTTCTGCGCCATTGTTCTGCCGTACTTGGCATTGCCGAACTTACCCTGAATGTGGATGTTCGAGACGCCGACGCCGGTATGAATCCGCGAGCGTTTCGCCTTTGCGATGGCCTTGCCGCAAACGTCAATATCCTCAGCCCTGGCGCGGGTCAGGCCGCAAATCGTGACCGACCTGAGCTCTTCGCATATCAGCTTTACAGCCCTGAAATCCTCAGGCGAAGAAGCGGGAAAGCCCGCCTCGATTATGTCAACCTTGAGCCGGGCAAGCTGGCGGGCTATCTCGAGTTTTTCCCTCGCCCCTAAGCGCGTACCTGCCGCCTGCTCGCCGTCACGCAGGGTGGTGTCGAATACGATAATTCTCTCTTTTTTTGTACCGGACATTTGTTTTTCTCCTTTTTTACCACAGAGAGCACAGAGTTCACAGAGATTCTGGAATATTGCCATTCATGCAAAGCAGAAATTTTCTTGTCGTTCTCGGCGTTCTCTGTGGTTAATAGTTAATTTTCGGCCCTACTGGACTTCTCAAGCCGTGGTCAGAGCTAAATCGCAAGGATTTTACGAAAAAAATGAGGTTTTAGAAAGAAGTATTTATTGCGCCTTGCCCGCCGCCACGTCTTGCGTCGTGAGACGCGGGGGCAGGCGGCGCAAAAGGAGGGTGCTGAGCCAAAGAATGGCCTTCACAAAAGAACGCGTTGGATGGTTAGCCATCATAAAAGTAAGTATAGCAGGGGTGGGAAGGATTTGCAAATCTTTTTCTGCCACAGATTTCACAGATTAACACGGACTAAACACAAATTAAAAAACAGTGAATCTCCTAGGGGGGAAATCGAAGGGTAAAAGCAAAGATTAAGGTGGAAAAAAAAAGTAATCAACAACTGGGTGCTCAGGGACGGCATATTCGTGACTCGTCGCTCGTCGCTTGTCGCTCGGGAGGGTGGATCCCCACTACCTGCTGGCGCAGGTAAGACGTGGGGACCCTCGATGGGACTCGAGGGCAGACAAGGGGACAAAAAAAGTAAATAATTTTTGTGGATTTCTATTGACCCCATTAGAAATTCCAGCGGATTGCGGCATTTTTTGCGAGAAAAAGCTCTAACGGGGCTGGGCCCCATTAGAAATTGGGCCTATTAGGGACATTTTTTCCAAAAAAACTTTCTAACGGGGTTGACAGGTGAGTTGGAATCGATATAATTTTTGGCTACTGCTTGGGACTGGCGGTTGAAGGACGTTACCATACCCGCCGGAGGCCGGCAGTTGGAGAGCAGAAAGAGTGGAGAAATATCAGCAAGAAGCAGTTCTGAATCTCGGAGGAAAACTTCCCAGAAATTGCGTTTTTCTATGAATATTTGACTGCGTGGGAACAGCTATTGTTTGGTGAGTGGTTAAATGGTGAGTGGGCTGGATCCCCGATTACGACATTCGGGGACAGGCGAGGAAATGGAGGTTTTGCAGATAATCGGTTTTGGTCGCACGCAAGGAACATTAATACTTTTGGAGAAAGGAGAGGAAATGAGAGTCAAAGCATGGTTGCTGGTAATATGCCTGATACTGCTTGGTTGTTACAACGGCGGTTGTATACAAAGTAAGAAAACCTACCAAGAGGTTAAGCTCACTGAGGAAGATAGGGCGAAGATTGCCGAAATGACCGCACAAAAGATTATGGAAGCTGAGAAGGAAAAAGAAAGTAATAAATAGAGTCCATTGTTGGTAGTAAATAGGGCACAGGGGTGCGCGTTGTGTACGTGACCAGTGACTCGTGGCTGGTGGCCCGGAAGACGAACGAATTTAATTAGTGGGGATTGCGGGTTATGTTCGTGACCAGTGACTCGTGGCGCGTGCGCGTGCCTCGTAAGACAGACGGATTTGATTGGGTGGGGATTGCGGGATTTTGTTCGTGACCAGTGACTCGTGGCTCGTGCCTCGTAAGGCGGACGGATTTGATTAGGTGGGGATTGTGGGGTTCTTTACGTGGCTAGTGACTCGTGGCTCGTGCCTCGTGACTTGAATAAAAGATGGTCCCTGATTACGAACTTCGGGGATTCGGCCCCATTAGAGAGCTTGGACGGAGCCTCTAACGGGGCAAGGAAAGTTTAGTACGGCGAACTGCTTGAAGCGTATCTTGTGAAGCGTGAAGTGTATCTCGCGAAGGAATGAGCCGTTGAACGGCTCAATCAGGGAAATTCAATACTGCAAAGTCTTTGTGGTGTTTGCGGGCAGCTTCATCATAAGCCTTTGCGGCTTCGATTTCGTTTTGGAAGAGGCCGAAATATTTGTATTGGCCGTTGACTCGAATTGCAGCGCACCATTTTCTCTGGCCTGCGTGGTACGAGACTCCTTTGTACTTTGAAGAGGTTTTGGCGGCTGTTTTTCTTCTGTTTCTTGCGTTCTGAGCGGCAGTTGCGAGGCGGAGGTTCGCTTTTCTGTTGTCCAAGGCGTTATTGTTGATATGGTCAATGCACATACCTTGCGGTGGGGGGAATATAGAGCGGTGCATCCATACTACTTGTCCGTTGGTACGTTCGCGGCCCTTGGCTCGGCGGACTGCGTAGAACATCTGTCTTGTTCTCTGGAGGTGCCATTTGTGCCTGTTTAATCGGTCGTAATCGTCGGGGTCCACTATTGCGTATTTGCCCTGCGTCAGTGGTATGCGGCGAAAGGGATAGCCGAAGCGGAGGCGGCGATAGGTGAGTACGAGGCGAACGGCGATTCGTTCGAGGCAAACTGGGATTGTGATTCGGATGAGTAGAATCAAGACGACCCCCCATAACTCGTGGCTCGTGACCCGGCAACGAAAATCCTAAATCCGCTACCCCCTTTACCCCGTGAGATGATTTCATCCTATCTCACCGGGGCCCCGCCCCCTATCCGCTGCCCGCTGTACGCTAATTTTCCTCCCCCTCTATAATTGGCTGAACTTGCGCATTTGCGCTGAAAATATAACCCGTCTCCCGTCGCTCGTCGCTCGTAACTCGTTGTAAGGAAACGAATAAAAATTTTTTCAAAATTTCTGGTTTTTGGTAGTGGGTAGCTGCATAAATGCGCGGTTTTGCTCCGCTCGCCTCATTCTACAGCTTACCCATTTTAAGTGCCGGGAAAATTTATCGCATCCCGTCCGATAATTTAGTGTTTTCTTCTTGACGAGGGGGCAGCTAATTTGGTATAAGGGTATAAGTAAGACTGGTTAAGGATACCGATTCTTAGGTGCCAGTTTGTGCAGTTTTTGCCGTTTATGGGCGAAAATTGAGTAAAAAGGTACAGACTTTAGTGAGACCCTTGTGGCTCGGAAGTGGGAGTTTTGTGCCTCGAAGACGGTTTTTTTTGGATTTTCGTACACATCTGGGCTTGTTGTCTAAACTCGAGTGGGATGACAGACGAGTCATCAAAGGTTGTCAGGGACAGGCGTCAAATACGTGGATGTCTGGATGTCTGTTGAAAATAACGGAGGTTTTGGTGATTGGTTAAAGCAAAACGTAGTCATAGTTTAATTTTTGAAAAGGAGGAATGTCATGTGTAAAAGAGTAATCTTGGTGGCTTCTATAGTGGCGGTGTTGGGGCTGGTTAACATCGTTTCAGCCGTTACCTGGGACAACGGCGGGACCGGCAACTCTTGGTGCACGCCAGAGAACTGGAGTCCTGACGGAGTTCCGGGGCCGGCTGACAACGTGATGATCACCGGACCGCAATCGATAGTGGGCCCCACGATCCCAGTGGGTTGCGACGCAAATATTAACGATTTATACGGGCCAGCTTACTGTGGTGACGGTGGCAACGGTGACGGCGTCACTCAGACCATAGACATAGCAGGCGGTACTCTTATCGTCCATGGGACGTGGGAGATGGATAGTACTGATAGTAAGGATGGCACAGGACGCGCCAGGGTCAATATTAGCGGAGACTCCATAGTTAAGGTGCTGGGAGGTTGGATGCGGTGCATAGATGGGGAGGGCAATACAGTTATAACCGTAAGTGATAACGCTGACGTTTATGTGCAGGGGTATATAAGAGGAGCGGATAACGACGCCGGTTGGTTCGAATTTAATATGAGCGGCGGGGATGTTAACTGCGGGGGTCTTTTTGCCGGCAACGATGGGGGCGGCAAGATTAGTATAACAGGCGGAAACCTTATCTGCCGTGGGGAGATCGCCATCGAAAATGAAGCAGGCTCAACTGCGGAATTTATTCTGGACGGGAGTGCTCATGTTGAAGCAAGAGGCGGGTTTGGGTTTCCGTTAAGCTCCAACGGTGTGGGTACCGTATACTTAAATAGCGGAACCCTGATTTGCGAAGAGTTCACTTCTAGCGGGGACGCGCTGTGGC
Source organism: uncultured Pirellulales bacterium (assembly GCA_964597535.1). Classification (GTDB taxonomy): domain Bacteria; phylum Planctomycetota; class Phycisphaerae; order Sedimentisphaerales; family Anaerobacaceae; genus CAZQYB01. The sequence goes on along the minus strand of CAZQYB010000032.1, from coordinate 8,418 downwards.
ATATGTATATCGGCAGTACGATAATGAAGATAGTCGGAGATGAGTCGGCGAAGATGCAGGGCTTTGTTAACGAAGGCAAGATTACAGGGCTGGACGGCAGCTCGAAGCCGGAGGTTGTATGGGACCCTCCATACACATTAGTAGGGTTCGGAATAGTTCAGGAGAAGGCCTATAGTCCAAGCCCACAGAATGGCACCGGAAATTTGTGCCCGAATAGTGTGACTATTAGCTGGACGCCGGGTGAATTTTGCGTGGACGACCATAATGTGTACTTCGGCACCAGTTGGGATGACGTAAATGAAAGCACAACTCCGTATTTGGAGCATTATGCATCCAACAGTGTTACTCTTACCGACCTTGAGGTAGGCCAAAGTTACTTCTGGCGTGTTGATGAGGTCAGCGACTCCTGCGAGGCCAGTCCGTGGATAGGCAGCATATGGCAATTCAGCACCGAGGGCGGAACGGCAAGCGACCCGAGTCCGTATAGACGAGGTCTTAAGGCCGAAGACGTAGACTTGCTCAGCTGGTCAACGCACTGCATCGCAGATGCCCACAACGTGTATTTCGGAACAGACCTGCCGGCCAGCATCGTATTGTTCGACGACGATTTCGAATCCGGAGCTTTCGAGCCGAATTGGACCGCCGACGCCAATTGGGTGGTATTTGACGCAAACGGCGACCCGAACTTTGATGGGCGCGACGCCAATATGGCCAAGGCGACAGGCAGCGGAGACCTGATAACTGCCAACGTGGATGCCACAAATGGTGACCCGTGCGCCATGAACATAAGCTTCTATTTCCGAAAAACGGAAGAGATTAATGATGGAGAAATTAAACTCTATTACTATGACGGCGGCAACTGGGACTATATCGCCGACCTGAACTCTCTTCCCGGCGCCAACGATGTGTGGCTGCATTACAGTGATACCAATTCTGACAGCCAGTATTTTGTAAGCACGTTCAAGATAAAGCTGGAGGCCAATATAACCGGCGGTGGTACGGTCTATATTGACGATGTGAGTATAACTAATACTTGGCCAACTGCCGCCAAGTGGTACCAGGACCAGGTGGCCGGGACCAGCTATCCTATCTCGGTTGAGCCAATGACGGTTTACTATTGGCGAATCGATACGGTCATTGACGGCAATGTGTACCAGGGTCCTCACTGGATGTTCAGTACAGGTTATGGCGGCCTTCTAATGTACTATCCATTCGACGGGACGCAGGGTAATGACCTGCCGTCCCAAATCACCGACGATACCGGTAACGTAACGTTCACAAAGTACACTGACGGCGGCGGCTGGGTCAAGTACGGTGAGTCCAACTCAATAACGTATAGTACGGCTTCTGCTGATTTCGAGCCGAACGCGGGTCTGTTCAGACTTGACCCCTGTGGCCCCAGTGAGCTCACGAGGGATATCCTGCGCCTGGACGGCTATCAATATACCGTCGAGATGTGGGTAATGCCCAGGAATTTGACGGAGGAAAAAGATGTTTGGTTAATCAGTAAACGCGGTTCCTGGGGCTTGATGTTAAAGACGGAAAACAACTGGGAATTCCGATGGGAGGGTGGGGCCGGCAGTTCTGGTGGAGACAGCGTAGAAGACGTGAATGACAAGTGGTACCACATCGCCGTAGTCTATGACCAAACTGATGAGGATTTGTCTGGGTTCTACCTCAATGGTGACAGGCAGGGCGATGCGGGAGGCCCGCTTCCTCCTGACAATAACAACCCGATTTGGATTGGTTGTCAGGTTCTTGCGGACGGCAATCTTGGCAACTTTTTTGACGGTATGATTGACGAGATTCGAATCCATGATATTGCGCTTAGGCCCTGTGCGTTCTTGCTCGGCACGTTTGAGCCGGAATACCCGATATGCCCGACTCCGGAAGACGAGGAAGGGGACATAGACCCCTGCGGCGTGGTTCTTAGCTGGATGCCGGGAGAATCTGCAACAGGGCATGAGGTGTACTTCGGCACCAATCACGACGATGTAGAAAGTTTCGATGTATCTGTGTACAAGGGCGAGGTCTCGTCTCCGGTATATCCTCCTGATGGCAACGGCCTTGTGCTTGATTATGGAACAACCTATTATTGGCGGATAGTTGAGGTCTCCGGCGGCCAGGAAGGCGACGTCTGGCGCTTTACAACCGAGTATAAGCTTGATGACCCCAGCATGCAGGTCTGGTACAAGCTCGACGAGACGGGCGGCGATGACGCCATGGATTCTTCCGGTTATGGGCGCCATGCAGACGTTGAGGAGGGCGATGCGACCTGGGTTGCCGACCCCGCATTCTCGGGCTCTGTTGGCTGCCTGGAATTTGATGACGATATACATTTAGATGTTCCAGATGAAGTGCTTGACGGTATTGATAAGGAAATTACCATTTCCGTTTGGCTAAAAGGCAGCTCTCGTCCAAGTGGCGATATGGTTGTCCTCGATGTCGGCGGCGAAGCCCATCCTCTGAAAATGTCAATTGTCGTGCCGGACAGCGCAGGAGATGTAATTTGGCGTGCGGGTAACGACACCAATGACGTACTCGTGTGGGACAATGCCGCCCCTGAGGGCTGGGCAGGTGATTGGCACCACCTCGTCTTCATCAAGGATGAAAATGCGAAAACAATGAGTATATACCTCGATGCCATTCTGGGTGATTCGAAGACGGGCACCATTAACACAATAGCTTATCTGGCCGGTAAGGATGTAAGCATCGGCGCATATACGCAGGAGGATTCCGACTACCAGGGCAGGATGGACGACTTTAGAATTTATAACTATGCCTTCACGGAAGACGACGTAGCGAAGCTGTTTAGAGGCGGCGATGTCGAATGTGCCTGGGCTCCGAACCCTTACGACGGCCGGTCGGATGCTCGCTTTGATACAGACCTGACCTGGAAGCCCGGAGATTACGCAGCAGAGCACAAGGTGTTCTTCGGCACGAGCTGGGATGATGTCAACAGTATGACCGACCCCTGCGCTACGAAGGACCTTGGTGACGAGAACTACGACCCCTGCGGCCTTCTGGAATTAGGCAAGACTTACTACTGGCGTGTGGATGAGGTCAATGATGCCTGTGACCCCAACACGTGGAAAGGCAAGGTCTGGCACTTTACGATAGCAGACTACATCATCATCGATGATATGGAGGACTACACGGAGAATTATAATGAGTACCCAATAACCACTACCCAACAGCCGAATTATGGGTGGGATTCCTACCTCCACAACGGAACCGGCGCACTCCTCTCGCTGCAGACCATTCCACCCTTCCGCGGCCACCAGGCGATGTACTTTTACTACGACCTCACCGATGACTGGGGCTGCGGGTACTATTATGCTGAGATATCAAACCATTTTGCTATGGACCCGTGCGATTGGGAAGCAATGGGTCTGAAGATGTTGACGCTGTGGTTCTATGGGGAACCGTTTAATCTCACCAGCGGTGTTGAGCAGATGTATGTGGGTCTGGAAGACCACAGCGGCGGGAGCAGTTATTTCGAGGTCAGGTACGGCGATGGGGAAGGTGAAGATATCAATGATATAGCCATTGCAGAATGGCAGGAGTGGAACATCCCGCTGAGTGAATTCGCTGACGTGGACTTGGCTGACGCGAACAAGGTCTATATCGGCTTTGGTGAAAGATATGGTTCGGAAACCGGTGGTGCGGGTGACGTGTATTTCGACGATATCCGGCTGTATCAGTCCACATGCGTCCTTTCGAAAAGGACTTCTGAGTTCGTTAAGCTCGACCTATATGCAGACTGCGTTATTGACTTTACGGACATTGAAGTAATGGCGGAGGAATGGCTCAGGAGTGATGTCAATCTTGGCCCGGTAACAAAACCCGACGATGCCAATCTGCTTGGCTGGTGGATGTTAGATGAGGGCAGCGAGAGCATGGCTTACGATTCCAGCGACTACGGCAATGACGGGACGATAGAGGTCATAGATGTTAACGTATGGTGGGTTGCCGGGCATAACGACGTCAACTACGCTCTTGACTTCGACGGCGGCAGGGTCCTGGTGCTGGATGGCGGGGATGCAGCAGAGTTGAGGCCGATGCATCAGGTCAGCGTATGTGCCTGGATTAATTACTCTGAAGAACAAGACAGCGGCCGCATAGTGGTCAAAGGTGCAGATAACAAGGAAGCGTACGGCCTCGAAGTCGGCGGTAACGACGAGCTGGTGTTCCTGGTGCGTGACGGGAATGACGGGGATGACCCTAACGCCGAGAGCTATACAAAGTACGATGCAAAAAGCGACAACGATGCTCTCGACCGTGATGAATGGATTCATGTAGCCGGGACATACGACGGCAGCAGTGTCAAGTGCTACATAAACGGTGAACTTGCGGCCACCGGGGACGCAAGCGACTTAGTTTATCTCTCCCAGGACTCCAACGATTTGGCGATAGGCAACCGGCCGGATGCTATGGACAATCCGTTCAAAGGTCTTATAGATGACGTACGTGTTTATGACTATGGACTTTCGGTGGAGGATGTCAGGTACCTTGGCACGGACGGCACCGGATTCCTGGCGCTGCAATCGATTGCCGACCTTGTCAAGGGCGAGCCGCCCGGTCAGGGAGCGGTCAATCTCAGGGACTTCGCTGTGTTGGCGGATAGCTGGCTTGAAGAGGAGATGTATCCTTAGTAATCAAATTTGCTTCAATGCTGATTCTGTTCGGGGCCCATACCGAATTGGTATGGGCCCCGCTTTTTTTTATGGTGTCGGGACAACTGCCTGTCTAACTGCGGTGACAGTTGCTAATCACCCGCGGCTGGTTTTGTGCCGAGAATTCCCAGGGTCTTTTTGATGACCGGCAAGGTCGTGGTTGTTAGCTGTGGGTCGTAAAGATTGCCGGTTATGTTCATTTGAATAACAGCGGGACTGAGACCTTCGGTCAGAGATTGCAAAATGGAGGGCTCTGCGGTAGCAAGCCGGCGACCTCGGGCAAAAAGGGTTAAATCCACATCCTGACTTTTCAGGTCTATCCCGCCTGAGCCGCTAAAGGCCACAGCTTTTCCGGACAAATCCAGATGCTTAAGAAAAAGTCTGTTGTGCTTGATGTACGAATCAACAAGCATTTGGTCGAAGACAAAATCTTTTGGTTCTGTAAATTTTAATACGTACAACAGCTTTTCCAGTAGTGAAGATTTGCCCACTTGCATATCGGTTATTTGCAATTTGAATCTGCCAATAGGCTGGTTATTATCACTGGCAGCGTTACCAATCTGCCCGATGATGCTCAATGAGCCGCTCATTTGCCCGCTGGTATGGTGGTTGCCGGGGGTCTCTTTGCGTTTTGTATCCGAGAGAAATTGCTTCAAATCGATATTGTCAAAACCTATCTGCAGCAGATACTCCCAGACCCCGGCGGTGGATTGTTTGAATTCGAATTTACCTGCCAGTCCGCCCCCGTAACAATCGGCAATCAAGTTTTTAGTTGACCAATTTTGCCGGTGGCGGTCATAACAAATATCTGTTTTTAGCCCGGTTAAGGACTTTCCCTTAATTTTAAGGCCGTTTGCGGTAAGGGTGGCCTGGCCATCATAGAAGCGAGAGCCGGTTTTGTATAAACCTTTTATTTTCAACGTCGCATCTAAATCAGTTATGTCGCCGGGGAGGTTAAAATTAGAACCCTCAAATTTGATGGTTCCATCCAAATCAACGTATTTTTCGCCGTCAGCGGCATTGAAGAATCTTATATTCTCGAAATCCAAATCAAATCGCCCGGTAGGTGAAATCCTCGCGTAAAAGGGCCGGATATTCTTGGGCAAAGCGATACTGAGTCGTTCATCGAAGAGCATATCGTCGGCGCTAACCTTAAACAAACCACTGCTGAAAACATTATCAGTCAGCGTCATTTCACCGTGTATTTTTATGGTCGGTGCGTTTGGCGTTATCTGGACGTTATCGGCTGCAGTCGCACTAATATTGTTCAGCTTAATACTGTCTTTTGTTATTGTTAGACTGCCGGTGACGTCTTTTAGCGGATAGGGGAATTTGTCAAAGTAGGCGGTGTTGCCCAAACACTCCACAGTAACCTCATAATCAGGGTAGTCGTCCGTGTGGGTTTTCTTCAAATCGGCGATAAAGTTGACCTTCTCGTTCGACTGCATTTTATAGGCAAAACTTTTCACCGCTGCCGGCAGTATGCTAATCAAATTATCACTTAACCGGGCTTCTTTGGCGTGCAGCGACAGGTGATAGCTGTCCTGTTTAGCTTTGGCTCCCGGCCGAATTTGGCCGGCCAGTGAAACCAGACCTCCCCAGGCCCGACCGGTAAAATTTTCAAAGCGTATCGAATCAGGCGTAAAGACGGCCTTTGCTGATATATCGGAGATAGCTATTGGATGTTTCTGCATTTTCAGGCGGGTGTTTTTGAAATCCAGATTGGCGGTAAAAGTCGCACCTCCGGGGTCTTGTTGTTGTGTATAGACTTTTATCTCGCCATCAGCAAGACCATCCGGCTCGAATTGGTCGTATAGATTCCTCTGCCGGCTCGGCAGTGCCGCCACGAGCGTGGGGTCCAGGGGGACGTTGTTAACTTTGATTAAGAGATTATACTCAGGCTCGTTAGTATCAGCAGCTGTTACTTTGCCGTTGATGGCTATTTTACGCTCATTTAATTGCGAAACTAAATTTCGAACATCGATATCATTCTGGTCAAATAATAAATGGCCTGTAAGATTTTTTAGCGGATAAGGAAACTCTGCATATTTAGCTTCAACGTTGAGCAGCTCAACGTTCAGGGTACATTTTTTACCTGCCTGGGGACTTTGACTCCAGATGTAATCTATGGCGACAAAGCCGCTTGGAGAAAAATCGGTCCAGAGCCGTTTCTGTTTCGGGTCTAAAGCATTATAAAGGTCTTTATCCAAAGCCATATTGGCGCTTGTAATCTGGAGCTTGCTTTTGAGATTGGGCCCAAAGTTATCGAACGAGCCGTTAACGGCCAGCTCAACATCTTTGTGCCGGCCGTGCAGGTCGTTGAGTAATACATTCTTTTCTGTAAAATCTATTGGGCCGGCTAAGTTCTCTATAAGGTAGGGGAACTTACGGTTGCAGATTGAAATATCCTTACAATAAACCCTCCCGTTCATTGTACTTTCGCTTAGTCGGGTTAAATTACCGGACGCCTTAAGGTCAATATCAACTTTCCCCCAGGGGCGATATTGGTTAAAGAAGTTTTGCAGAGCAGTAAACGCCCCCAACTTTTTCAGAAATAACGGCTTGTCGAAGACGGATGTATCACCGATGGACTCTTGTTTACTGACCAAATCATCTATTCTAAGCGTCATCGAATAATTGTTGTCCTTATCATAATTTAACATACCGGCCAAAACGTATATAGACCAGACTTTCTCGAACGCAGGGATATCTGTCGATGAAATTCCACCGGCAAAGGTAAGCTGGCCGGGCTTCCATGTTCCTTCTAAGGTGCTTTTGCCGAGCCCTCTCGTTATTTTGGCCGTTGTGACTTTGAAGTTGTAACCGTCTTGCGTTTTCTTGGCAGGTCCAAAGCTCGCATCAATGGGTACTTGCGCGATGACTTTGGCCTGCCCCTTTGAGACTTTACTGTATTGGAGTTCCCCTTTTTCAAGGCGAACAAGGGGCATTTTCCTGGGACCGCCTTTAGGGGCCTTGATTTTAAGAACAGATATATTCCATCGGTCTGTGTCCAAATCCTGCAGGGCATTGAAGACAAAATCATTAACGCTTATTTCTTTCAGCCGCGGCCGCAATAACAGCAAGCTGCCTATGCCGAAGCGTGCATATACCGCTTCGGCCCTGAGTATTGTATCATCGTATTTCTGTTTCTGGTGGGGTTTAATTACAATATTTTCGATAAAGACCGAGCCGTCATGATTGTAATCAATCGATTTGAGTTCGATCTTTGTGTTCGTCAGCTCCGCAATCTGGTCGATGGCGATTTGACACAGGGCCTGACCCATCAGGATATAGACAAGATAAACAAACCATAGGACGGCAACCAAAACCAGGGCTTTGAGAAGCCGGCGAAGCCAGCGAAGAAGAATTCTTTTGCTTCTTTTTACTTCTTTGTTTTGGTTTTGCGTTTTTGGCTTCACGTTTTACGCTTTCTTATCGCCTTATCTGCAATGTCCCGGCGGCAATAGGCGCCGTCGAATTTTATTTTGTCGATGGCCTCGTAGGCCCTTGCCTTTGCATCCCGGATTTGTTCTCCCAGGGCTGTTACGCCCAGCACTCTGCCGCCGGTGGTAACAATATCGCCATTTTTGGCGGCGGTGCCTGCGTGGAAGACAACAACGTTTTTGAGGCGCTCAGCTTCATCAATACCTGTTATTTTTTTGCCCTTTTCGTAGGCGCCCGGATAGCCGCCGGAAGCCATTACTACGCAAACCGCCGGTCGCCGGTCCCACTCAAGGGTGAC
>CAZQYB010000031.1:0-20482 GCA_964597535.1 uncultured Pirellulales bacterium | reverse complement strand
ATCATCTGTCAGCTTAGCTTGCGACTTGTGCACTTTTGACTTATGCGCTAATCTGGTTTGACGGGAGTTGCGGTTTTGGGTAGTGTATGGTTTGAAAAGTGAGGTCTTTTAGGGAGATAGTATGGCAGAGGATGCTGTTCAGAAGTATTTGACTGACTTGGGGGAGATTTATCGAACAGGCGGAGGGGTGGAGGAAGAATCTTTTTACGGGGCGTTCGAAACATTTTTAAATGAGATTGGCCGAAAGCTAAAACCGAAAGTGCGATGTGTACCCCAATTGAAGGATACGGGCGCTGGGCATCCTGACTTCGGTTTTTTTACAGCAAGTCAATTCCAACGAGCAAAGGACACTCGGCCATTGACGGGGCAGTTACCTGAGCGGGGAGCTGTTGAGTGTAAACCGTGGGAAGATGATTCCTTTGTACAAACGAGTAGTGCGCAGATTACAAAGTATTGGAAGCGATATGGGATTGTCCTTGTCACCAACTTTCACGATTTCGTACTTGTGGGACGGAGCGAGGAGGGCAAAGCAGTACGACTTGAGTCGTTCCGGATGGCGGAAAGCGAAAGCAAGTTTCGCGAGATACTGGAACATCCTCAAAAAGCTGCGAAAGAACAAGGCAGTCGATTTGTCGAATTTTTACGCAGGGCAATGCTTTATAAATCGCCGCTGACAGAGCCGGAGATTTTGGCGTGGTTTCTTGCGTCGTTCGCTCGGGAGGCAAGGATAAGGGTGGAACAGGAAAAAAATCTTCCGGCCTTAGAGGGATTCAAAAAAGCACTTGAAGAAGCGCTTGGTATGAAATTTGAAGAGGAAAAGGGCGAGAATTTTTTCCGAGCGACGTTGGTACAGACGCTTTTTTATGGAGTGTTCTCGTCTTGGGTGCTGTGGAGCAGTGAGCATCGGGGCCAGTCGAATGCGAAATTTAACTGGCATGACGCTGCCTGGACATTACATGTGCCAATGATTAAAAATTTATTTGATCAGATTGCCACTAAAGATCGACTTAAAGACCTTAAGGTGGTTGAAGTTCTGGACTGGGCAGGAATGGTTCTTAATCGTGTTGATAGGGCAAGATTTTTCAGCAAATTTGAAGAGGAACACGCGGTTCAGTACTTCTACGAGCCATTCTTGAAGGAATACGATCCAGAATTGAGAAAAGAACTTGGGGTATGGTACACACCGCCGGAAATAGTGAAATATCAAGTCGAGCGAATAGATAAAGTATTGCGCGAAGAATTGAATATTGCCGATGGATTGGCAGATGAGCAGGTGGTTGTCCTTGACCCTTGCTGTGGGACAGGAGCATATCTGGTTGAGGTGCTTAGACGAATACACAAGACGCTTGAGGAAAAAGGAGCGAGCGCGCTGACTGCGCAAAAAATTAAAGAAGCAGCGAGAAAAAGAGTATTCGGATTTGAGATTTTGCCTGCGCCATTTGTGGTTTCTCATCTGCAAATTGGGCTGATACTACGCCAACTCGGTGCACCATTGAATGCAGAAGGCAGTGAGCGCGCAGGGGTATATTTGACGAACGCCCTTACGGGCTGGGAGCCGTTGGAAGACCCTAAAACGCTACTTCCGTTTCCGGAGTTGAAAGAAGAGCGGGACAAGGCGAACAAGGTCAAACAGGAATCGCCGATTTTAGTTATATTAGGAAATCCGCCTTATAATGCGTTTGCGGGGACAAGCCCGGAAGAGGAAGGTGGACTTGTTGAAGAATATAAGGGAATTTATTACGAAGAAAAAACACCAAAACGTGGTGGACCGGTTAAACGAATAAGGCGGTACAAGTTAAACGACCCAGAATCGAAGGGGGGATGGGGAATAAAGAAATTCAATCTCGATGAGCTATATGTTCGTTTCTTTAGGGTTGCTGAACGACGAATAGTCAAGGGTGGCAGAGGTATAATCTCCTACATCTCCAACTTCTCATATCTTGGGGATCCGTCATTTGTCGTTATGCGTAACAAATTTTTAGAGGAGTTTGACGGGATATGGATTGACTGTATGAACGGCGACAGCCGAGAGACAGGAAAGTTGACACCGGAGGGAAAGCCGGACCCAAGCGTTTTTTCTACAAAACAAACCCCTGTAGGTATTCGGGTCGGGACAACAATTTGCGTATTGGTTCGAAAAGAAAAACAGGGCACGAAATCAAGAGTGCGATTTCAGCATTACTGGGGAACAAATAAAAAAGAAGATTTGCTTGAGAGCTTAAAGGTGAAGGATTTTGATAGGAGGTATAAAGCAGTTAACCCGAAGAAGAGCAATAAGTTTTCATTTAGGCCAGCAAATGTTTCGGAGGATTACTTAGAGTGGTCAAAGGTTAATGATCTATGCGAAGAAATCCCGTTTGTTGGTGTTGAAGAATGCCGTGGAGGAGTGCTTATTGATTATGAAAAAGAAACCCTTCAAAAAAGATTGAGTTCATATTTTGACAAAAAGGTAAAATGGGAAGAAATTAGAGAATTAGAGCCAAGATTAGTAAAAGCCACCGAAAATACGAGAAATAATATAATTAAAAATGAAGGTTATCGACCGAATAACCTATTAAAAATTATTCTCAGGCCTTTTGATATTAGATGGTGTTATCATACCACAGTAAATTCTCTCTGGAATAGATCACGTCCGCAATTGAGAAAACAATTAGAAATTAATAACAGGTTTCTAATCAGCAGATTTAATACACAAGCAAAACCAGAAGGAAAACCTTTTCTTTTTACAGCCAATTTATTAGACAAACAAACTATCAGTCGTAATCCAGGAGCAATACCTTTATTCCTGAAAGTCGAAAAAAAGAAATCTAAAGATGATGATGGGATGACGACCAGCTTTTTGGGAGATAATAAAGCAAAGGTTGAGATAAAGGCAAATTTATCCAAAGAGGCAAGAGATTACTTAAAGAAGTTAAAATTCAATGACCCCGATACAGAAAAGGATTCTGCCGAGGCTATATGGATGCATTGTCTTGCGATCGGATATAGCCCGAAATATCTGGAAGAAAATGCGGACGGGATACGCCAGGACTGGCCGAGGATACCATTGCCGAGGACAAAGGAGGTTTTATTGGAGTCGGTGGAGTTGGGACAGCGTGTTGCTTCGTTTCTGGATACAGAAAAGCCGGTTGAAGGCGTAACGATAGGGGGAATTGATTCGCGGCTGAAGAGTATTGGCGTTATCACGAGAGTTGAGGGGGGAGCAATAAGGCCTGATAAGGGGGAACTTGATTTGACAGCGGGATGGGGGCATGCGGGAAAGGATGGCGTGTGCATGCCTGGTACGGGGAAATATGTGGAGCGAAAGCAGGAGGATGAGGAATTAAAAAAGATGTTTGGGGATGAGACGCTGGACATTTATTTGAATGGAGCGGCGTATTGGGAAAATGTGCCAAAATGCGTGTGGGAATATTATATCGGCGGGTATCAGGTTATTAAGAAGTGGTTGAGTTATCGTGAAAAAGGGATGCTTGGGCGGGGCCTGAAGGTTGAAGAAGCTGAATATGTTACAGAAATGGCACGCCGTCTGGCCGCATTGGTTCTGTTACAGAAGGAACTTAATGCAAACTATGACGCGGTGAAGGGGGAAACGTGGTCGTGGCCACAGTAGAAGTGACATACGTTGTGAGGACTGTTTTATGGCAAAGAAGAAAGTTAAGCGTAAATCACGGCCGATAGTTATTGGTCATCTGGAGAAGATAAGCAGCGGAGTTTTTGAGCGGTATCCAGAGCAGATAACGGGGCTGACAGAAGGAACACAGGGGGTATATGCTCTTTATCGGCGGCAGAAGCTGTATTACATAGGGTTGGCGAGCGACCTTAAGCGGCGGATAAAGTGGCATTTGAAGGACAAGCATAAGGGAAAATGGGACAGATTCAGTCTTTACATCATAAGAAAGACTGACCAGATACGTGAGGTCGAATCGGTGGTCGTTAGGATAGCGGAGCCGAGCGGGAACCAGCAACGCGGAAGGCTGAGGGGGTCGAAGAATCTTGTGCGGAAGCTGGATGCAGCGATAAAGGAAAAACAGAAGGAGGAACGGAGAGGGATGCTGGGGGACGGCAAGGGCAAGGCTACGCGGAAAAAGGTCAAGAAGCGCAGGAAAAAGGCCAAGGGGGTGGAGCGGCCGCTCAAGGGGACGTTTCCGGGTGGCAAGGTGATTTACGCTACGTACAAGGGAAAAGAGTACAAGGCGTGGGTAAGGACAAATGGCGGGATTAGATTTAGTGGGCACACATATGATACGCCATCGGCGGCAGGAATGGCGATAGTAAAGAGAAGGACGTGCAACGGCTGGGGGTTCTGGAAGTATAAGGATAAGAAGGGGGAGTTGGTGGCGTTGGCAAGTTTGCGGAAGTAGGCGAGGGTCGCGACCAGTTTTTAGTCGGGGAAATTTAGTGCGGCAAACTCGCCATGATACTTCTGCGCGGCGGCATCGTATGCCTTTGCAGCTTCGAGTTCGTCTTTGAAGTAGCCTATCTGCTTGAATTTGCGATTGACACTTATTTGAACACGCCATTTCCTGATTCGTTTGTTGAAATAGATGCCTTTATATCTTGAATATGAGGATTTGTTCAGTTTTCGTCGGTGGCAGACGTTTTGCGAGTGATTGGCGAGCCGAAGGTTAGCTTTCCGATTGTCCAGCCCGTTATAGTTGATATGGTCAATCACGAAACCGGCGGGGGCTTTCATTATCTGCCGGTGCATGGGAATGGAACCGGGCTTTCCTTTCCTTTTGGGATAAAGATTTCTCCTGGCGTAAAAAATGCCGGCATTTTTTGAGGCGTGCCATTTGTAAATATTTAGCCGGTCGAAGTCGTCGGGGTCAACGATGGCGAACTTGCCCATGGTCAGGGGTATCCGGCGGAAGGCGTAGCCGTAGCGCACCCGGCGATACACAAGCAGTATTCGAACAGCCGGCCAGATTAGCCAGTCTGGAATGTCAAGAAGAACCTTGATAGTAGCCTCCCCCGGTGATTAGTAAGCACGAAGCACGCAACACTAAGCACGAAATACTAAATTAACCCGCCTCAGGCGGGCAAGAATTCGAATCACCAAATTTTCTAATGTTCCAAACTTGTTGTTTTGAGGATTTGATATTTGAATTTTTGTCATTGTTTAGTATTTAGAGTTTAGAATTTCGTATTTAGCTACTTTTTGCCGGAGGCAAAAAGTAGCGCCCCCACTATTGGCTGAACTTGCGCGTTTGATACGAAAAAAATGGCTTTGGGCGAGACCGTTCCGACGTAAGTGGCTGTGGAAGCAGGAGTAAAAAAAATTGAGATTTTTCTGTTTTTGCTGGTGAAGCGCTGCGGATTTGCGCGCACATTTTGCGCGAATTGAATTTGCCTTAATCGCCAAATTTCTCTGGATTAAACTCTAAACACCTGATAAAACATTGCCGATTGTTAAAGAGGGTGAATTATGGCATCTGACAAATTGCATATTGACAAAAGACCTAAGCTCGATAATCCCCGGCTGTTAGTAGGTCTGTCCGGCTGGATGGACGGCGGCCAGGTCTCAACCGGAACTGTAAAGTGCCTTATCGAAAGACTCGGCGCCGAAAAATTTGCCGAAATAGAGGCGGAAGGATTCTACATCTACAGCTTCCCCGGCTCAATGGAAATAACTTCGCTTTTCAGGCCGCACACGAAGATAAAAGATGGCTTGATTACCTCGTTTGAAGTCCCGACAAATGCGTTTTTCTGCGACGAGAAAAACGACCTCATACTTTTCATGGGTAAAGAGCCAAATCTGCAATGGCGGGAATTTGCGGATTGTATCTTTTCGCTGTGTTCGGAGTTCAACGTCAAGATGATTTATTTCATAGGCAGCGTTGCGGGCCTTGTGCCTCACACACGCGAGCCGAGGCTTTTCTGCTCGGTCTCGGATGAAAAACTCAAAGCAGCTTTCGAGCATTACGGCGTAAAATTTACCAACTATGAAGGCCCCGCCAGTATCGTTACCTACCTGACGACTAATTCCAAGGAATGGAATTTGAATATGATAAGCCTTGTGGCCACGATTCCCGCGTACGTTCAGGGTGACAATCCAAAGTGCATAGAGGCCGTAACAAGACGAGTGGCAGGCATTCTGGGACTGCAAATGGAGCTTGATGACCTGCGCGACATCAGCGATGAGTTCGAAAAGAAATTAAGCGAGGTTGTGCAGGACCAGCCGGAACTGGCCGGTAACATCCGCAAGCTGGAGGAAGATTACGACAACGAGATTTTCAACAACGAAATGGGCGATTTGAAAAACTGGCTCGAGCAGCAGGGAATCAGATTGGATTAGAAGCTAAGACTTCATTTTGCCTGCATTGCTAAATGTGAACTCTACCAAAGCAGGGCAGGGGGCTAAAGACTTGCGCCTGAGATGTTGAACCCATAAGAAAAGCGGGCGATGGGATTCGAACCCACGACATTCGGCTTGGGAAGCCGACATTCTACCGCTGAATTACGCCCGCAATAAAGCTTCCTAATTCTTTATCTTACAAGAGCTACTGAGATATTGTCAAATCATTTTCTGTGGTGTCCATTTTCTAACTATCAGTCTTCTCCCGTGGCAGGTTGTCCCTCAAAAGTGCAGATTATTGCTTGCTTTTTAGGACACCAGCAAGTATAATCTGTTTGACACACTCAAAAGCAATACCTCTGGCGATATATGAAAACGAATCGCACAGTTGGTTTTGTGCTTTTATGGGCACTTATTTTTTTGTAAAGGAGGAGTGTTATGCGCAGAAAATTGCCCTATCTGATTTTTGCTGTTCTGGTGTTGAGCATGGTCGGTACCACTTCAGCGGTGTATGTGAAGGTGGATTTTGGTCAAGGTACTGAGATGTCGGGCTGGACCAAATGGAACGCGACAAGTGGCAGCAAAAGTGTCGATGGTGTGGATTTCACCCTTGCCAACAGCAACATGCCGGCCGGACCGAGGCTTAGGGAACTCGTCGGCGGCTCTTCGGATGACTTGACGTACGATTGTATTAGTTGCGAAGACGAGGGCAGCGGTACGAAGACTTACACCCTGACAATCACAAACCTTTCTAATGGTGAATACCAGTTGGTGACCTACTTCAATAAGCACTTTAGCGGCTGGGAATGCACACAGCAGGTGAAGGTGGACAGCATCCTGAAAGCCGGACCAGCCGATGCGCCCCTTGAGCAGGATATGGCCAACTGTCTGCAGCTCACGGCCACGTTCAGCGTTACCGTGGGCAGCAGTCAGGTCGTAACCGTCGATTGGGAGGAGATATCAAGTAATGGCGGTCCCTTCATCAGCGGATTCAAGTTAGTGTCGGAAGGAACTCTGGTGTCGCTTGAATCGGCTTCCTCAAGTGGTATCGAAACCGTAAGTCCGGTACAGATTCCGGTTATCATCACCGAACGCCAGGCGGGCCAGACGTATACGGTTGACTATACGGTGATAGGAGGCACCGCCCTGGGCGGCGGCGACGATTATACCCTGGCAGCCGGAACCCTGACTTTCCTTCCCGACAGTACAATCGAATACATAAGCGTTGACATTGTGGACGACGGCCAGCCCGAAGACGACGAGACGATAGAGATTGAGCTGTCCAACCCCACAGGCCCCGATGTGCAACTGGGGGAGATTACGCAGCATACCTTCACTATCATAGACAGCTCGCCGACGGTTGAATTTGACCTGGGCGGCGGCAGCGGCATGGAAAGTGTCAGTCCGGTTTACATCCAAGTAGGTCTTTCGGCACCGGCCGAGGAAGAAGTCACAATAGATTACGCGGTTATCGGCGGCACGGCCGAGGGCGGTGGAGTTGACTACACGTTTGAGCCCGGAACATTGGTCTTTAGCCCCGACGATACCAACACGACTATCACCCTTGATATTGTCGCAGATTCAAATGACCAGGAACCTTACGAGACCATCATAATCGAGCTCTCGAACCCGAACAATGCCAACCTTGGCGTTACAAGCCAGTATACCTACACAATTCTGTCGCAGCTTCTTTGCCTGAAAGTGGACCTCGTTTTGACGCAGTGCGAGGATCCCAACCAACAAATAATTCCGGGTACGGCAAAACCCGGCTGGTGGCCCTGGATCGTACGCGGGACCGATATGTATATGCACGATGCGGCATGGGAAAGAGGCGAAAACGGACAAGGTCCTCCCCCCGATACGAATGGAATCGGCGGTTCCGGTGTTCATGTTGCAATCACCTGTGGCTCTGAAGGGAACGGCGGCTTTCACGTGCACGGTATGTGCAGGGACAACCTGGGCGGCGACGGCTGCCCCACCGGCGCACCGGACGGCGACCCCATTGCCAATGGCTGGTTCCATAATATTGACTGGGGTGGTGAGAAAACCGGCGATGTCCTGATGCGGATAAACGGATTACCTGCCGGAGAATATACGCTTACCAGTTACCATAACCACTGGGAGCCCTGTTCCCAGGGAACCCGCAATTGTCTCGATTGTACTTCCAATATGCCGAACATGCCCCGGGTCTCAGCTCAATCACTTCCTACGGATTCGTTAGGTTATAACTTTGGCTTTGAATTTGGCACTGGTATGGGAGTTACTCCTATCCAAGACGCCTGTGACGTGGACGTTTCTTGTGTTACCTCGGACGACGATGTTTCCACGTCGACGATTAGGTTCTTCACTGACGGCTCGGACGTACTTGTCATCTATGACGGTGGGGACAACACGTACCCGGACCCTGCACGGCCAGGGCGGGAAGGCTCAAAGGGGATTCTGAATGCCTTTATCCTGCAGATGGTTGCGCCACCGGAAACTGCCTGGGGTTCCAGCCCGGTAGATGGCATTGAAAATGTGTCGCCCGATGTGGTCCTTGGCTGGGAGGTGGGAGAGAATGCCGTCTGGCACGATGTGTACCTGGGCACCGATTGGGATAATGTTAATGACGCCAATAATTCTTCAACAGAATACAAAGGCAGTCAAATTCTTGAAGATTATACATATGACCCCTGTGGCCTTCTTGAATTGGAAAAAACTTACTATTGGCGGATTGATGAGGTAAAGGATGTCAATAATATATACAAAGGCAATATCTGGAGCTTCACGGTTTACCGTGCAAAGGCCAGTGACCCCAGCCCGACTAACGGCACCGAAGATGTGGCGCAGGATGTGGAGCTTGGCTGGTCGCCTAGTTTCCCTGCAGCTTCTCACGATGTGTACCTCGGCACCAATTGGGATGATGTTGATGATGCCAATAAATCTTCGAGCGAATACAAAGACAGTCAAAGTCTTGAAGATGACACATATGACCCCTGCGGTCCTTGCGGTCCTCTTGGATTAGACAAAACTTACTATTGGCGGATTGATGAGGTCAACGAGGCGCTCAGTGGAGGTTTGTGGAAAGGCGACGTTTGGTACTTTACGACGATAAATTATGCTGTTGTGGACGATATGGAGGAGTACACGGAAGGCTTCGACAGCGAGTACCCAATAACTCGTTTCACAGGGTCCTATGGATGGGATTGTGTTTTCACAAACGAAACCAGCTCACTCCTGCAGCTTCAGACTGACACGCCGGTCTGCGGCAACCAGTCGATGCTATATTTCTACGAAAATAGTTATGATTACGGCCAGGGCTATTATTCTGAGGTCTCAAACCATTTCGTTCTTGCCCCTTGTGACTGGACCACCCTTGATGTGAAGATATTGTCGCTGTGGTTCTACGGCGACCCAAGCAATGATGCCAATGAGACTGAGCAAATGTATGTGGGTCTGGAAGACAGTAGCGGAGCCGGCAGTTATGTAGAGGTCAGGTATCCCATAGAAGATATGAACGACATAAAGACTGAAGAATGGCAGGAGTGGAATATTGCCCTGAGTGACTTCGCCGACGTGAACACAGCCAGTGTCGAGAAGGTCTATATTGGCTTTGGCCAAAGAGGTAGTTCGGTGCCTGGTGGTTACGGTATCGTCCATTTCGATGATATCCGGCTGTATCCGGCCAAATGCATTCCTGCGTACGGACCTACAGCCGATTTTACCGGTGATTGTTTTGTTGGTTTTCAAGACTATGCCATCCTTGGAAATCAATGGCTGCAGTCTCCCGGCAATCCGTCAGCGGACATTGCCCCTGAGTCGCCTGATGGCGTGGTAAACTGGCTGGATTTGGCTGTCCTGGCGGACAGCTGGCTTAAAAAAGAACTGTGGCCGCCGCAATAACCGGCCCGTTTAGGGACGAGGGTATGCTTCTATATGAACAAGCTTTGTTCCGCTTTCATCAGAATAAAGTACAGCCTCGCTAACCAATGTCGGAGAGCAAAGCTTGTATGTCTGTGAACTTTCCTTTTTTAGTTTCTGAACCTGTTTAATATCAAACAAAAGTTTCTCGACATCGCTCCGGCCTAAATGTTTTCTCCTCTTTCCACGTACCCGGCACACTCCGAGCGCAGCGCTTTGCATAAGTTGAGGAAACATTTTCTCAAATAAATCAGGAGAAGAATAAACATCAGCACACAAAATTTTATTCTTGTTTGTTACAATCATGCCTGATATGCCCTTGTTTTTATCAAGCACGTCTTTGGAATTATCAATATAATAATCGATGATTTTCTTTATATCCCGGTTTTTGAAAACGTCAGCCAATGCTTTAGTCCTACTATGAATACCTAATCTTCGCAGCTCTTTTTCAATGGCTATGTGAGCATTAGTTTGATTAGGAAACAAAAGGAGTTGTTTTCTCACAAACGGACTTGCC
The DNA here is from genome assembly GCA_964597535.1 of uncultured Pirellulales bacterium. Lineage (GTDB taxonomy): Bacteria > Planctomycetota > Phycisphaerae > Sedimentisphaerales > Anaerobacaceae > CAZQYB01. The sequence goes on along the minus strand of CAZQYB010000031.1, from coordinate 9,770 downwards.
ATACCAGCATAAGAAAAACATTCGGGGTCCCCTAATCTCCTTGATTCTTCTATTAATCTCCATTTTTCAAAACACAAAGCATCAACCTCGAATCCCGGGTTATCGGCAGGAGCCGAGCTATCTATATGTTGTGGAGACTGAAAGTTGTCCTCGAAACTAAATGCACCCAAATCGTTATCTTCAAACCCTTTTTCACTGAACCCCCTATAATGGTATCTGCGAGTTCCCCTATCGTATCGTCCCCTGCCGGGGCCATAGCCGTCGTAATATCTTCCTTCTCTAAAACCTCCATATCTATCGCCGCCTAAAATACCTCCTCTTCCAAAACCTCTGTTTTGCCAACCTCCTCCAATCTGTGAGCCGCGCGGATAATAAAGAGGCCTGCTTCCTAAATATTGAGCAAAAATACTGAAACTGCCTGGAGGGTCCTTTCGAATGTTGGAAAGATTTGGATTTTCTTTCAGGATAAGACGCTTTTTATTAATAGCTTCCTGCAATGTGATATATTTAGTCTTAATATCAGGGTTTTCTGTTTTTAAAGGATAAATACGCATATCAATAACACCATCTCCATTATGGTCGAAGTCATAAGCATTCTTGAGAAGTTTTACAGAAGATAAAAACCTGGTAATTGTTTCTTTTGCCCGGACTTTTTCGGGTTTTCCTGCGTTTGCCAAAATCATATTAGAGTTAAAAGACGGTACGGCAAACAGCAAAACCCCTAATACAAAACCCTGAACTATTTTTTCTAAACTCTTTTTCATCTCGACTGTTCTCCACATTCAAGCAGACAAAGTTTTAAGAAAAGACTAACTACCTGCCCACAGCAGCAATTCCTGACAAGAATATGCAGCTTCCATAATAATATAGGCCGGAAACAGCCCGAAAAGCTACAGGATTTTTCTAAAGTTTCCAAAAATTCCATAAAAAGGGCCCCGGCAAAAACCTTTTTCCAACATTTTTAGCTGTTTGTCAGGTTGTGTCTTGTATGTCCTGTTCACTTCGCTAATGGTTCCTTTTGGCCTGCAAATCACTTTCCAGCATTTTCAGGTAATCATTTGCAAGTAGAAATATCAGCACTGGCAGGCCATCCCAAGGTCAACTCAAATTTTGTTGACAATACCGGACAGGTTATGGTATAATAAATTTTGTTATTAAGTTTGCTCATAGATTTATCAGAAAAAGTTTTGAAAAACAAGACGCTACCCAGGGATGGAAAACGCTTTTCTATTCGCTGGGTTTTTTTGTCGGTTCATTTAAGCTGAAAATTAGAACAAAATGACAAGGAATATTTTACTTACACTATTAGCATTTGTGGCATTATATTCGACCGGATGCGGGAAAACAGGTCTTAAGGACCCCGTATTTTTACCCGGCCTTGGGGAGACGTTTTCCCCGGTAAAGGACACTGTCCCTCCACCGAAATTTAATAACGGTGATATTGTCAGATATAAGATGCTCGATGATAAGCAGGGCATAATGATGCAGTCTAATTATAAGTATGTTCCCCGTCTGGGGACATGGTATTGTATAGTAGATTTTTATCCTTCTTCGGCCCTGATTCACTTCGATTTTTCCAAGTTCGATAATTACGAACGAAGATACGTATATGAGTACGAATTAGAGTTAGTAAAAAGATACAGCAGGGCAGTAAGAATACCTGCGAGATGGAAAGAGATGAGCCTAACGGCAGAATGAGAAGTTTTGTTTTTATAAATCACTGCCTGCTTAACAGACTCGTAATTTTAGTCTAAAGCCAGGTCTCAACCAAATATTTTTGCAGTATTTATCATTTATTGTGGGGACTGTTTTTCTTCGGGACAGAGGGTTCGTCCCATAATATGCTTTTCTGGTAAAACTGAGTTCGTGCGTTTTTTCGGCGGGAGTTCATACAGCCGAAATTTACACTGCCGGCAGAGAAGGAAATCCTGGATTTAGCGGGCTTTTTTTGTTATAATAATTTGTTATGAACGGCTGGGACTAAACTCTCGGAGGCGGTTTGATGAAGAGTTTTTTGCTAATTGCGGCATTTCTTTTGTGCTGCTCGGCAGTCTGGGGGCAGGAATTACAGGTTCGGCCCGGAGATTACAACAGCATCCAGTCAGCGATTGACGATGCTAATGACGGTGACGTTGTTATTGTTTCCGCCGGTACGTATCCGGAGAATATCGACTTTCTGGGAAAAGCTATCACGGTGCGGTCCGTTGACCCGAACGACCCTGATGTTGTCGCGGCGACAATAATTGACGGCAATCAGCCGGATGACCAGAATCAAGGGTCAGTGGTAACTTTCCGCACCGGCGAAGACAATAATTCGACTCTGGCAGGTTTTACGATAACCGGCGGGACCGGCTCCTGGCTGGCTGTATCCTGGGAATTCAAGGGCCTTCGCTGGAACCGCTGCGGGGGAGGTGTAGTTTGCTACAATATGTCGGCACCGACCATCAGCAAAAATGTTTTTACCGGCAATATCGCCGGCCAGGGCGGAGGCATTTATGTCTATGGCGACCCCGTAAACCCGAACAACCCTTCAAATCCTTCAGTGCACATCAGTCCGGTCATTACTGATAATACATTCATCGATAATTCTGCCATCACAGACCATAATTTTGCACCTCCAGACGCTAATTACCCGGCCTATGACCACGGCGACGGCGGGGCGATTGTGGGTTTTCAGGGCTGCGACGCAATTATAACCGGCAACCTAATAGAGGATAACCGCGCCTATGTATACGGCGGTGGAATTCATCTGCGTCAGTGGAGTAACGGCCTTATCGAAGGCAACCGAATCATCAGCAACGATTCAATGCTCGGATGCGGTATTCATATAACATATACATCGTCGCCGGATGTAATTAACAACACAATTGAGTACAACGGTGTGGGTAGTTTCGGCGGCGGCGGTATTTATATTTATTACTACTCAAACCCCACCGTCAAGCTCAATACCATCCGTTACAATACCTCCAGCAAAGGGGCAGGTATTGCGGTGATGTGGAACAGTAAGCCGGAAATCTCCACGAATCTTATCGCAGATAATTTTGACGGGGCCGGCGTTCTTTGTGTCGGAACCGCACCCGACATTATACACAACACAATCGCAAATAATACAGCAGGTATATATTCCGGGGGCATACATCTTGAATACGGTGCCTCGCCATTGATAGAGCATAACATTGTAAGCTCCAATGGGGATGGTTATGGTATCTATATTCACGATGGGTGCACACCGTCAGAACCTACAATTCGCTTCAATGACATCTGGAATCACCCGATGGGAAATTACCATCCCGATATAGGAGACCAGGCAGGCCTCAACGGCAATATATCAGCGAGCCCTGTCTTCGCCGATGCCGAGGGTGGCGACTATCACCTGGCAGTAAACAGTCCGTGCATCAATGCAGGAGACCCAAATTACGCTCCACTTCCCGGTGAAGCAGATTTTGAGGGCGACAGCCGGGTTTTAGGACAATATATTGATATTGGAGTGGATGAGGCCAGGCCGGTGTGGAATACAACGAAGGGGACACAATATGCGGGCATACAAGAGGCAATCGACGACGCCAATGACGGCGACACGATAGTAGTTACGCCTGGTCGATACTACGAAAAAATAACATTCGGCACAAAAAATATCGTTCTTCGCTCGATTGAGCCAAATGACTGGGGATGTGTCGAGAGAACTATAATAGATGCCAACCATCAGGGCAGAGCTGTTACGATTGAGCAGGATGTTGATTCCAACACAGTTCTTGAGGGATTTACCATTACAAATGGCATCTCAAGCCAAGGGGCAGGAGTATTATGTTACTACAGCCCAATCATTAGAAGAAACATCATCAGAAATAATGAATCTCCTACTTATAAAGGGGGTGGGGTTTATTTTTGGAGTTCGAATGCCCAATGTCTCTTCGAAGACAATATTGTAAAAGATAACCATGCGCGTTTTGGGGGAGGCATGTTCGCAGATACTGCCAGTGCCGTCACAATCCGAAACAACCTAATTGCGAACAACACCGCCCGTGTGGGGGCAGGCCTGCGATGTCAAATGGTCTCACAAACGAGCATAACCACTGTTGTCGGCAACACAATTCGGGACAATGTCGCTTCTGACTACGGGGGGGCAATCTCCTGTGCTGATGGTCCAACGGACATATACAACAATCTGGTCGTGGCCAATCAGGCTCCTATTGGTGCCGGTTTGGATATTTGTGTCGTTGAAGCGCAAATCGTCAACAACACGATCGTGGCAAATGATGCCAACCAAGGTGCGGGAGTCTACTTCTTCCAGGCAGATGCAAATATAAGCAATAATATTGTGGCCTTCAATCTGGATGGGTATGGTTTGTATACTGACCCCGACCCTTGCCATATTTCCGATTTAATGATAGTCCATAATGACGTTTGGGCCAATGAAGCTGGTAACTACGGGGGTTCTTTGGCCGACCAAACGGGAATCAACGGCAATGTAAGTGTTGACCCCAACTTCGTTGACCCAGGCTACTGGGACGATGCAAACACACCTGCCGATGCGAACGATGACTTCTTCGCACCGGGCGATTACCATTTACATCCGGATTCACCTTGTATTGACGCAGGCGATAACAATTTGGTTCCTGATGACATTGTGGACCTCGACGGCAATCCGAGGTTCATAGATGGCGATTGTAACTGCACGGCCATTGTGGACATGGGCGTCTATGAGGTCGGTTACGTTGGTGACTTCGATTGCGATCTATCGGTGAACATAGTTGACTTTGCTATATTCGCATTGGCCTGGCTGACAGAACCGGGAGATGGCCAATGGAATCCCTGCTGCGACATTGGCATTCCTGCCAACGACTATATTGATTGGCGTGACTTAGAGGCCTTCACGTCCAACTGGCTGGAAGGAACTCAATAACCGTACATAGTCGGCAGCCACTTTTTGCCCGGCTGAAGTCCTATAACACTTTTCACCCAAAGTGCACTCTTTCTTTAGACGATATAAAAATGCGTAGGAGTAAAAAGGTAAAAGGCAGATTGAGACCCAAAGATGAAGAGAGGATTTTCGCTTGTCGAGATTCTGATAGTGGTTGCCATTCTGGGGATACTGGCAGCTATTGTTTTGCCGGAATTTCAGTCCCATTCACAGGAGGCCAGGGAGGCGGCCGCCAAGGACAATCTGCGAATTTTGCGTCAGCAGATTGAAGTTTATGCTGCCCGGCACGGCGATGTGCCGCCGGGATACCCAAACGACAACACCACACAAAATCCCGGCTTTGCAGTATTCCTGTTTCAAATGGTAAAACGAGAACACTACTTATCCGAACTGCCGGTGAATCCCTTTAACGACCTTAAGACAATCAAGTTCTTAGGTAATGCCGAGCAATTACCGGCAGAGGCAACGGGCGGCTTTGGGTGGGTATATAAACCATTGACGAAGCAAATCCGGCTGGACTGGCCGGGTACAGATAAAGACGGTATTCGGTTTTACGATTACTGATAAAGGTTGATTCGCCGGCTACTGTTTCTGGAAGACGAGAGTGGCTACAGGGTTTAGATTCGGATCATCAGCAAGCTCGCCCGGCTCCGGCGTCAATGCGATATATTTCGGAAAAGTAAACCATTCGGCCTCCCACCTTTGCCCGTCCTCTGAGACAGTGCCCACAAACCAGTCGGTGCTGTGCCCCTTCAATCCAAAAGTCTTCATATCTAAGTGGAAATAATCCACCACGACCTCTACGGCTAATTCACGACTGTGTGGTGAGTATTGAACTGTCCATTGTCCGAGCTTGTAAGTGCCTTTGCCTCCCTCCTTCAACTCTACGGTGGCGACTTTCTTGCCCGGCGTTACTCTAACCATACCGGCGTCAATTACCGCTGAGGAGATTGTGCCGTCCCGCTCAAAAACGAACTCCCAGCCGCTCTCGTCAGCTTTCCACGTGCCGACAAGAGAGTGCGGGAACTTTCCACCCCCTTCAATGATTACGTCGACGCCTCTGTCAGCGTTTTGACAGCCCGCTATGGTGGACAGGATAATTGCACACCCGGCTAATGCCAATAACTGCTTCATAATCCGACTCCCTGTATCGGCCGATTTTTTATCTACCCGTAAAGCACCCGGCCATTTTTAGCATAATCGACAATCAGAGACTGACCGCTTTCCCATTCCTCAAGGCTCATAGCTACCGCCTCTATCGGTTCAAATACCTGGTAAATGGCACTGGAAAGTATATCTATTCTTTCCCAATAATCTTTATCATCGAAGTCCCGGGAGATAACGACTATGTCAATATCGCTGTCTTGTCGGTATCCGCCCGTGGCATAAGAACCAAAAAGTATCAATTTATCTATCCTTATCCCCCTGGACTCAATGGCTTTGCTAAATCTGGATATAATATCTAAAACTGCCCTTTTATCCATTCTGTGAGCCTTTGAATATTAAATGGAACATTCCCGTACAAACAAAGCAAATATGTCATTCCCGCGAAAGCGGGAATCCAGCCGTTTTATCAGCATTTTCTGGACTCCTGCTTGCGCAGGAGGGACAATATGTCTGTTCTATTATTTTATTCAAACATCAATAAAAGTTCCTTACTTCCTTATAAATTATAACGTAACCGGTATCTAAACAAAACAAAAAAAGAGGCAAGTCAGAAAGACTTGCCTCTTTAGGAACTAATTTGACCTTAGCTTCGTCTTATTTGCGACGACGCAGCAGGAACAATCCGCCCAGGCCGAGTAACGCAATGGTCATCGGCTCAGGAATCTGATGCACAATCATCGTATAGGTCGGGTCGACACCAGGTCCACCCGCGCCTGGGTCGAGCGGATAGGCCCAGTCGACAATCGACATACCCTGCACCGCGCCTGATACACTGGTCCAGATGGTCACATCACCAAGGTCATCGCAGTGAATGCCGATGTGGTCAATAATGACCTCACCCGGATCGGCGCCAGCACTCCACGATGTTACCGAGAGGCCAATGCCGCCCGCTATCGCGTAAGTGCCGTTGAAGACACCGGCGGCGCCCATGTAATCAGGGTTGAACGTCAGTGTATCAACATCAACGATACTGGCAGGTCCCACGATCCAGACCTCAATATCGGCTGCAGAAAGCTCACCCGGAGGGCCATAACCTGGTTCATCGTTGATCCAGACCAAGTCGATATAGAAAATATCCGACGGCTGCACCCAAATCTCCGTGTCCGTCGTTCCGCTCGCAACCGGCTGAATTGCCAGTGTTGCAAGGGCAACATTGCACAAACCTAACATTACTAACAAAACTAATAGTTTTTTCATCGTACACTCCTTCCAATTAAATCACAATATACATCAAAAACTCTTTTTCACACAACCTTACTCTTAGGGCTCTGTAGCAGGACAAGCCTGGGTCAGGTCGCCGCCCAAACCACTGCTAAGCCAGTTCTGTTTGAGGATGAACAGGTCAACCGCGTTAACACCAAATGAATCATGATTGAAGTTAGCGCAGCAGTTATACCCAACATCACCAAACTTTTTCAACCAGCTTTGCTTTAGCTTGAACAGGTCTACAGCATTGACATTACCATCGCAGGTAGCGTCTCCCGATGCCTGTCCGGGACACTGAATAGCACTCCAACAGGTGTCTACATAAGGATCGAAGCCGGTTGCACAGCAGCCGGGTGCATTGGGGTCAACCGAAGTAGCATCTTCCAGAACCACCTTGCCACGGAGCACGTTCCCTTCGATAGTGATACAACACGCGCCGCTGACCTTTATCTTCAGCAGGTCGCCGCTGTCCGCCGGTGCAGTGGTATGCTCAGGGTCAGTAGCGGCATAGAGCGATGCCATCTCGATGGTAACACCATTCGAGTCAAGGCCAGGCAGCGTATCGTCATAGTCGCCGGCATCACAAACACATGAACCCCAGCCACCTTCCTCTACTTCGCCATCATCAATATCGATGCTGCCGGGATAAATGTAGTAGTCAGAGTTCAGGCACTCTACGGCCGAAATCGTTGCCCCGCCATCAACGGTGATGTTCAGAGCAAACGCCCGGACCGGCTGGCCTGTGGTATTCACATAGCCGATGGTTACATTCGGGTCACCAGGGGCGTCCTGTGCACAGGTAATCAGCACTTCGCCTGCCCATACCGATGTGGTAAGCATAAGCACTACCAAAACAAAAATAATCTTTTTCATAATTCAACCTTCCTTTCTTCTTTTCTCTTTCGCAGAGTCACACACTCTGCACAATCTTGGTCCTACTGTAACATTTTGCTCCTGCCCAAATAAAAATAATCTGTCATTTAGTTACGCCTGTTCAATATAGCGATATTGCTTTTTGAACATAGCATCTCGGCCGGCAGGAATGGCCGTTTTGAGAAAGTAATACTTATCTACTCCTCCGTGCTCCTCCTTTCTCGCCGATTGGCGAAAAACATGTGTTAAAACGACCATAACACACTTGGTTACTGTTGGTGAAGGTAACTGCATATTATCATAAGCCCCAGCGGAAATCAAGGAGAAAAATGCAAAAAAAGCGAAAAAAATAAAAAAATCAGAGCACAATAATCAGGAATAAATAATAATGACCGGACGCACTTTTGGGCTGTTAATTGGGGTAAAATGGCTTATTTGGCCCTTTTTGGTCGGTCCTACCTCATCGCCGCCCTGCATATCGCTGCAAAAAAAAGTGATTTTTTTTGCGATTTTTCAGTTCGTATATGCAATTCTGGCTGGTTTTTGTTATTTTCGCGTTTATGCACAACTTTCTCAAAGGACGACTTATAGTTGTGAGGTTCGTGCTGCTGGCGGCCGTTTTAGGTCTGGTTGCGGTTGGTATAGCAGCCATCTATTCGGCCAGCCATCCTGCGGAGTACAGCCCTGCGGGTCAGGCCAGCCAATTGGGCGAACTATGGAAAAAACAGCTTGTCTTTATGGTAGTCGGGGTTGTCGGCTTTATCGCAGCTAACCTGGTCAATTACCGCCGGTTCGGCGCCGTTAGCTATTGGATATACGCCTTCGTGCTGCTGCTTCTGGGCGTTCTGCTGCTTGACAAGGTCGTAGATATTCCATTTGTGCCGAATGGTGCGCGTAGATGGATTAGATTCAGCATAGCCGGCCGGGACCTGCCGGCCGTGCAGCCTTCAGAATTCTGCAAGCTGGCGTATATCCTGGCCCTGGCGTGGTACCTGCGTTATCGCAGCAACTACCGCAATTTCAGCGCCCTCGTCGGCCCTTTTGTCCTGACGCTGCTGCCAATGGCTTTAATCGTTCTCGAACCGGATTTGGGCACCGTGATGCTGATGATGCCGATTTTCTTTGTTATGCTTTTTGTGGCAGGCGCAAGGGTCAAGCATCTACTTATCATAATACTTATGTCACTTCTAATCAGTCCGCTGTTGTGGCACAAGATAAGGCCTTACCAGCGAACGCGAATAAGCAGCGTGCTGCTGCAAAACGAATGGTTCCAGGCGAAAGCCCAGCGGTACCCAATACTGGGCAAGATTCTGGTTGGTGAAGAGTTCAGCAAAAAGCAGTGGAATGATGACTGGGGCTATCACCTGATGCGCTCGAAACTTGCGGTTGCCTCCGGCGAACTGCGAGGATACGGCTTTCGACAGGGGCCCTTCATCAAATACAATTTTCTGCCGGCAAGACACAATGACTTCATATTCGCCATTATTGCGCATCAATGGGGCTTCGTTGGCTGCCTGGTCCTGCTGGGCCTGTATGTGATTATTATTGGCTGCGGGCTGGAGATTGCAGGAAACAATACCGACCCGTTCGGCAGGTTGCTTGC
>CAZQYB010000030.1:0-21106 GCA_964597535.1 uncultured Pirellulales bacterium | reverse complement strand
CGACCGCATTCCTTTCGATATCGGGGGGACAATGGTTACCGGTATAAATGTGAATGCTCTGCGCAGTTTGCGGAAACATCTTGGTTTATCCGAGGAGGTTAAGGTACGTGACAGGATTACGCAGATGGCTGACACAGGTGGGGAGATTATTGAAAGGCTGAAGATTGATATTAAGAATGTGTCACCTGAGCCGGCATCGAAGATGGGCCTTGCCAAAGATTTGGGTCGACAGGGTGACTATTATAGGTTGATTGATGAGTTTGGCATGGGCTGGCAAATGCCGGCCGAGGGCGGGCATTATTATGATTTGTATCACAGCCCGCTCAAAGACGCTCAGACCGTTAAAGATGTGGAGGATTATCCGTGGCCTGACCCGCTTGACCCGGCAAGGTATGTGAATCTTAAAACCAAAGCTGACCAGATTGTCTATGACGAGAAAAAGGCGTACGTGCTCGGCAGGATGAATTCAGGGATGTGGGAGACGGCTATGTGGATGACAGGGTACGAAAAATTTTACTCCGATATGATACTTAACAAGAAGCTGGTTCACGCGGTTATGAGTAAGATGTTGGAGATAAAGATGCGGTACTGGGAGAAGGCCCTTGAGACTGTGGGTGAAAACGTATTGGTTGTCTCGACGGCGGACGACCTGGGTTCACAGAGAGGATTGCTGGTTTCACTGGAACTTTATAAGGAGATGATTTGGCCTTATCACAGAAAGCTGTTTGAATTTATCAAGAAAAAAGCAAAGTCGAAAGTATACATATTTTTCCATAATGATGGGGCGATTTGGGAGACGCTTGACCTGCTGATTGAGGCCGGTGTTGACATTATGAACCCCTGGCAGGTAAACTGTGTGGGAATGGGTGATACGAAAAAGTTCAAAAAAGAGTATGGAAAGGACCTTACCATTTGGGGTGGCAGTTGCGATACGCAATTTGTGCTGCCTTTCGGAACGCCCCAGCAGGTAAGGGACGAGACGAACAGGAGAATCGAGGATTTGGCGCCGGGCGGTGGTTTTATTTTTGCGCCTATCCACGTTATTCAGGGTGCGGTTCCGCCGGAGAATATTATGGCGTGGTGGGAGACGCTGCAGGAGTGTGGGGTGTATTCATAAGACGGAATCTGGGAAAGGTGAGAGGAGACTTGGGATGAGAATTGCGAAAGTGTTGGTTTTTTGTATTGTTCTGAGTCAGCTTGCGACAGCGGCGAGTTTTGCTGCCGACGGTGATGTGATTGCGTGGTGGAAATTTGATGCTGTTACAGACGGCAAGACTGTAGAGAGTATCAGCGGTGACGCGGATGTAATTGTAGGCAATTATAAGTTGGTGGAAGGGGTATTGGGCAAGGGTCTGAAACTCGACGGATTGACCTCTTACGTTATGCGTGAGTCAGAGAAGACTTTGCGATTTCCCAATGCCTTTACAATTGAAGCGTGGGTGGCGCTGGGGGCATACCCGCTGAATTGGTGCCCAATTATCTGCCATTACCACAGCCGGAAGGGGGTGTATCTGGGTATTGGCGATAAGGGGCAGGTGGGGATGCATATAGCGGTTGACGGGCAGTGGGAGGAGTTAACTTCGGAGGCAAAACTCGAACTGCGTAAGTGGTACCATATCGCGGGGGTCCTTGACCCTGAGAAGGGTGTGAGCATCTATATCAACGGTGAGCAGGTGGGAAAGCTTGAGAAAAAGGGTTATATGACGGCGGCGAGTGTGGCGCCTATGTATATAGGTAAGTATCCTGAGAAGGTCAAACCGACCGGGGGTGTGCGTAAGGATTCCCATATGGTCACCGACATATTCTTTGACGGCGTAATTGATGAGTTAAGGGTTATCGATGGCACTTTTGGTGCGGATGAGATTGCGAGGCGTGCGGCTGGGAATCGGCCGAGAAAAGAGCCGGACCTTCCGATGCGGGTGCTGCCGGCAGGACCGGCTGGGACGGGGCCTTTCGGTGCTTTCTATACGAAGCTCAAATACTATGAGGGCTGGGATGCTCTTTGGCGCGTCGGTGATTATGCGGACGTCGTTTTGCGGTTTGATGAGGCACCGTATCGATTTGTTTTCTGGCGCGGCACCAGTTATATTCCCCACTGGGTGACGGAAAATGGAATCTGGTACGACAACGAATTCACCGAGACGTGGGGACATGGTGCGGTAGGCTGCGCGGAGCCGATGTCGGACAAACAATGCCGCTATTCCAATGTCAGGATAGTTGAGAGTACTGATGCGCGGGTTGTTATTCATTGGCGTTACGCGCTGGTGGACAACAATTATAATTTTGCACGTGTGGATGAGAATACCGGCTGGGGCGACTGGACGGATGAGATTTATACTATATATCCTGATGGGGTGGGAGTAAGGGAGATTATTCTTCACAGTTCGCAGCCCGCGGAGCCGCACGAGTGGCAGGAAGGGATTATTGTTTTGGGCCCGGGCCAGCATCCGGAAGGTGTACTTGAGACTGAGGCACTGACGCTGGCAAATATGAACGGTGAAAGTCACACTTACTCGTGGGCAGAGGGTCCGCCTCGGCGAGTGGACAAACCGGCAAATGCCAACATCCATCTGGTCAATACGAAGTCTCAGTACAGGCCTTTTGCGATTATTCGGGCGCAGGACAATCCTCGTTTTGGTAGATATGGGGGTGAAATTCGGCGGGAGGTAAGCATATTTCCGTGGTGGAACCATTGGCCGACGTCGCAGAATCCATCGGACGGGCGATATGCGATGGCTGCGGACCGTGCGGCGCATTCGTCCCTGACTCACATATATTGGAAGCAGTATTGCCTTACGGAAAATACAATGACCAAGATTATGCTTCATGGTATGACGGATAAACGTGGAGGTGAGTTGGCACCCTTGGCCAGGTCCTGGTCGTGGCCCGCGGAGCTAAAGATTACGCAGGGCGCTTTCGAGAGTTCGGGTTATGACCCCGCGCAGCGGGCGTATATTCTTACTGCCGGGAGGCCGAGTCAGGATTCTGTTCTTGGTTTTGAGCTGGTCGCCGGCGAGAAGTCGCCGGTAGTCAATCCCGCGTTTGTTATTAACAACTGGGGCGAACGTGACGTTTCGTTGAGTATTGACGGAAAGCAAATCAAATGCGGTAAGCGATTTCGTTTCGGTCATCGGCGTACGTTTGATGGCAGTGATTTAATTGTCTGGTTTAAGGCGGAATCGACAAAGCCGATGCGAATTTTACTGTCGGGTGTTGGGGATTAACGGACCATCAATTTTAGTGACGGTTTGAAATTGGTGTTATGGCAAGTAGAAAATTGTTTGTGCGAAATGGTTGAGAAAGAGGGCAAGTTATGAGACAGGCAGTTATGACGGAACCGGGTAAAATCGAATTTGGTGACGTACCGGAACCGAAAGTCGGCAAGGGGCAGATACTTTTGCGGGTTAAGCAGATAGGAGTTTGCGGCTCGGATGTGCATGTTAATCACGGTAAGCATCCGTTTACATCTTATCCTGTGGTTCAGGGTCATGAGTTCTCGGGCGAGGTTGAAGCGATTGGCGAAGGAGTTACGAAGGTCAAGGTTGGGGACAAGGCGACAGCGAGGCCGCAGATTGTTTGCGGCAAGTGCGGCCCTTGTCGGCGGGGCGATTACAACATTTGTGATGTGTTGAAGGTCGAGGGATTCCAGGCGCCGGGCTGCGCACAGGATCTTTTTGTTACGACCGAAGACAAGATAGTGCCGCTGCCGGATTCGCTGAGCTTTGAGCAGGGGGCATTGGTGGAGCCAGCGGCGGTGGGGGTTCACTCGACAGGGCGAGGAGGAGAGTTGAAGGGTAAGAACGTGGCCGTCCTGGGAGCGGGACCCATCGGGAATTTGGTCGCTCAACTGGTGCGCTGCCGTGGTGCAAAGAAGATTTTGATTACTGACCTGAGCGATTTCAGACTGGAGATAGCAAAAAAGTGCGGAATTCCAAATACATCGAATGCTGGTAAGGAATCATTGGCCGAAGCGTCAGAGCGTGTCTTCGGCGAGGAGGGTTTCGATGTGGCTTTTGAAGCTGTCGGGGCCGAAGCGACGATGGACGCTGCTGTACAGAATATTGAGAAGGGCGGCAGCATTGTTGTTTTAGGTGTGTTTGGCGAGAAACCTCGCATTGATATGTCCATCGTGGGCGACAGGGAGCAGACTATCATCGGGACTTTGATGTACAAACACGAGGACTACGTTAGGGCGGTAGAGTTGATTGCCAGCGGCAGCGTTATAACCAAACCACTGGTGACAAAACATTTTGCTTTTGAGCAATATTCCGAAGCGTATAAATTCATTGATGAAAAAGGCGATAAAACTTTGAAGGTTATGATTGATTTGTAGAAGGTTAGGTAAAGCACGAAGGCACGAAGTCCTTGGGCCCAAGGTCACAAAGGAATGCTCTTTTTATTTTTTGCCACGAATGCTCACGAATTTTCACTAATTTTTTCTTATTCGTGTCTATTTGTGTTAATTCGCGGCTGATATAAATTCTTTTTTGTCTTTGCGCTTGAGTGGCAAAGGTTGGGTAATGGACAGGCGTGATTTTTTGAAAACTGTGGGCGTGGGTGTGTCGGCGCTGGCGGTGCCGGGATGTGAAAGTGCTGCACATTTGCTTACGGGTAAGCCCCGAAAGCGGCCGAACATTTTATTCATTATGTCGGATGACCATGCCTGCAATGCGATTAGCTGCTATGGGGGGATATTGTCCAAAGTTGCAAGAACGCCGAATATCGACCGCATTGGTGCCGAGGGTATGCGACTTGAGAACTGCTTTGTTACTAATTCGATTTGTACGCCCAGTCGGGCTGCCATCCTGACGGGTCAATACAGCCATGTGAACGGTGTTTATACATTCGGCGAGAGAATCAACGCGCAGTGTCCAAACGTGGCCAAGCTGCTGCAGCGGAGTGGGTATCAGACGGCGGTGGTGGGCAAGTGGCATTTAAAGACTGGCCCGACGGGATTTGATTACTGGAATGTTCTGCCGGGTCAGGGACGGTATCACAGTCCGAAACTGAAAGAGAAGGGGTGGCAGGAAAAGGGGCTCAAGACTTACGAAGGGCGTCATTCAACTGATGTTATTACAGACTTGTCATTGGAGTGGCTTCGGGGTCGTGATAAGGAGAGACCGTTTTTTATGATGTGTCACTTCAAAGCACCTCATCGTGCATGGCAACCTGCGAAGCGGTTCGCTGATTTGTATAAAGACGTAGAAATGCCGGAGCCAGCCAACCTGCTGGACGACTACAAGAATCGCTCTCGTGCTGCAGCTAACGCTAAACTCAAGATTGGCGAAGATATGGGAAAACGTGATGTCAAGCAAGAAAGACCTGAAGGTTTGGGCCGAGACGAACTTCGCAGATGGGCTTATCAGCTTTATATCAAAGATTATCTTCGCTGTGTTGCTGCCGTTGACGAGAATGTTGGACGGCTACTTGATTTTCTTGACGAGGAGAATCTGAGCAGGGACACGGTGGTAATTTACACTTCTGACCAAGGGTTTTTTCTGGGCGAACATGGTTACTATGATAAACGGTTTATGTATGAGGAGTCGCTGCGGATGCCTTTTGTTGCGCGGTATCCGCGCGAGATAAAGGCAGGCAGTGTTAATGATGACATTATTATCAATGTGGATTTTGCACCGACATTTCTTGATTATGCCCGGTTGCGTATTCCGGGTGATATGCAGGGGGTGAGTTTTCGTGCTAATCTGGCGAGTAAGACGCCATCTAATTGGCGTAAGTCAATGTATTATCGGTACTGGCTGCATCTGGATTGTCACGGTGTACCAGCCCATTACGGCGTGCGAACCAGGCGATATAAATTGATTTTCTATTACGGACTGCCATTGGGCAAGGCGAATGCGGTCGAGAAACCAACGCCACCCGAATGGGAGCTTTTTGACTTGCAGAAGGACCCGCAGGAAATGGAGAATGTTTATAATGCCCCTGCGTATGCAACGGTTCGGAAACAATTGGAGGCTGAGCTTGTTCGGCTGAAGAACGAACTGCGTGACACTGACGATGCCTATCCTGAAATGATGAAGCTTAAAATCTGAAAGGGAAGAATCATGAGCGAAATGCGGAGGTCTCGGCGTGAGTTTCTAAAGGCGATTGGTCTGGGTGCTGCTGCGCTAGCGGTGCCGGGATGTGAAAGTAAGCCTCGGAGGCGGCCGAACATATTGTTTATAATGTCTGACGACCATGCTGCGCCGGCGGTAAGTTGTTACGGAGGCAAACTTAATAAGACACCTAACATCGACCGGATTGCGAATGAAGGTATGCGATTTGATAACTGTTTTTGCACGAATTCGATTTGCACGCCGAGCCGGGCTACGATACTGACGGGAAAGTACAGCTATAAGAACGGATGCTTGACCCTATCTGATAATTTCGACAAGACTCAGCAGACGTTTCCGAAACTTTTGCAGAAAGCCGGATACTATACGGCGATGATTGGTAAGTGGCATTTGAAGACCGAGCCGACGGGATTTGATTACTACAACGTGCTGCCGGGGCAGGGACTGTATTTCAACCCTCGTATGAAGGAAAAGGGCAGGGGTTGGCGGGACGGGAGAAAAGGAGGCGAAGTTTACGAAGGTTATGTTACCGACGTGATAACCAATGTGGCACTGGATGTTCTAAAGAACAGGCCTTCAGACAGGCCGTTCTGTCTGCTTTATCATCACAAAGCGCCACACGATGAATGGGAGTATGACCCGAAATACGCGGACCTCTACAAAGACGTTGCTATTCCTGAGCCGGAGACATTGTATGACGACTACTCAAATCGCGGTGAGGCGATTAAGCGTGCGACGCAAAAAATCGGTATGAGACACACGAAGTTCGAAGAAGAGACGAAGCACTTAAAAGGTTGGGTTCGCAAAGCGCAGCAATACCAGATTTATATGAAGAAGTATCTTCGCTGTGTCGCGTCCATCGACGACAATATTGGGCGGGTGCTGGATTACCTGGATGAGTCCGGTTTGGCGGAGGATACAATCGTTATCTATACATCGGACCAAGGGTTTTTCCTTGGAGAACACGGGCTGTACGACAAGCGGTTTATGTATGAGGAATCGCTTCGAGTGCCATTTGTGGTTCGGTATCCGCGAGAGATAAAGGCGAGCAGCGTTAACGATGACATAGTTACGAACGTTGATTTTGCGGAGACGTTTCTGGATTATGCAGGTGCTCGTGTCCCAAAGGATATGCAGGGACGAAGTATTAGGCCCTTATTGCGGGGACGTACTCCAAAGGATTGGCGGGCATCTATGTATTACCGTTACTGGATGCACGGCGCTCACTTCAATGTGGCTGCTCATTTCGGCGTGCGGACCAAACGCTATAAGCTGATTTATTATTACGGATTGCCACTGAATGCTAAGGGGACGAAAGGAGGACCGACGCCGCCGGAATGGGAGCTTTTTGATTTACAGAAAGACCCACTGGAGATGAGTAATGTATATGATGACCCTGCATATGCAGATGTTGTTAAAAAGCTCAAAGCTGAGTTGATAAGACTGCGAGCAGAACTTGAAGATGATAACGACGGCATTGTGATTAATATTGAGGTAATCTGTGACTAAAGAGGAGCAAAGATACATTTGTGTTGGTTTGGGCGAGATTCTTTGGGACATGCTGCCTGCCGGCAAGCAGCTCGGAGGCGCCCCAGCGAACTTTGCGTATCATGCGCAGGCGTTGGGAGGGCACGGAATTGTTGTCAGTTGCATCGGCAATGACGAATTGGGCAAAGAGATAATGAGTCGACTGAAAGAGCTGGGCCTGGACTGCAAATATATTGAGGTTGATGAGAATCATCCTACGGGGACGGTTACTGTTGAGCTGGATGAAGATGGCAGACCGAATTATACCATTCACAAAAATGTGGCGTGGGACTACATCGCCTCCAATTCAGGTTTGTTGGAGCTGGCGAGCCAAACCGATGCGGTATGTTATGGTTCTTTATGTCAGCGTTCGCAGATTTCTCGCAAGACAGTTCGTGATTTCCTTCAGGCCGCAAATTCTGATTGTCTTCGCGTCTTTGATATAAATCTTCGCCAGTCCTACTTCAACGAAGAGATTATTCGCACAATGCTGGAACTGTCGAATGTTTTGAAGCTTAATGACGAGGAGTTGTCTGTGGTGGCGGATTTGCTGGGTTTGATGGGGTCGGAAACCGATATTCTTTCGCAGTTGAGTGACATCTATGGGCTTCGTATGATTGCTCTGACCAGAGGAGCGAAGGGCAGCCGCTTATATGCTCAGGGAGAAAATTCAAATCACGAGGGTTTTTCTGCCGAGGTCGCTGATACGGTTGGAGCGGGAGATTCATTTACCGCCGCGATGATTCTGGGCCTGCTGTGTGATAAGCCACTGGACCGGATTAATGAGTATTCCAATCGTGTGGCCAGCTTCGTTTGTTCTCAAAACGGCGCCACGCCCAGACTGCCGGATTCACTCACGCAGGAATTTGGACTATCTTAGTCAGGTACACTAACAGCAGTCTCCTGCCAGACTTTATAATGTTCTGCGAATGATTTCTTGAATCTTTGATAATCGGCTCTTTTTTCGAATACCTGACTATCATTCCACAGTATTCTCCAATCTCCCAAAGCTTCCGGCCATAAGAAAACCTGTCCCCAGATAAGCCTGTTATTAGCGTCAATTCCAGGAAGTTCACAAGTACCATCACCGGATATCTTTAACATTTGAGCAGGAGTTAGAATATCTTCTGTTGCGGCTTTAAGATTTTCCAATATCCAGTCTGTTCTTGTTGCCATTGCAACATATCCGCCTGTCTTGTTTTCTCTCTGATATGCCCAGTTCAAACAAACCTGTGCCGGTGTGATTCCCGCTTCCTTAGCGATAGACTGGATTACCGGGTCCAGCATGTCTGCCCTGTGTTCCTTAAATCTATCACGTCCCGGTCTCTTTGGAGACCCAAGAGACATATATCCGGTGCATGTAATGCCACGAGAATGCATATATCTACGAAGCTCGGTTTGTTGAAAAAGAGGATGCATCTCCGTTTGATTGAGTACCGGACGTGAATAATCATCCGTATCCCTAAGCAATAAATCCAGGGTCTTCTCAGTGTGGTTGGAAATACCGATATTTACAATCTTCCCCGCTTTTTTCAGTTTAACAATCTGGCCCCAGGTCTCCATAAATGCTTCGTGAATGTATGGAACAGCATCAGGATTGCGGTGTTCACCTGCACAACCCGGCGTATGCACATTAGGCCAAGGCCAATGATTAAGATACATATCTACTTTTTCTACACCCAAGGCCCTAAGAGTATCATTAAATGCCGGCTCAACATCTTTTTTAGCCATATGACCGTTCCATAGTTTTGCTGTAATGAACAAATCGTCAGGTGATGAAATATATCCTTTCTGTATGGCCTCCTTAATAGCCTGACCGACAATCTCTTCATTTTCATATGCTCTTGCGGTATCTATATGCCTGCAACCAATCCTTATGGCTTCAACTGTTGCATCTTTCATATATTCCTGCGCCCAGTCGGAATGAAATGTACCAAACGCAGCTACCGGCATAACAGCCCCGCTGGCCAGCGTGATTTTACTCACCGAATCAGGGTCAATACCTTCTATATCCTTATTAAAGGACACCTGTTCTGCAGACACATCGTTTCGTCCCATTTTACTGTCTCCTTATAACAATTCCTTTATTTCAAACAGCAATAAAGTACGCCCGTAAGCTATTCCTGTCAAGGCCTAAAACGCTAAAAAAGCGGCAAAAAAAGGCTGAAAGATAGTAATAAACTTCAAAGCCCACGTTTGTTACTTGCGGTTATATAGTTCAAAAGGTTTGAACAGCCCGTAGTGCATCGGCGTGTGGATTTCTCATATAGTAGAGGAAGCCATCTTCAGCTCCGACCAACAGGTCGGGAATGCCGTTTCTGTCCCAATCGACCACGGTTGGGCTCGTGGTGTGGCCGGCAAGTCTGCGGTCGTCAACCGGGCCTACTTTTTCAAATACGTAACTGTCATCGGTGCCGGATATATTACGGTAAAAGAGAACGTTGCGGCTATTGAGCAAAAGGTCGAGCTTTCCGTCGCAATCCCAGTCCGCGAAGCAAAGTTTTCGTCGGCCGCTGCCGCCGGCATTTTTTTTGTTGAGGCGCAACGGCTGGCCGTATTTGTCTTTGAAAATGCGCTTACCCGGCAGCAGTTTCAGTTTGCCGTTTTCCTTGATGCGCTCGAAAAACGCCAGGTATCCTTCGTGGTCCAGCATAACCAAATCATTCAACCCATCCTTGTTGAGGTCAATGACAACCGGTGTGGTTCGCCACTGCGTCGCAAGCTGCTTGCCTTTTAGTTGCCACCATGTCCAGGCGGGTTTGGGTGGCTTGTCAGGCCATTGGACTTTAATTGGCTGGGCGGCTGCAAGTTTTGGTTTTTTGCGAGTACCGACGTTGCGATACCACAGAACCTTGCCCCAGATGGAGTTTATGACGATGTCGGGCAGGCTGTCGTGGTCCCAGTCTGCGACGCTCAGCGTTGTGTAACCCCACTTGGCTTCGCACGGCCCCTGGATTGAGCCGTTATATCCAGCCTGGATGCGAATTACCTCACCGTTGGCCTTTACGTATTTCGGAGGTGCCCATTTGGGTGGGAGGCCGCCATCGAGATTTTCGATGAAACCGATGTAGCCCGCGGTGTTTCCGCAAATGAGGTCCTCGTCCCCGTCACCGTCCCAATCGAAGCTGTATGGTGTCACCAGGGCGCCGAACTTCACGTCTTCGGCCTGTTGCTTGAAGAATACAGGCGGCAGGAACTGAGGCAGCCCACCAACCACTTTGTCGGTATTTTCCACCAAAGCGACGCGGCCGTCTTCCTCGCCCACAACGAGGTCTATGTCTCCATCCTTATCCCAATCGAGCGCCACAGGGACTATCATACACAGGTCCATCTTAAGCGGCTGGCCGTTATGAGTGAGGAATCGACCTTTGGCATACTCGGGTTCGGTGTTGGTACTGATGTTCTCGAAGTATGTGAGCTTGTCAACGAACTCGCCGCAGATGATATCGAGGTCACCGTCACCGTCGAAATCCGCGAAATTAGGAGTAGGCATACCATAAACATCGACGGGTTTTCCAGCGGCGGTTATCCGCACTGGTCCGGCGTAAACTGGGTATTTAGTGTTTCCGTTGTTGCGTATCAAATATACGTAGCCGTGAAGTGGGCCGCGCGTCCATTGGCCCTGGCTGTCGTAGGCGTTGTCCCAGCCGTATTCGGCCCAGTCTCCGACGCCGACAGTTAAGTCCGGGTCGCCGTCACCATCGTAATCGCAGTACTTCCACTGGTTGGCGCGGGTGCGTCCCTTGGCCTCGTGAATTTTACCTGTTGAATAAATTTCGATTGTTTTCTCGAAGTCTTGGTCTTTGTTTTGAAAATGGACAAGCTCTTTGGCGGGTCTGAGCACGCGCGGCTTGCCGTCCACGTATGATACTTGGATATTGCCGAAGCCCTTACCGATTCTCACAGCGGGTTTGAACACCGGCATTTTCATATCGTCGGTCGTATTCTCAAAGAAGTAAGTGCCGTTATATGGTTTGTCGGGACAGGAGACGACGAGGTCATAGTCGCCGTCACCGTCATAATCCATCGGCAGTGGCCAGGCCCACAGCCCTACGCCCAAGTCAACGACCAGTCCGGGGTTGTTGTATTTGACCCGCTCCAGCCTGCGCGTGGAGAGGCTTGGGCCGGAGTACAACGGTTTGTCACTCAAGGTCCTTTTGCGGAAATTTGATATTCGATGAAATGTAAGGTAATTGGCATCGTGCGAACGCGGCGTGTCCCAGCCCCAGGCCGTTCGGGAAACAAAGATGATGTCATCGCCCTCAATCAGCCAGTCGATGTACTGAAAGCCGAACTTGTTATTCTGTCGCGTCAGGTGCTCACCCTGCCTGAAACTAAGTACAATGTACTGAATCTCCCAGTTACGCAAATCTTTCGAACACGTCAGGGCCAGAGTATTTCTGTGGTCCTGAGGGGGTTCCTCCAGAGGGCCGGGGTCGGTAATAATGTTTACTAAGCTCCAGTATTTACCAGTTAGCTCATCATAACGAATCGTGAACTTCTTCGCTCCACCCGGAAAGGTGACCATATCTTTTTCCGCATCAAAGCTCAACTCTCTGCCGTCGGCAGATATGTGGGTCATAGCTGCGCGTCCCGCCGGCTTTTGAGTGCGAAGCATATTGACAAGCTTGCCCTCGGGAGTGACCACAACATTTCCCTCGAGCCACTTAAACATATTGGCCCGTTTGTCAACCTGAAGTTTACTGCTCATAAGCCAATTATCGGCGTTGAGCAGGTCGGTCCCGGCCAGCGCTGACATGACAAAAGCCTCCCAGTGATAGTGACCTCCGTCGACCTCGAAGGCCCGCCAGATTCGGCCTTCGTGGACTACCACTGGCACAGGGGCGCAATGGAAGCGGCCCTCGACTAAAAGGCCGGTGCTTTTAGTCTCGGGATTTGTCCACGTTTTTCCGCCGTCTGTTGAGCGTCGGATGATAATGTCACCATGCTTTCTGCTGGTGCCTATAATGTAGAGTTTGCCCCGGTGCATAAAAAGCGTTGACCACCATTGCCCCATAATCTCCGTTAACTGCCGCCATGTTTTCCCGAAATCCGTAGAACAAAATACACGGGTGACGGGCTGGGCAACGTTTCCGAAAATGTCATGCGAGGCGACATAATGTCCGTTAGATAAAACTGCTATGCTTGGAGAACCCACATATCTGCGGGTCTGGGGTGGGATGTACTCGATGACGACTCCGGGCACGTCGGAGTGGTCTGGTTCATTGCCGGTTTGTTGTTCTTTCTGCTGACAGCGCGCAACCGCGCCTGTCAATAAGAACGATGCGATAAGCGAACAAACGATTTTACTTTTCACATCATTGAACCTGACCAAACTTTACCTTTCCGCTTGCTACAGTTTCGACTAAGCTTTTTACTTAAACTTATCCGGGTCCCAAATTGTGGCTGCTATATGCTGCTCCGGATTCTCCTCTGTTGTGTAGTAATAGATGGTGACGAGTTTGCCATCCGGCCTTTGAATCGTTTGGGGATATCCTAAATCCCAGGTTCGTCCGTCCTGTCGCAAAATGATTTCATCTGCCCATGTTTTTCCGTTATCTCGACTAATCTTTGCCCTGGTTCCCTGGGGGCTTGAGCGATAACCGTAGGTTACGACTATTCGCCCATCCCGCAATCGAACCATGCTGGGTGGATTTCCGTTTTTTCTTCCGGTGGCTGCGGGTCTGCTCAGGATTCCCCAGCTTTTGCCGTTGTTGTTTGAAATATATACCTCGATGAACCCAAGGCCTTTTTCTTTCCGACGTATGGCCGAAATAAGCTGGTTTTTGGAAATTCGAACAGTTGAGGGCATAATGGAAAAGCCAGGCGGTTCCGGGGATATCCAGGATACGAAGTTTAATGTTCGCCCGCCATCTGTTGTCCGGGCACAAAAGGGCCTGCCCTCTTTACCGTTTGTCTTGGAGGCGGTCAGGAAAACCAGACAGTCACTTTTGCCATTGACGATATAATCTGTGCGCGCCATTATATTTTTTTGGCCAAAGTCAGGCAGCTTGTAATGGTCCTGCCAGGTTTTGCCGCGGTCGTAAGAAATGTGAAACTTCGAGTTTCTGCAGGTCATAGCAAAATTGGGATTAGTGAAATTGATTCCGCCCGGGCACTGAACTGCTTCTTTTTTAGAGTTTAAGCCATCCGGCCTTTCCAGCGTCCACGATTCGCCGCCGTCCCGGCTTCTTGCCAAGACTCTTTCCACTGGCTTGTCGCGGTCGATAGAATGGCTTGTCTTGCTTTCCTTATAATAGTCGAGATGGAAACCGACAACGATTTCGTTATCCCATCTCCATATACCATTATTAGCCGGCCATCCGCAAAAGCGTCCCGGCTGCTTATAGACAATAACGTGTTTAACAGGAGCGGGCGTTGAACAGCCAATAGCACCTACTACAAGACAAAATACTACGACAAACAGAACAACTTTACCCTTCATAGCATTTCCTTTCTAAATTTGAATGTGCACACTTTTTGTCTTTGTACAGTCTTGACAGGTTGTCGATTTTAGCGAACTCGTAGTTTAGTGGCGCTTTGTATAAAATGCAATGTTTATTCTATGGTTGCTTTGCGGGTGACACCATTATTAAGGTAACGACGGCTATAGTTTTAGCAGGAAAATCTGCTTATATGATTTCCTGCCGTTAGTCCGTTTGGGGACGCCTTCCGGCGGAATGAACCTGTTGAATGCAATTGTTTTACCATCGTGCGACCAGACGGGACATAGCGGCGGCTGGTTAGTTCTTCGGGTCATTCGCCTTGTTCTTCCGAAAGAAGGACCGTCTCTGACATCGCAGATATAAATGCTGTTATCACAGACATAGCAAATTTCGTTTCCATCTGGGTTCCAGCGTACAGTGCTTTGTATCGGCGAATTGTGGTGTGTAACCTGCAGCGGTTCTCCGCCTAACGGGGATATTAAGAAGACCTGCACGATACCATTATCATCTTTCGCAAGGTAGCTGATGCGACTGCCATCTGAGGAAGACCGGACCCAATGCCTCGGCTCCGTGACAACTCCGGGATATTTTCTATTCTCAGTATATGTCAGGCGTCGCTGTTTTGTGCCCTTCGGCGGCATTGGCATTGTGGTTTCTGTTCCTTCTAACGGGCTATCATTACCGGGCACATCTATCCTATCGGGAATATCAACGATAAAAACTTCAACCAGTTCCTTTGCTTCTTTGGTACGGAGTTTTCCGAGAAAGGCCCTTGCTCTCTGTCGGCTCCCATCCGGCTTGCGATAGCCGTTTGTTCCGACCCAGGCGTCACTGAAAGCACGACTGATTTCATCGGAACCGGGCTTCGGGTTCGGTATCACTTTAACAACAAGTGCCGAGAACCATATACCATCGTTGTTTTCTCTTTCGGGGTCTTTATCAACCTTTACTGGTCGAAGAGAAGTGGAGACGCCAACGGTGCGTAAATTTACGCGTACGCCTGTTCGCTTTTCAATCTGAGCCATAATTGCGTCGTTATATGTAAAGCCTATCCATTGACCGTCGGTGCTCCATTCGTGGCGGTGTGTGCCGCCTCTCAATGCGCCGGGTGTGAACGGCGGTGTTACGTCGCGGGCATCGAGAAAGATAGGTTTGCCCGGCCGTGATTCATCGAACATTACCCCTGTGCGTCGCCAATACCAGTATGGGCGTTCGGCATTGCAGTTTAGAAGCCCATGCATACAAACAATCTTGTTTTCTGTGGGATGGTAGCTTGCAGCCCCCACACCTGGGCCGTATTTAGTTTGATTCTCGGTTTCATACAAAACCACAATCTCACCGGTGTTAACGTTCACCTTCTCAATGTTTGAGTTGGCTCCTACCTCGGTAACAGAAGGTACCGGCAGGGGGATACGTGTGTCGTAAACCAGCCATTGGTCGTCGGGCGAAAAGTTGTCGTTATTATCCAGACTATGGCTTCTGGGCTCAAAGGTGAGCTGGACTTGCTTTATTTCTTGGCCGACCTCCATCTTTGTAGATGGGCAGCTCAGGCCTGAGATGATTAACGCGGATGCCAAAAGTGCGAAGAGGATTCTGTGTCTCATAGAAACTCCATTAAACATAAAGTCATAGCGGTTTGCCGCGGCAATCCTACGGTTTTGCTGCCTGGCGGTACGCAGATGAGAAATTGTTACTTTCGTGTCCATAAGTGCCTTTCTATAAGGGAATGTGAAAAGAAATAACAGTTTTTTAGTTAGGATAGGAGAACAAAATTGGCTTATCAAGCGTAAACTAAATCGGTTTTTCGCGCAAATTGGGCAGTTTTTCGAAGAATAATAAAAAAAATTAAGATTTTTGGCACAAAAAACTTGATTCCTTGTCAAAAAAGTGTAGGTTTCTGCAGAATTTTGTTAAAGAAATTTGCGTTAGTTATTCGATTAAATAAGTATTGGGAGGTTGTAAGGAGATAACCGGTTTTTAAGTAGCTATTATTTTATTAGCTTTTCATCACCCTCCTCCGAAGCCAGATTCTGTTGTTGTTAGAATCTGGCTTTTTTATTCTCATACTTACTAAAACAGGCAATTTAGGCGACGTTCTTGCTGTCAAGTTAGGCAAGGATGGTGATGGGCTTGTATTTGGGAGGAGCATTTTTCAAAGCAAGGCCTAAAATTTTGTGGCGGGGGCTTAATTCGTAGCTCGTGAATCGTGGCTCGTGAGAGGGACATTGTGCATTACAAATCCCGAATTCAGTATGTGCTTCCGCTCTGCATCAGGCAATATGCGGTATGCACGACGCAGTACCAAACTCAAACAATTCACGCGAAGGGGTAGCAAAAACGTACTCAAAAGCTATGCGTCTTCGTTAGTTTCTGGATATTTTTTGCAGTTTGTCCAACTAACTCGCGTACCTATTTCGAAAAACTTACGCATTTGCGTAAAAACCTGTGCGTTTGCTTCAAAAACCCGCGCACTTGATGCGGGAATTGATGCTCTGAACGAACTTATCGGGACCAAAACATTTGCGTTTGCGTAAAATCCCCTGCCGGCTTCCGCTAAATTTCCTTACGCAGATGGGTTAGAAGCAGCCCCTGCAATTTGTGCAGTTCCAGAAGACAACCAACATACTCAGCGGCTTTCGATTGGCCTCGGGCAGTTTCCCCCTTTTTTTTTGCTGGAACCGCTCTTTTCGTTTTTTTTCTTGCAGATTTTGCCATTTCTTTGTAACCCCCTTATTGACAAAATTCACATTTGCATCTAAACTTCATCGCGATATAGATGATACTTCCGAAAATATTAACGCGATTACGAATAAACGCAAGTAATTTTTCGTAAATACGTAGAAATATGAAAATTTTTGACGAAAAAGCGATAATTGAGCGCGTTAAGCTGCTGCGTAACCAATATGCCGGCAGCAGAGGCAGGAGTAAATTCGCCCGGGCTCTGGGCATAAGTGCTTCTACTTACAACTATTACGAAAGCAACAGGGTTGCCCCAATTGAAATTCTGGTGAAAATATGTGAAGTTACAGGGGCGGATTTGCAGTGGCTGCTTACGGGCAGTAGCGCTGAAAAAACATTCGCATTTGGGCCAAACAGGGCAGTGCTGCAAAAATTAGACGATTTGCTCACAGACAATCCGGAGTTGGGCGAGCCGGTTTTGGCTTTTCTTGAACTGTTGTATGAGAAAAAAAGTGCTGAAAAAGAATTTCAGTCGAAAATGCTGCCGCGTAAATCAAACCGGCCCGGCTGGATACCGGTGCTCGGAAGAACCGCTGCGGGGATGATACATTTCTGGGACCAAACTATTCTGCTTGAGCCGAAGCGGGCTATTACTGAGCTTGATGAGCTGGTGAAGAAACACATCGGCAAAGCGATTATTGGTTCCGTTGTAGATAGGACAGTGTCAATTGATTTGCAGGTACGGGCTTTGGTGGATGGCATTAAAAGGGCTGAGGCCAATCTGATTCAAGTCAGCGGACAGGAAGATGAGCAGGTAGTTGAGTTTATCGAATGCGAGGAGATTTATAAGTTGTTTCCCGACAGTTTTGCGCTGCAGGTAGATGGCGACAGTATGTCGCCGAGAATAAACGACGGCGATATTGTGATATTAAGCGCTTCTGTACCGGCCGCACAGGGGCAAATTGGCGTTGCACGTGTTGCAAATCAGATAGGCGTTACCTGTAAACTCATAAGAAGCAGCGAGAGGCAGGTCCACCTCATACCGATAAACGAAAAGTACGAAACGAAGGTCGTGGCTAAAAAGGACTTGCTTTGGGCATTAGCGGTCCTTTGTCATATCAGCGTATAGCGAAAGCAGACAGGGTTTTGGGTATAGGGTTTAGCGTATAGCAAATAGTGATTGAAGACTCGATGCTCGATTTTCGATACTCGATGCGCGGCGGGTGGCAGCCTCAAGCGCCAGTCCCTCGGGGACGCCCTACGGTGCTTGGGGATGGCTCTGGCCAATTACCATTAACCAATCACCAAAAATGCTTGCATTTTTTTCCTTGATTTTTGCTGTTTTTGTGCTATTTTATGGCGTTAAGAACGCCTACACCTAAGAGCGCAAAACTTCCCCGAATCGTCTGTCAGCTTAGCTTGTGACTTGTGCACTTTTGACTTATGCGCCAATCTGATTTGGCGGCAATTGCGGATTTTGGGAAGTATGGAAGTTATTGTTATTTCTTAAAGTAGCGATGAGAAATATATTAGAGGGTCGGTACCGTTTAGCGTCACGCCTTTGAGTTTTGTATGGAAGCTGGTAGCGATTGTCGTGCTGTGGTTAGTTATATATGGTGTCTTGACAGTGGTCTCGAAAAAATAGGGCGCAAGTTAGTACGAGAGAGTTGTCGTTAAAAGGTGGTTTTAATTGTCGGAATTTGTAGGTAAAATGGGTGGGCGAAGTTTGGTTACAATTTTGGTTTGGAAGTATTGGTTAGATAAGGACCGTGCTTCGCCAATGTTGCGCAGGGTTTGTGAGCTTTTCATAGAGTGCTATTTGCGTCACAACCATTTTTCGAGATTTTGCAATTTTTGTTGATAATAAAAAGATGATGTTTTTGAAATATCTTGGTCCTTAAGATCTCAAAATAAAATTGAATTGATAAGATAGTTATTTAACATGGATTTGGAAAAAATAAATGAGATTAAGAAGCTGGCGATAATCGCAATGTTTTCTGACGATGATCTCATGGAAAGGCTAGTTCTAAAAGGAGGGAACGCTTTAGACATTGTGTACAAAGTAGAATCTAGGGCGTCCCTAGATTTGGACTTCTCTATGCCTTCCGAGTTCAAGCCGAATGAAGTTCAGTCCATAGGTCTAAAACTTGAGGCATCTCTAAAAAGAGTCTTTAATGAAAATGGTTATGAGGTATTCGACATAAACTTTGAGGAAAGACCAAAAGAACGAAATGAAAAAACTCCGCCGTTTTGGGGTGGATACGAGTTGAACTTCAAGGTTATCGAAAGGAATACGTTTATAAAGAACATAGCAGACTCTCAACAACTAAGGTTGAGTGCAATAGATATAGGCCCAGGTTCTAGAAAGACTTTTAGAGTTGATATTAGCAAGTGGGAAGATTGCCATTTTAAAACAGAAGCGGAGCTTGATGATTACACCATTTATTTATATACACCTAAGGCGATAGTCTTTGAGAAATTACGAGCCATTTGTCAACAAATGCCCAAATATTGCAATTTTATAGGTACGCATGATGGAATAGCACGAGCACGGGATTTCTTTGATATATATACCACCGTGAAACATTTTGGTCTCGATTTGACGGACGAAGAATCACTGGAACTATTGAGAAACATTTTTAAGGCGAAAGAATGTCGACTAGAATTGCTCATGGAGGCATGTAATTATAGGGAGTTCCATAGGCCAGACTTTTTGCAGGTTGTGAATACGGTTAAGCCTAAAGTTAAGTTGAAAGAGTTTGATTTCTACTTTGATTATGTGGTGACGATATGTGACAAATTAGCCAAGGCCCTTCGGATAGTATAGGCGCCACCGGCTAGAATATGCTGGCTCCTTAATCTGGTGCACCAAGTAAAAATCATAGTCGAAATTGAAGTTGCGCAGAAGCTTGATTTGCGAATCCCTATAACCCCCAGCTCTTTCCAAATAGAAGCCGATAGCTTGGTGATAAGGATACAAGTATCCTAGTTTCTTGAGAGTTGCAACAAGCGTGTTTATGGATACCTTGTCTCTGGCAAATTGGTAGGCTCTAAGAACTTCGTATACGCCTCCTGAATATTCTGGTCTTACGGTTATGTCAATAAGGGTCCGCTCAAGGTTGGTTAAGCGCAGGTTCTCACCCTCAGGTCCCTTCATTTCTATAACGCCTAAATTAGCAGTAAACATTCCTTCGAGCAGATACACCATAAAGCCCCTGTATTTCGCGCAGTTTTTCGATATTCTAGTCGGCCTCTTAAAAGCCCAGTCAATCCTACCCTGCTCCAGTTCTCCTTTCGGATAAGGGTTAGGTTTCTGCTCAACGTTGACATATGCCGTTTTAGGGATTTGATCTGTCAGATTGTGAAAGGAGACTGCCGTGTAGTGTGAAAAGTATGCCTCCCTTTTAATTGAAAGTAGAAACTCATAGAACGGAACGTTACCCCATACGTACTTGATAATTGCACGGCGAAATTTCAGCCTAACCTCCCTTAATTTCGTCCTCTCCGTGAAGAAGGCTAAGAACTCCGCCGTAGTAATGGTTTGTGGTAAGCGCCATTTTCCTGCATTCTTGCTAATGATGTCCGTTATCTGCGATAGATCGAACACTTGCCTTTCGGACTCCTCAAAGAATCCTACGACATCCCTCTTTGCCACTTCAAGCATTTGCAACCGAGTTACCATGATTCCAAGCCTTATTTTGCTTTATGGGGTATATTGTACACTTTAATTATCGGCCAAACTTGTTTTTTATATAAGTGGTGCTAAGAATAAATTATTTATCTGCCCTGTTGCAACAGTATATATACTGTTGCAACTGGGCAGTGTCAAATAAAATTGCATTTCTAGGCTTTTAATCGTTTATTAGAGTGTGTTTTTGCCAAAGAAGGTGGGAAACGAACAGGGTGTAGTATATATACTACACCCTGCACAAATTATGTTTCATTTCCCCCCTTGTTTATTTTTCTCGTATTAAGTTCTTTTTTATAAAGGGCTTAGTAATATACAATAGTTGTACTAGACTATAATGCAGTATATATACTGCATTATAGTAGAAGCGATTGATATAAAACAATGTACCGAATTGTAAAATAGGTAAAACTTCTCAAAAGAAAGTCGCGAATACAAAACCTCCGATAAATAAGATTCTTCAACTGCGCTCAGGATGACCAAAAAAGTGCTTTTTTGGCCGTTTTTTTGTTGACTTTTGTTAGATAATCGTTGAACTTTTGGTAGAAGTATGGTATAATTAGAACAGGAGACAGGAGACAGAAGACAGGAGAGACGAGCGACGATTAATATGCAAAACAAAGCCAATTTGCTGGACGCTCAAATGAACGTAAGCTCTGTTAAAACAATGAACTATGAACAATTAACTATGAACA